>CBFGXU010000053.1:0-14795 GCA_965652935.1 uncultured Nitrosomonas sp.
TTACAGTGGAGTTATTCTTATGAATCAACAAACCAATAACAAAGCACGTGAAATCGAAATTACAGTCGACGATTTACCGTTGCATTGTCCTATGTCATCCATGAGACTATGGAATTCGCATCCACGGGTTTTTTTGCCCATAGAAGCCACGGGGGAGGCGCTATGCCCTTATTGTGGTACTCATTACACCCTCAAAGGAGGCCCTATTGCAGGGCACCACTAAGTTCTCTGATTTCTTTAGAATTTGCATCCCAATGATTATCCTACAAAAACCATTATTTTGCTTCTATCAACAATTCACTTTTAATGATCGACTAAATTATGCATGAAATCCCGTATGGAATTTTTAAAGCCTATGACATTCGTGGCATTGTTGGTAAAACAATTACTGCCAATAATGTTGAAAAAATTGGACATGCCATTGGCTCGGAAGCACGTGCAAGAAATCTGACAACGATCGCCATCGGCCGTGATGGTCGATTATCAGGCACTGAGTTATCCCAGGCACTGGCTCGCGGCATCCAGAAAAGCGGCGTTCATGTAATCGATGTTGGTATGGTAGCTACGCCGATACTCTACTATGCAGCACATGAACTATGCCAATATTCGGGCGTCATGGTAACCGGCAGTCATAATCCGCCTGAATATAATGGTTTCAAAATCGTTCTGGGTGGCGAAACCTTAGCGGCCGACACTATCCAGGCACTGCGTTTGCGCATAGAAAATAGCGATCTAACCTATGGAGCAGGTAATTATTCAGAGCACAATATCATTAATAGCTATCTTGAACGCATCACGGGTGATGTCAAGCTTAGTCGTCCGATCAAAATCGCTGTTGATTGCGGAAATGGGGTGGCTGGCGCATTTGCACCAGCGCTCTACCGTGGCTTGGGCTGTGAAGTACTTGAGTTATTCTGCGATGTGGATGGCTCTTTTCCCAATCATCATCCCGATCCCTCGGTGCCAGCCAATCTGCGCGATATCATCCAGGCTCTGAAAACGACCGATGCAGAAATTGGCCTTGCTTTTGATGGGGATGGCGACCGGCTCGGTATTGTGACCAAGAACGGCAATATTATTAATCCTGATCGCCAGTTGATGCTGTTTGCGGCTGATGTACTCTCCCGCAACCCTGGCGGCAAAATCATATTTGATGTGAAGTGTACACGTAATCTTGCCCCTTGGATCAGCCAACATGGCGGCTTGCCGGTTATGTGGAAAACCGGTCATTCTTTCATCAAAACCAAGCTTATCGAATCGAAAGCGCTATTAGCCGGTGAAATGAGCGGACATTTATTTTTCAAAGAACGCTGGTACGGTTTTGATGATGGCCTGTATGCCGGTGCACGGCTATTGGAATTACTCAGCCATCAGGCTGATATCGACGCCACGCTTAACAATCTTCCCGACAGCATCAATACACCTGAATTACAGGTTCGTACAGCAGAAGGTGAAAATCACGCATTGATTGCACAGTTACAACAAAATGCCGTTTTCAACAATCCACAACACATCATTACCATTGATGGGTTGCGAGTTGAATACAAGGATGGATTTGGCCTGGCACGCGCCTCTAACACCACACCTGTTATTGTGTTACGCTTTGAAGCCGATGATGAATCAGCCTTGAAACGTATCCAGGAAGATTTCCGTCACAATATTCTGCAAGCCAAACCAGATGCTCAGTTACCTTTCTAGCTGACAGTATCGCCGGTCACATCATGCGTATTGCCATTGCTCAGATTAATTGTACCGTAGGCAATATTGCCGGGAATGCTGCAAAGATAGTGGATGTTGTCAAGCAAGCAAGACAGGCCGGTGCCCAGTTAGTAATAACACCCGAGCTGGCTTTATCCGGATATCCCCCCGCCGATTTATTGTTACGGGAAACCTTCTGTCAATCTTGCCATAATGTACTGACAGAACTGGTAAAAGCAATTGATGATATCACCTTGATTATTGGTCATCCGGACTTCCACGAAGGCAAGCTTTATAATGCTGCTTCAGTAATCTGTAACGGCAAAATCATCCACACTTACCACAAGAAAATTCTCCACCAATCGCTTTTTTTTAATGAATCTTACTATTTTGATACCGATTCTGAGCCTTGCGTATTTGAACTGGGTGGAATTAAATTCGGTATTGCTATTTGCGCTGATTTCTGGCTAGGCCATTTGGCCCATGCAGAGAATCGCTCTGGCCTCGACATTTTATTGGTGCTTAGCGCTTCGGCTTATCATATCAACAAGCAGGTTTCCCGCTATCAGCTCACTCACCAGTTTATTAAGCAGGCTGGTATTTCTGTTATCCACACCAATCTGGTAGGTGGACAGGACGAGCTGGTTTTTGATGGGGCTTCTTTCGCAATGAACCGGCAGGGAGAGCTCACCCATCAATTAGGCGAATTTGTTGAAGCCATTGAATTAATCAATATCTACAACAAGCAGCCAGCTAAAGGCAAACTAGCCGCTTCACAAACTTCTACCGCCAGCGTCTATCAAGCTTTATGTTTGGGAGTTAAGGACTACATCCAAAAAAATGGTTTCCCTGGTGCACTATTAGGACTTTCCGGGGGTATCGATTCAGCGCTGACACTGGCTATTGCAGTAGATGCTTTGGGTGCAGATAAGGTCAAAACCGTAATGATGCCTTCCCAATACACGGCCAGCATCAGCCTGGATGATGCCAATGTAATGGCTGCGCTATTAGGCGTTAAGCACTATGAGTGCAATATCCAATCATTATTTGACCAATATCTGGCAGAGATTGAAGCAGCTTTTCAAATTGTACCTGATCCGGCGGGTTCGAATACCATGCTGGAGAATTTACAAGCCCGTATCCGTGGCACCTTATTAATGGCACTCTCCAACCATTCCGGTTTAATTGTGCTGACCACGGGAAACAAATCCGAGACGGCTGTCGGTTATTGCACGTTGTATGGCGATATGGCAGGCGGTTTTGCAGTACTCAAAGATGTCAGTAAGACGATGGTCTATCAGCTTTGTGAATACCGTAACGGAATCAACCGAGTCATTCCCGAACGTATTATTCAGCGCCCGCCATCCGCGGAATTAAGACCTAACCAAACTGACCAGGATACTTTACCCCCCTATGAAATTTTAGATGCGATTATTGAAGCTTATATAGAGAAGAATTATTCACCGCCTGAAATCATGGCACTGAATTACAATGAAGCAGATGTAAAAAAAGTTCTCCGCCTGATTCACACGAATGAATATAAGCGTCGCCAGGCCCCTCCGGGCATTCGTATTACACCTTGCGATTTTGGCACAGCTTGGCATTATCCCATTACATCCAGTTATAAAGCTTGGTCTGCCTCTACAGATGAATAGGATCGGTGGAACTTGAATCACCCATGGCTATCCTATTGTCATGAAATTAATCTGCCTGATAATAGCGCTATCAATCCTGTTTCCACTCAATATTTACGCCCACGAACTACCTGATCTGGGCGATGTATCGCAAGCCACCATTACACCGCATCAGGAACGGCAAATTGGCTTACAAATCATGCGTCAGATTCGTGCAGATCCCAAGTATCTGGATGATCCTGAGATCGCCATTTATCTCAGCAACCTGGGACATAAATTAATTGCTAACTCGGATGAAGCCAGTGCAGGCCAATCATTTGAATTTTTTGCAGTGCAGGACCCAACGATCAATGCGTTCGCACTACCGGGTGGATTCATGGGATTCAATAGCGGTCTCATCATTGCTACACAAAGTGAATCCGAACTGGCTGCTGTGATGTCTCATGAAATTGCCCATGTCACACAAAAACACCTAGCGCGTATGATCGCCGGGCAAAAATTCGACTTTGCTAAATCAATAGCTGCATTGGCGGTAGCGATTATTGCGGCGCGCGCTAACCCCCAAGCCGGTCAAGCTGTACTTGTTGCCTCCCAGGCTAGCCTGATTCAATCAAAACTGGATTTTACCCGCAAGCATGAAAAAGAGGCCGACCGGATTGGACTAAGTATTTTGATGGACGCAGGATTTGATCCGCAGGGGATGCCGGCTTTTTTTGAACGCCTCCAGAGAGCCGGACGATTTCATGAGAGTGGCGCCCCTTCTTATCTGCGTACTCATCCGATTACTTTTGAACGCATCGCAGATATCCAGAATCGTACCCGCGAAATGCCCTACCGCCAGGTCCCGGATAGTATTGATTTTTTGCTGGTACGCGCCAAATTACGCGCCATGCAAGGAAAACCGCACGATGCGGTCGTGCAATTCAAGTCACGTCTGGATGAGAAACGTTATGTCAATGAAGCTGTGGAACGCTATGGCTACATTCATGCCTTATTACGAGACAAGAACACCAAACAGGCCAGCACGGAACTAGCTCATTTGTATCAACTGCTACAGACTGATCCCTCTACATCCGATCTGACAAATCATCCATTAGGAAAAACCGTGCAGGTTGAGTATAAAAATATTATTGCCGGCGCCATGATTGAAACACTGGCAGCCAGCGTGCAACTTGCGAATGGAAAAATCACTGAAGCATTCAATACTTATAAAACTGCTTTAAAGATTTATCCCCTACATCGCGCCCTAATTCATGGTTATGCACATGCTCTGATACAAAACAAGCAAGTTGAAACAGCGCTCGAATTTATTAACAAACAACTATACCTCATTCAAAATGACCCTCAGTTATACAGTTTACAGGCTCAATGTTATGCCTTATTAGGTGATAAAATGCTTGAGCATCGTGCACTGGCAGAATCTTATATGCTAAAAGGACACTATGCAGGCGCTATTGATCAATTGCAGACTGCGCTGCAAAACAGCAATGGAAATTTTTATCAATTATCCAGTGTTGAAGCACGCTTAAAGCAGATACAGGCACTCAAGGCGGAAGAAGAGAAAGAAGAAAAATAAAAACACTCGCGCATTCTGAAAAAATTTTATTCATCCATTAAGCTGAAATTCTTCGCCGTAAAGGAGTAATTTTTTGATGACTGTTCATCCAGAATCGGATCTAATCAATTAACTCAAATGCGTACTTTCAGTATAAAACAAATTGTCATTGCTTTAATTTTGATTGTTATCACAGCCGTTTACTGGTTCAGCAATGGAAAGAAAGAATCCAAAGAAAGTCAATATAAAACCCGGCATATCGAACGCGGCGACATCATACAAACCATCTCTGCCAATGGGACGCTGGCGCCTGTGGTACTGGTCAACGTAGGTACGCAAGTTTCAGGTACCGTTGCAAGATTATATGCAGACTATAACGATCAGGTGGAAATTGGCCAGATATTGGCCGAACTGGATCCTGCGTTACTGCGCGCACAATTGCAGCAATCCAAAGCAAATCTTTTCAGTGCCCAGGCAACCTTAAGAATTGCTGATAGCAAATTAAAGCGCCATCGCCTGTTAAAGAAAAAAGGGTTTATTTCACCTGAAGCATTAGAGATTATAGAACAGGAAGCAGCAGCAGCACGTGCGCAGCTTGCAATCAGTAAGGCTCAAGTGGAACGTGACCAGGCCAATCTCAATTATAGTGTCATTCGATCTCCTATCTCAGGTGTGGTCATTGCACGAGATGTCAACATTGGCCAAACAGTTGCTGCTAATTTTCAAACGCCAACCCTGTTCCAGATCGCCAAAGATCTCCGGCAAATGCAAATCAATATCAGTGTTGCCGAAGCTGATATCGGTCAACTCCATATTGGCCAATTGATTAATTTTACCGTTGATGCTTTTCAGCATCATAAATTTAGCGGTACCGTCAAGCAGGTCCGGCTTAATCCGACGATTCAGGAAAATGTCGTTACCTATATTGTGGTTGCCATGGTCGATAATGAGGATGGTGCATTATTGCCAGGTATGACTGCCAATATCCATTTTGTTGTCATGCAAAAAAAAGATCTCTTACGTGTCCCCAATGCAGCTTTACGTTACCAACCCAAGAACATTGAATTAAGCGATGGCAGCAAAACAACCAAACCTGCACATCAATCGGTACTGTATCTTCTGTCGGAAGGACAGCCTGTCCCTGTCAGCGTTACCACCGGCATTTCTGATGGGCATTTCACTGAAATTGTCGATGGTGCAGTACAAGCAGGCGATAAAGTAATCATCAGCGAAACTGTCGATAAAAAAGAATCCGAAAGCAAATTTAAGTTAAGAATATTCTAATAGGGGTTTTTCAATGTCATCAATGACAAATTATTCTGCCAATCCCCTCATTAGAATAGAAAATCTTTGTAAGAGCTATAGCCTGCAAGATGCGAATGGCAGAACGATCACGAATCAAATTCTCTTCAATCTCAATCTGACCATCTACCAAGGTGAGTTTGTCGCTATTATGGGACATTCGGGATCCGGCAAATCCACACTGATGAATATACTGGGTTGTCTCGATACCCCGACGAGCGGATCATATTGGTTAGCCGGAAAAAATGTTGCCGCACTCTCCAACAATGAACTGGCGCATATCCGCAACCAAAGCATTGGTTTCGTATTTCAGGGATTTAATCTGTTCAAACGCATGACTGCATTGGATAATGTAGCGACACCCCTGCTGTATGCCGGTATCAGCCGCTCCAATAGCCGCAAGCAAGCATTGGAACTTCTTCGTCGTACCGGACTGGAAAATTTTGCAATGCATCAACCCAATCAGCTCTCAGGTGGCCAACAACAGCGCGTCGCAATCAGTCGCGCATTAATTAATCGGCCACCGCTCATTCTTGCGGATGAACCTACGGGTAATCTGGATACTCAAACCAGCCGCGAGATCATGTTATTGTTCGAACAACTCAACCGTGAGCAGGGAATTACCATCGTGCTGGTAACCCACGAAAACGATATCGCCGCTTACGCAAAACGGCTCATCCGCTTAAAAGATGGTCATATCATTGTTGATGAAAACAACACTGTTGGGGTGGTAGCAAACGAAATTGCATGATTCCAGCCGGTCTAATCATAACTTGCCAATTTATTTCTGTTATTCTGACCGATGATTAATTTTTGCTGACACCATGAACCTGTTTGCAATCATCACTGAAGCATTGCGCGCCCTGCATCAAAACCGCCTGCGTACAGGATTAACCATGCTAGGTATGATTATTGGAGTAGCCGCGGTAGTGTTGATGTTATCCATCGGTCAAGGCGCCCGAACTAAAATCAATGAAACCATTGCCGCTATGGGCAGCAATCTTTTCATTGTAGTCCCAGGCGCCACCTCTTCCGGTGGATTCAGTTTTGGCAGTGGCACCGTCAAAACCTTAACGGTCAATGATGCCCATGCAATTGCAGAATTACCGTCAATCAGTGCCGCTTCACCTGTTACTACGGGTAACGTACAACTCAATTATGCTGCCAAGAATTGGAGTACCCTCATCCTAGGCACTACACCGGATTATTTTGAAGTAGGTAACTGGAAAGTTGAATCAGGAGCAACCTTTACAGAATCCGATCTACGCTCGGCCGCTCGTGTGGTTGTTCTTGGATCCGTCACAGCGAAGAATCTATTCGGTGATGAAGATCCGGTTGGGAAAACCATACGCATTACCAATCGCCCGTTCCTTGTTACAGGCGTACTGATGGCCAAAGGACAAAGCCTGACGGGACGTGACCAGGATGATAACGTTTTCATACCCATCACAACCAGTGAGCGGCAAATTACCGGCAACCAATTTCCAGGCACTATTCGTTATATGTTGGTCCAGGGAAAATCTGCAGAAGAAATGGATATTGCTGAAATAGAAATTACCCAGCTATTACGTCAGCGCCATCGTATCGCAACAGGCAAGGAAAATGATTTTACGGTACGAAATTTGACTGCCATTGCTGATGTTGCGACAGGTGCCGCCAAGGTAATGTCGATCGTATTAGGCGCTATTGCCTCGGTTTCTCTATTGGTGGGCGGCATTGGTATTATGAATATCATGTTGGTATCTGTCACCGAGCGTACCCGGGAAATTGGTATTCGAATGGCAATTGGTGCCAATCAGCGTGCCATTCTTACACAATTTCTGCTGGAAGCCATGATGATCTGTATCATGGGTGGCTTGATTGGTTTATTGCTGGGTATTGGCGGCGCCTGGTTAGTCAGCCAAGTCACAGATATGCTCATTGTGATCACGCTAGGTATGGTTGGCCTGGCCTTTCTGTTTGCTTCAGCGGTTGGCATATTCTTTGGTTTCTATCCTGCCAAGAAAGCCGCCTCGCTAAAGCCTGTTGACGCCCTTCGTTATGAATAGCGGATTATCTGGCGTTTATCGTTGGTCTATCTGAATTTTTTTGAACAGATAATATGCCCCAAATGGAAAAGAAAGAACCCATGACAACCCAGGAGCGCCCTACTTCTGATTTTCTGGCTATTGTCGTCGTAGAAAATAAAAAAGAAATGATGACAATCGGAGAAATCAAGAACGCGCTTCATGAACGCGGATTTGGTCTTTTAATGGCTATCGCTGCCCTGCCTATTTGCCTTCCGGTCCCCGTTCCACCGGGCTATACAACATTGTTCTCCATCCCATTATTCATTTTCTCTATACAAATGATACTCGGCCTGCAAGCACCGTGGCTGCCGGCCTGGATTGAAAAAAGGGATGTTTCACGATCCAATCTTGAAAAGATAATTACCAAAGCCTCTCCATGGCTCAAGAGAATTGAAACTCGCATGCAGCCACGCATGACTTATATTGGTGTCCATACCTGGGAAAGAATTATCGGTATTTTTTCCTTTGTTTTTGCTTTAGCGATAGCTCTTCCCCTGCCCCTGACCAATTTTCTACCAGGTTGTGGCATTCTGATCATGGCGTTGGCGCTTCTTAATCGGGATGGTGTTACCATATTGATCGGCATGATTATTGGAACCATTGGGATAGGTTTTACCATGATTATTCTGGTCATGATATGGATGGGCGTATCGATGCCATCATTTTATTAAATCTGGTCACTCATCAAAAATTTTTCTTTTTGCTGAAAAATCACAAAATGCCCACTAAAGTTTATTACAACAGTGCCTGCCCGGTTTGTAATGCAGGCATCAAAAATCAGCGTCAGCGGATGGAAAAATGTGGAGTTAAAGATATTGAGTGGGTGGATATTCATAACCACCCGGATGCAGTATCAGAGGTGGGCAATTCGCTGGAGCAAGTTCGGGAACGGTTGTACGTTAGGAATGACCAAGGTGAACTCGACATTGGGGTTGATGCATTCATTCATCTTTGGCAACAAACACCCGGTCAGCATTGGTTAGCAAAGCTACTGCAAAGCCCTGTCATCCGACCCCTAGCACGTCTTGCCTATAATGGCTTTGCGCGTCTGCTTTATCTGTGGAATCGCGCGTTAAAACACTGGTAATGCAAGGAATACCAGTTTATTGCTGATAATAATATTCGGCGTTTACAGCATTTTCCAAGTCAGACTCCCCCCTGCATACAGGGGTATCAGTCGTTCGCCTGCAAATTCCAGTTGCTCTGGAACAACCCAATTTTCTTTATGCAGTGTGATAAGGTCCTTGTTGCGCGGTAATTGGTAGAAATCTGCGCCATAAAAACTGGCAAAAGCTTCCAGTTTATCCAGCGCACCGACCTGTTCAAATGCAGTTGCGTATAACTCAATGGCGGCATGGGCGGTAAAAATTCCTGCACAACCACAGGCACTCTCCTTATTCGCTTGTGAATGGGGCGCGCTATCCGTACCTAGAAAAAATTTGGGATTCCCACTCGTAGCCGCTTCCACTAAAGCCTGCCGATGAATCTCTCGTTTCAATATTGGCAGGCAGAAATAATGGGGACGAATACCACCCTGAAAGATCGCATTACGGTTCAACAGCAGATGATGCGCAGTAATCGTCGCTACAACCTGTTCGGATGCTTGTTTTACAAATGCCACTGCATCGCGGGTAGTAACATGTTCAAACACGATGCGTAAACTTGGAAAACGTAACGTGAGTGGTGCAAGTATCCGGTCAATAAAAACACTCTCTTTATCAAACACATCCACATCGGGATCCGTTACTTCGCCATGCACCAGTAACGGTAAATTATTCTGCTCCATGGCTTCCAGCGTGGCATAGCACTTGGCAATATCGGTCACACCGGCATCCGAATTCGTCGTTGCTCCTGCCGGGTACCATTTCACCCCCTGTATCACGCCGCTTTCTTTGGCGCGGCTGATTTCCGCTGGCGGCGTATTATCCGTCAGGTAAAGCGTCATCAATGGCTCAAAATGGGATTGCAGGGCTGTTGGCAAAACCGTCAGTATGCGTGCCCGATACGCCAATGCCATATCTGTTGTCGCAACGGGCGGTTTAAGGTTGGGCATAATAATGGCACGGGCAAATTGTCGTGCCGTATAAGGCAATACGGCACGCAACTGCTCGCTATCACGCAGATGCAGATGCCAGTCATCGGGGCGAGTAATGGTTATGCTGGTCAAGGTCTGTCTTAAATGGTGTAAATGGGCTGCATTATAGCGCAAGGATTCTGCTACTTGGTTATCCTGTCACCTTCAAATCAAGCGCCAGTTGATAGAGTGTGTTTTTGTTTGCACCGGTAATCGCTGCAGTCAGCTTAACTGCCTGCTTTAGTGGTAATTCTGCCAATAAACAGATTAATGTGTGCCGGGCCTGCTCACTGATTTCAGATTTATCCAGGGTTTCTGCGCCGGACAGCAATAAAACAAACTCGCCTTTTTGCTGATTGGCATCAGCCTGTAGCCAGACCAACGACTCTTCCAGCGTCCCCACATGGATGGTTTCAAATAATTTGGTGAGTTCCCGGGCGATGGTTAACTGTCGCCTTGGACCGAAGATCTCCAGCATATCAGCTACACATTCCAGAATACGATGAGGTGCTTCGTAAAAAATCAAAGTGCACTGCTGCGATCGTAATGCCGTCAGCTCACGTTTGCGCAGACCGGTTTTAGTGGGCAAGAAACCATAAAAGAAGAAATGAGGATCCATGATGCCGGCTGCCGACATGGCGCAGATGGCTGCATTTGCACCGGGAACCGGAATAACCGGAAAACCTTGTTCCCGTACGCGTTTAGTCAGGATCGCACCAGGATCGGAAATCCCGGGCGTGCCTGCATCCGTTACCACTGCAACGCTTTTCCCAGCAGCCAACAAGGCTAATATTTTATTTGTAACAGCGGTTTCATTGTGCTGATGCAAACTGATCAACTTTGCTGTAATGGCATGTGCCGCAAATAAATGTCTGGAGTTTTGTATATGCTCAGCCGCAACTACATCGACTTTTGCCAATATGTCTAATGCACGTAAGCTAATATCGTTTAAATTTCCTATGGGGGTAGCAACCACATATAATGCTTTTTTTTCCAGCATATTCCACACTATGCAACGTTTCTTCTCAGTCGCGCTAATAATAATCTTTACCTTATACGGCAGTTCACCAGTGACAGCCACTCATCCAGAAGGGTATCTTGAACCAGAAAATGCATTTAAACCTAGTGGTGTGCCGCATATTGCATTATTGTTGCCTCTAGAATCGCCTTCATTTGGAACAGCCGCCAATGCTGTAAAAGAAGGTTTTGTTGCTGCTTCAATGCGTGACCGGCCCTTGCCATTCATTATCCGCCTATATACTACAACAGATGATCCACTGGATATTTTTGTAGCTTATCATCAAGCATTGGATGCCGGTGCAGTATTCGTTGTCGGACCGCTCACCAGAGATGGTGTTGCGGCCATCGCATCCAGTAAAATTCTAGCAGTACCCACTTTAACGTTAAGTACCGTGGAAAATCAGATAAGCTTGCCATCCAAACTCTATTTATTCGGTCTACAGATGGAAACCGAAGCCAACCAAATCGCAAAATTGGCTCTGGCCAGTGGTAAAAACCATGCGATTGTCATCGGTGATAACAGTTCCTTATCCAGACGATTACAATCTGCTTTTACAGAACGATGGTTAAGTGAGGATGACAAAACCGCTGAATCATTGCAATATGTTGAAGATCCCGCCAAACTGGAGCAATTTCGCAACTTAACAGCAGGCGCTGATCATTTAATTTTTCTTGCCTTGGATGCCACCAAATCACGCGCACTGCGCTCATACCTTGATCCTGATGTTCCTGTGTATGCCACTTCACAAATCTTCATCAATAATGATAATTTTCTATTTAACAATGACTTGAACGGCATTCAGTTTGTGGACATGCCTTGGTTATTACAACCCGACCACCCCGCTGTTATGGCTTATCGTCACACTGATAAAGCCCAGAGTTCCGACATGAAACGCCTATATGCATTGGGCATCGATGCCTTTCGCTTGATGAGCCATCTATTGCAATCACGATCTGTGAAAGAAATTTCTTTTGATGGTGTCACGGGTTATATCCGATTTGCACCGCCCAATCAATTTATGCGTGAACCCGTTGCAGCTCAGTTTGTAAACGGTAAAGCGCAACTCATCAATTTACCAAAAGCTACCCCGATCCATGAAGGGCAGTGATGCCGAGCAGCTAGCCGTATCCTATCTGCAGCGCCAGCATCTGGTTCTGGTAACCAAAAACTATCGCTGCCGATTTGGAGAAATTGATCTGATCATGCGTGACGGAACCACGCTGGTTTTTATCGAAGTGCGCCAGCGTACCCATGCCATGTATGGTGGTGCTGCCGCCAGTATTACTTTTGCCAAGCAAGCCAAACTATTACGTACTGCACGGCATTATCTGGCTGAGTTAAACACCGAACCGCCCTGCCGCTTTGATGCATTACTGTTGTCAGGTGCCCATGGTCAGGAAATTGAATGGATCAAGAATGCATTGAGTGAATAATCAGCCAGAGTATACGCACCATCATAAATGAATGCTGCGCCCACCATCCACGGCAATAATCTGCCCGGTGATATAGGGTGCATCGGCAATCAGGAATTGTACTGTTTTAGCAATATCATCGGGCTCACCACAGCGTTTGAGCAGTGTGCCTGCAATGGTATGCTGGCGTATCGTTTCATCAGCCCATTTGCCATCTTCCGGCCATAAAATAGGCCCCGGCGAAACACCATTGACCCGCACTTCTGGCGCCATTTCCACTGCCAGCGACCTGGTCAGTGATAACAATCCGCCTTTGGCAGCATTATAGATTACGTAATTTTTCAGGGGCCGCTCGGTATGAATATCCACAATATTGACTACACAACCATGCCGCTGTTTAAGATAAGGTGCCGCTGCCTGAGATAAGAACAACGGTGCCTTGAGATTACTGCCGACCAAGTCATCCCACCCTTCTGGCGTGCATTGATTAAGCGGCGTTGGGAAAAAGCTGGAAGCGTTATTAATCAAGGCATCCAATCTTCCAAAGCGTTTTGCTGCCTTTTCAATCAAATCAGACAATAATTCTGTATCTAATAAATCCGCTTGCACGATGGTCACTGAATCAGGACGTTTTTGGTTAAGCTCATGTTGCAGAGCGCTTGCTTCATCCAATGAAGAACGATAATGCACTACTAATCGGGCACCTTGTGCGTGCAACCTGCGGCAAATGGCAGCCCCCACTCGTTTCGCTCCACCGGTAATCAATATCACTTTCTCTTGCACAGACACCTCCGTCAAAGTACTGCTAAACTACGACTCGATTCATTTACAATTTTTGCAATTTACCACAAAGAAATTCTCTTGCTTATGCCTTTACATGCAACCTTGCCGCCTCCCAGTGACATTGCACTGGCACACAGCCGCTCGGTACAAACGATGATCCGCGATAAAATCCATGCCGCAGGCGGTTGGATTTCATTTGAGCAATTCATGAATCTGGTGCTGTATGCACCAGGCATGGGGTATTACAGCAGCGGGGCAACAAAACTGGGTAGCGCAGGGGATTTTGTCACTGCATCAGAAATTTCTTCTTTATTTGGTCGCACACTGGCACAGCAAGTCATACAAATTTACCGGCAAATCAGCCAGACCGATATTCTTGAGTTTGGCGCCGGATCCGGTAAACTGGCGCTGGATTTACTGTTTGAACTGGAAAAATCAGATGCTTTACCGGGAAAATATTTTATTCTTGAAATCAGCGCAGAGTTACGCCAACGACAGCAAATGTTGCTTGCCGACAAAGCGCCTCATCTTGTGCACCTGGTCGAATGGTTAGAGCAGCTGCCTGCTCAATTTAATGGCATCATTCTTGCCAATGAAGTGCTGGACGCCATGCCTGTCCATATGGTGGCATGGCATAATAATGAATTGTTTGAGCGCGGTGTCATCTGGCAAAACGGTCAATTTGCATGGCAAGATCGCCCCATTCAAAATATTGAACTCCATCATGCCGCCAGTCAATTGACCTCACTGATCAATCCACATAATGATGTGGCCTTCACCTATGTGAGCGAAATTAATCTGGCTGCCACTCATTTCATGCGCAGTCTGGCAAACATCATGCAGCAAGGGGTTATTCTGCTCATTGACTACGGCTTTGGTCGCGATGAATATTACCATCCCCAGCGCAGTCAGGGTACGCTGATGTGCCATTATCGTCATCACGCGCATGATGATCCGTTTTTCCTGCCCGGCTTACAAGATATCACCAGTCACGTGGATTTCAGCGCAATTTCCGCGGCAGCAGAAAATACCGAATTAGTGCTATTGGGTTACACCACGCAAGCCTATTTTCTGATTAATTGCGGCATTACCGAAATTCTGGCGCAAACACCCGTCGAAGACACAAATAATTATTTACCGCAAGCCAATCAACTGCAGAAGCTGGTCAGTCCGGCTGAAATGGGTGAATTATTTAAGGTAATCGGGTTTGGAAAAAATTTTTCTGAACCCCTGATCGGATTCAAGAA
>CBFGXU010000054.1:0-14715 GCA_965652935.1 uncultured Nitrosomonas sp.
CCATGGATGGTGGGATTAAAAGCTGGCGTGATGCTGGTTATCCACTTGAGAAAGGCAAGTCAGTCTAGAATGCAACAGATTGAGTAAGGGATGTTTTCTGAAACCGCTTGGGAAATATGAGCGATTTCCCAGGCCTAATGTCATATTTTTAGCAGAAAAATTTAAACCATTCTTTAGCATCACAACGATTTCTGATTGTCAGTTTATTGGATAATTTACTGACATCCCGCCACTGGTAACCAATTGGCTAACGGACCTTCGTTTCGCAGTAACCCATCTTCTGTTTTCATGTAATAAACATGATTATCCGCCGAGGAAACACCCAGATAGGTCCGGGTTTCTGGATAATAGCGATAGCTATATGGATTAAAAATTTCTGTAGCAGCGCCTGATGGGGCAAGAAAATCAGGATATTTCTCTTCCGCCCAGGTAAAGAAGCATTCAATGTTAGCTTCTGACGGTTGATTCATGAATTTGTTGATAATGGTGCGGCCACCAGAAATTACCAGATCCGGATACTCCAGTATTTTAAATTTTTCAAAGGGATTTCCTCGTACTGCAATAACATCGGCCGGTGCGCCGGGCGTCAAAGTACCAAGTCCTGGTACGCCAAGATCTTCCCCGGCTTTGGAAGTTGCAGCTTTGAGCACGTTGACTACATCTTCGAAGTCAATTGCCGATCCGCTGAGTGTATGCAACATGATATGTAATTCCTCACCATTGATCCCCCAAGGTACATCGCCATGCGCTATCTCCGAGCCATAGACGATTTTGGCGCCTTTCATACCCAGACTAAACGCATTGGCGTGCATTTGCTCACAGGATGAATGCGTATCCATGGTTGTTACAACGGTAACATTCTCATCTGCCACTCGCTGCAACAATGCTTCAGTGAGTGCGCCACAGGGCATATGAACAAGCTCATCAACCTTTGCATTAAGTGCTCGTGCGACACCCGTTTCTTCCCCCACAAACGCCAGTACGCGTCTGTCAAGCAGATGTGCTTTTGTCACAATTGCCTGAACTATTTCTTCGGAGAGCATCGGCCAAGGAGAATCTGGTACAGGATTGCCATGAGTCATCCAATGCCTGCCAGGCTCTCCGCCGGGTTCCAGGGAAATAACGATGGCGGTTGCCCCGCCATTGACTAGGTCATCGACAACTGCTTCCGCTTCGGCAGCGGATGAAACTGTAATGCCAATTTTATCGTAACCGCCATCGCCTCCGAATATATTCAGCGGATAGCCATCAACAGCTTGAATGATAGGACCTGCGCTTAATAATCGCAGTGTGCCTTGACCGCCCTCCATAGGCATTAATGGACCACCGACATCCTGTACACTGGTTATGCCATGTTCCAACACGATGCTTTTGTCGACATTTTGGAAGGTGATGTGCCCGTGTCGTTCGATGAATCCAGGTAAAATGGTTGCATTACCTAAATTGATCTGGTTGGCGCAAAACCCGCTTAATTCACTAAGCGTACCCACTTGTTTAATCTTATCTCCTTCAATAAGCACGGCCATATTTTCTTGCGGAAAATTGATGCCATCAAATACTCGGGCGGCTGCTAATATTTGGCAATCTGGAAGTCCGGGTATTTTCGATGAACCCGATGTACCCGAGCCAGTGTGAGCGGCACCTCCATCACCAAAAGCACTAAAACTTATCCCTTGCCAGAGCATGATGAAAATCACGAGATTTTTTTTAAAGCAAAAGCTTCTCTGTTTCATTCTCCAAATATTCCTTTCAATATGATATGTATGGTGATTTATGGAAATGTTGCGGTGTATGAGATATCTTGTATGTTGAAGCACATCTATTCACAAGCGCAGTGGTAGTATTGGCAACAGGCGACTATGAGTCAATGCGGTAAATTGTCGCATCTTGGTTCATGAGAGACAGTTTAAAGAATGGATTTCTCTAGTTAGCGATGATGATTGAACTGTGGATCATACAATGGGCGATTCGGTCAACTGATCTGCAGTGGCGCTGACAGAAATATTAAAAATGATTGACGATTATTTGACCACCAGAAATAACAAGATCGGGATATTCAAGGCTCTTCAAGGTATGCATGGGGTTGCCTCTGACTGCGATCATATCAGCAGGCGCACTGGGCTGCAGGGTACCGAGCAGTGGTATGTTTAAGTGCTGACCTGCTTTCGATGTTGCTGCACGTAAAACATCAATTAAATCCATTTTTGCCATTTGCATCAGAAGCATCAATTCTTGTGCATCAATACCCCATGGAATATCCGGATGAGCAATTTCTGCGCCATATAAAAATTCACCGCCCAATGCTGTCCAGGTGGCCGCGTTATGTACAATACCTGAGCATTTTGACAAGGTATCGATGGTGCTGATGATTTTTACATTTTGTGATACTGCTTGTTTTAACAGTGGCTCAGGAATAGGATCGCAAGGTATGTGAGCCCATTCATCAACACCGGCGTTAATTGCGATTTGTGCGCCTGTTGTTTCTGCAATATGCGCCGTTACCTTGCGATTATGTTGATGCGCTTCATCGACAATGGCTGTCACAATTTCTTCTGATAACAATGGCCACATTGGCTTGACATGCAATGCCTGGTGTGCAGGCTGGTGCTTGGTATCGGCATGCGCATGAGACGGCTGATGATGGTGCGCATGGCCGTGATCCGAAGACCAGGGAGCGCCGACTTCACCGCCGGGTTCCAGGGCAACCTTGATGACGGCAGCACCTTTATCAATCAGGGTGCGAACAATTTCTCGTGCCTCTGTTTTAGTGGCAACGGCTAATGCAATATTTGTGCTGCCTAGTTTTGCGATGGGATAACCCTGGGGTGCGGTGATAATCGGTCCGGAAGTCAGCACGCGTAAGCTGCCATTGCCGCCATAGGGCTTATGGACAGGGCCACCCAAATCTCGGATGGTCGTGATGCCATGCCTTAGCACGGTATCGGCTGGAACTTTCTGATAGGACAGATGAGCATGCAGTTCGATAAATCCAGGAAGGATAGTAGCGTCACCCAGATCTATTGTTCTTATTTTGCCATGCATCTTAAAGGATTCGCGTGGTCCAATTTGGGCGACTTGTCCGTTATTGATCAGTACGGATACATTGGTTCTGATTTCATGACCGTCGAAAACCCGGGCGGCATGAAGCAGTAGCGGTGTGGCTACTTTTTCTTGCGCTGCAACTAAAGAAGGAAGAAAGAGCAGCGCCAGGATTAAAAAGTATTGGATCCGGGCAGCGAATGTCAAAAATAGGCTGGCAATGGTTTGTTGTCGCATGTGTTATTTCCTTTCTTGTGATCTTTAATAAATTGACTACCTTGATTCGATGATGAGTAGTATCCATTTTGGCTTCAACAGTGATCTGGCTCAATAAAGCCTATGAGTATGCAAAGAGCAGCCAGCAGAAAAAAATTACCCCAGGCTGATTCAACCAGCTCTTCTTTATCTTGTTGGGTTTTGTAACAGCATCCCCAGAATATTCCCGGCATCGGATTGTTACGGCTTTGGGAGTACTTGTTATCTTTCGGGAAGCCAGTGAAATATTGACTGCGAATGATTGCAGTGATCTGGTGGTGGGCATCAGCACGCCATTGTTCTGCATCAGACACGAGGCGAGCCAGCGAGAGCATAGCGAGTGATGCGATGACGGTGGCAGAAGGGTCATCGAAGTGTGATGGTTGATCGAGTCGATTGGGGGATAGAGGATGTGGACGTGAATGTTGCCAATATTCACACGCAGTCTTGGCAAAAGTTAAGTAAGGTTCTCCCCATTGTGCTGCCGCCCGACTCAACCCCAGCATGGCCCAAGCTTGACCGCGAGACCATGCACCTGCTTGATCGTCGGGATGAAAACCATTGCCGTCAAAGTGTACATGTGCGTGAAATGCGCCGTTGCTGTGGCGGCAGGTTGCTAATAACGTATCAGTATGACGCCGTGCTATTTCTTCATGTTCTTTTTGTTGGCTACTGCCCAGCAGCTGGATGAGAGTAGCAAAATTATCGATTGCAATATGCCGATTGCCTTCTTTACCGCCCCCCAATGCTGTTCCCAGCGGGATACTCTGAATTGCAGGATCAAAACTTGCTGCAAATGCAGCAGTTGATTCTTTGGTGAGCGCGCGCGCATGGGCATCGCGAAACCAGATTTTCCCTAATGCTGCGCCATACCAAAAAATCAAGCTGCGATTTCCTGAGTCAATATGGATTTTTTCAGTCAATTGTTGGCAAATATTTGCTGCCTTGCATTGATCAGACGGGGATTCTGTTATTTTAGCGCGCAACCACCAACAAGCACTCCAGAATCCGCCCATCCACGAGCCGCCGGCGGAGACAGCCCATGCATTGGTATCTCTTGGTGAATAAAGCGGAAAGTTGTTTAAGCAAACGCCATCAATCATTTCCATACGACGAAACATTAATTCAATCGCAGTAATCATTTCCTTGGGATTCAGTAACTGATCATCAGCGTTATAGGATGTGAGCATAATATCTCTCTTATTTAAAAAACCAGATTGAAATCGATCAGGAAGTTATTCGCATCGCTTTTTCCCGGATAGATACTTTTCATGGCGTCGCCGCCAAACGCATGACCAAAATAAATTCTGGCTGAAAACTGTTTGCTATAGGTATGCGTGATACTGATATCAACCAGCTGGCCAATGTCACTATGACCGTCGGAAGAGTTTCCCGAGTAACCAAATGCGCCTGAACTTAAGGCTGCGCCCAGGCCGTTGTATAAAAGATCATTGGAATTAGCCAGTGACAACTGATGCACGTTTATATTCACCTGAGTTTTTGGCGCAGGTGATGCGATGAGTTCAACAAAAGCATCTTGTATATTCATCAAGTTGTAAAACGGAAATTTGGCGTACAGGCGTCCGCTGGGCACTGCTGAGAAGAAAGTTTGATGTGTATCGTCTTGTGCATGACTGTCGCCCGAGCTGCGATAATACACAGCCCGCAGCCAAGGCTTGAAAGGCAGGTTAGTCCATTGATAGCCGGCTTCTGCGGCGATAGCCCAGGCTTGATGGGATTGACCTGTCCAGTTGCCAAACTGATAAGCTCCCCACAATAAAGCATCGATACTGCCCGATCCCACTTGATGCAACGACAGTAGATGCGCACCTATCGTATGAATGTTTAACTTCTCATTGCTCAGCAAAGGTCTGGCATTGAGCGGACGGTTATCTAGCACCTGCGTATCGCGCTGATCATCATAATTCATATAGAACAGGCGTCCTTCTGTTCCTGGCAATAGCGCATCCTTTTTGCTGGTGAATGCGGTATAAAGAATATTGATGTCGCTGATTTGTTTTTGTCCCTGCACGGTAAGATTGCCTTGCGTCAGGCGTACGCCGCTCACAGTCACATTAAAATCAGGCCGATCATAAATAGTAGAAAAACCATCGAAACTGCGTCCAATATAAATTGCGTTAAATCCTCCGACGAGGCGCTCTGCGAGACGTCTTCTCTTCAGACTATCGAATTTCTCAATCTCAGAACGATACTCCATGCCCTCTATCAACTCGAAACGGCCAACCTTGACAAAAGCTCCTGGCAATCCTAGTGCATTGAATTTAAAGTTAAGGTATCCCTGTTTTAGAAAAATATTGCTGACGTGCGTGGATTGATTGGCCTGGAAATAAGCTGCCCCCAGTCCCAATGGGCCAGTCGAAGGCGAAACTGCATCATTGGGGAGTCCGTAAAGACCGCTGTATTGCGCCTGTGCAAAACCATCCACATAAGGGGTCGAGAGCATGGCGCCGAGCCGTGCGCGCAGCACCCATAAATCATAGTCGTTGTTGACTGCCGCTTCAGGACGGAAATAGTTCCAGGATTCATAACTGCCCATAAACTCACCACTTATCTGCATGTATTGGTTAATCTGACCCAAAGGCTTTGTTTCATTGGTCGCCAATGCGTTACCGATATGTAAAAATGCTGCCATTACCATGAGTACGATGTAGAAAATCAAAACTCTCAAATTTCTTACCTAAAGACAGAACTCAATGAACATGGAACTCATTACTTCCAAAGATGGCACACTGATCGCCTGCTGGCATGGCGGTACTGGCATGCCGCTATTACTGGTCCATGGCACGACCGCAGATCACTCCACCTGGGTATCCATACTCACCGGATTGCAGCAACATTTCAGCGTATGGACGATGGACCGGCGGGGACGCGGTCACAGCGGCGATGCCGACAACTATGTTTTAGAGCGCGAGTGCGAAGATGTCGCCACCGTGGTGGATGCCATCGGTGGCAGCGTCAATCTTCTTGGACACTCTTTTGGCGGGCTTTGCGCTCTGGAAGCCAATCTTCTGACTGTTAATATCAATAAACTCATCCTGTATGAACCTTCCATTTCAATGGCTGGAAGCGGCTGGTCGGCGGAACTGGAAAGCCGCTTGCAAACCTTGCTGGAGCAAGGCAATCGGGAAGAATCCCTGTTGCTGTTTTTTCGCGATCTGCTCAAAACGCCCAATCAAGAGCTCATCGCCCTGCAGGCTGGACCGAATTGGCCAACCCGGCTTGCCGCAGCACATACCATCCTGCGTGAATTGCAAAGCATCAACCATTATGTTTTCGCGCCGCAAAGATTCCATGCGCTGCACAATCCGGTCTTGCTGTTGCTCGGCGGGGACAGTCATGCACGCCGTTATATGACGGCGGAGAGGCTACAGCAGAGTTTGCCCAACAGCCGTATTGGCATTCTTCCTGGGCAGCAGCATAGTGCCATGAGAACAGCGCCGGAGTTGTTTGCTCATACCGTGATAGAGTTTCTTGCAGGTAAAAACTGAGCAGAACAATGCATTTTCATGTTGATGCTTGCGCTTTATGTCGGCGCGCAAATGCCAATGTCACTGTCATCACACAAGCGGCACACAACACACTGATCAGCATCCCCCAACCGAGCAGTAAACTGCCGGAATGTTGAGATAAAGCCGCGTACAGCGGCGGGCCCAGCGCAAAACCGCCAAAGTAAGCAAATGAAACAAGGCTGGATGCCGTGGAGACCGGACCGAAGACTGGGTCTCTGACCAGCATGCTCATTGCGATGGCATTGGTTCCGACAGCGCTAAGTCCCATACCGATAGCACCTGTCCATAATCGCCAGTGATTTTCCGCGTCCGTCTGCATGGTGATTGCCATGGCACAAGCTGCAATGGCGATAAGTGCGAACAGCAGTAGCGATTCCTCTTTGAGCTTAGCGCCCATGGGTGTCAGCAGGATTCTGGAAAGCATTCCCATGATCCCGAAAAAAGCAATCAGCATATCAGCCCAGAATAAGGACATGCCTTGTTGCGTAGCAAAGGTCGGCAAGAAAGTAACAAATGCAGAAAGTGCTAGGCCAACGCAAAACTGTATACCCATCAGCCAGCGCAATAACGAATTTGGAGAGGAAAATGCCGAGCGTGTACTGGTTTGGGTATATTGCCCGGGAATGATGAAAAATGCCGCGATGCCGAATAACAGGGCGACGGGAACAATGCTGCCAAACGCTGTACGCCAGCCATATTGGAATGCGATAGCGGGCAATACCAAGCCGGCAAAGAGCGCTGCCAGCTGGACGCCGGCCTGTTTGAGTCCTACCACTTTGGCTCTCTTCTCGGGCTGAATCTGCTGCGCGATCAATAAGTTGGTTACCGGATTTGCAAGCGCCTGGGCGATACCGCAAATCGCAGCCGCCATGATCAGGCCAACAAAAGTTTCAGCGGTTGCCATCAGTGTAAAAGCAGTCGCGGTCGCATAAAAAAGCACCCATAAGGCAACCCGCGAACCGAGGTAATCGACGATGGTGCCAGCGCAGAGCGATAAAACAGCTGCCAAGCCAAACGAGCCCATAATCAGGTAGCCCAGTAATGCCGGTTCAAAGTGTAAATCCAAGCTCAACAGCGGTCCGAGGGTGCTGGTGGCATATAAAATGAGCATCGGTAATGTCATGGCAAATACCAAAACAATTTGGAGCATGCAGGTAACCATGGGGCTAGGCAGAGATTTAGCGGATGCGATTGACATGACTAATCAAAGGAATAAACAGGTTGGTGTTGATAAAAATTGATGAGCCGGCGTCCTACCGAGCTGATCAGCGCTTCATCGTTACCGTCCAGAATACGCGACGTGCGCGCTATTCTGCTGATGCCGCAAAGCGGTGTCAGGTCACTGAGACCTTCAGCACCGTAGAGTTGTACGGCTGAATCCGAGGTGATGCATAAGGCGCGTGAGGCCGACATTTTGGCGACATTGATTGCGATCACATCGGGATTTTGCGCATCCACACTTCTGGCAGCGATACGGATTAATTCACGAGCACTGGCAATGGCCTGGTAAGCATTGACCAGATGCTGGCGTACGAGCTGTTTCTCGGCGAGCCGGCTTGATTTGCCGTGCGTTGAATGGATACGGACGCCCATGAAATCCAAACATCGTTGTGCCAACCCTATCCAGTTCATCGAACGCAGCAATCGGCCTAAACCGAGCCGTTTGTTCATTAAATCCAGACCACTGCCGCAAGTACCGAGCAGGTTATGTTCCGGCACTTGCACGGCATCGAAAGAGATCTCTCCCTGATTGGACGGACACCCCATCATCGTTAGTTGACGCTCAACCTTGAATCCTGGCGTATCCGTCGGGACGATGATCATCGAAAGCGCTTTGTCGAGGGGAGTTTCTCCTGCAGCAGTACGCACCAGAACAGTCATAAAAGTCGCCCGGTTTGCATTGGAGACGAACCATTTTTTGCCATTGATATGCCAATTGCCGTTGCACAGGTGTGCAGAACTTGTAATGTGGCCTGGAATGGAGCCGCTATGGCCAGGTTCAGTCATGCCATAGCTCGGGATGGCTTTGCCAATTACCATCGGTTGCAGAAATTGCTCGCGGATTGCATCATTGCCATATTTCAAAAGCATATGTGCATCCAGCGCAGTGTGGCTACCAAAGATGGCTTGAGAAAATTCCGTGCGTCCTTCTTGCTCTGCGACAATCAAATAATCTTCGAGAGAAGTTATTTTTCCACCCTGGGAAGGCGGATAAAATAAGCCGCACAATCCGGCAGCGCGTGCCTGGTTCATCAAGTCGGATTGCAGCCGGAATGATAGATCCCCCCCTTGCGCTAAAAGCGGCTCGTTTGGAATGATCATGTCATCGACGAACGTTTTGACCTGATGCGCCAGGGATCGTGCTAATTCCGTATGGGTTGCTTTTCTATTGAGTTCCAGCATTAATGAATCCTCCGGGTAAGCTCCGCATATTCATATTGTCTGGGCTATGTTTGAATTGAACAGATTCCAACTCCACAGTGAGCCGCTTTTTGTCGATCTTTCCAGCCGGCCCCAGCGGTAATTGCCTAAAATAACGTAAATATTCCGGCAGCTTATTTTTCTCCAGTCCTTGCTCATGCAGGTAGCGGGTGAATTGCGGCAATGATGGGCGCTCGGTGCCCTCTTGCAGGACCAGACAGAGACAAATCCGATGACCTAAATCTTCATCGGCAACCGGTATGCAAACAGCGCTGATTACCGCCGGATGTGATGCGGCGAGGTTTTCAATTTGCGCAGGACTGATGTTGACGCCGCCACGAATAATGATGTCTTTTTTGCGTCCGGTCAGCACCAGATAGCCGTCGCTATCGATAAACCCAAGATCGCCGGTATAAACCCATCCCTCCTTGTCACGGTACAGCACGTCCAGATCGGGATTGTTCACATACTGCATCGGCGTGATCGGGCCTCTGGCAGTAATTTCACCGATGCACCCGGGGGCTACCTCTTGTTTCTGATCATCTACAATTTTGATCGAACAAACATCCGGATTAGGTCGGCCAATCTTATGCAGAATAATTTCCAAGTCATCTTCCAGCGTGGTGTGGCAATTAACGCCATCAGCCGATCCATATAGACTGATGAAACCGCACCTGAATGCTTTGGTACAGCGGCGAATCGAAGCTCCATCGATTTTTGCGCCGCCACTAATGATTGCGATCAAACTGGAAGTATCTGTTTTGGCTAACTCTGGATCTGCAGCCATGCGTTGGAACATGGTTGGAACGCCAAAAATATGCGTCGGTTTAAGCTCCGCAATGACTCGAATGGCTTCAGAAACATTAAATTGCCGTAGAACGAGTACCGATCCGCCAAGCCAGGACAAAATGCCAAATGTGGCGGTCGAGCCAAATGCCGTGCCCAGTGGCATTAGATAGAATCCGCTAAAAGTGCTGCGATCAGGATGAATGCGTTGCAGGAAACGTCCCCGTCCGCCTGCCAGTGCATTGTGAGAATAAGCAATCCACTTGGGATCGGACTCTGTTCCCGAGGAAATTAAGAATCGAGCCGGTGAGTTGGGGTCAATTGCTGGTAATTTACTGTATTCAATGGGTTGGGTTTGAAACAGTTCATTCATGGTGTGCCAGCCTTCCCGGGGTTCTCCATCAACAACAAAAACTCGCAGCGATAGCAAAGTGGGTCTTAGCGATTCGATGAGCTTGCAATAATCCGTTTCAGCGTTCTGCTCAACAATGATGACGCGCGCATCGCACTTACTTAATAAAGACTGAATATCGAGGCGTCCACGGCCAGGAGGAAAAGGAGCTACGACCGCCCCCAGCGCAGCCGCTGCAAGATCGATCGCGCAGTGATACCAACTGTTAGCAAGCTGATATGCGATCACATCGCCAGTCACAACGCCCAGATCCCGAAAGTTGGCAGCCAGGCAACACACTTTGTGCTGCAATTCTGCATAAGTAATCGTTTGATCGAGGGAAATAACGGCTGGCTTAGCAGGGCTTTGCTGCACATGTTCACAAAATAATTCATACAAGGATTTGTTGGGATAAATTCCTTCTTGAATCCATAGGTTGCGAATTTCAGCAGGAACCAAGTCTAAAATACCTGAATGATTCATTGAAATCTCCACGGAGAGGTCACTTGGGTATAGGATTTAAGATTTAAACTGGATTTGAGGCGCGGATTGTTGTGTAAGTCTGCGAGATTCTCAGCCACGACGGTCGCTGGAACATCGGTTTGTTGCAGGATGGTGACCCATTCTTCGGCTGTTTTTGCCAGCAATAAGCTGCATAATTGCTGCTGTAGTTTTGCTGGCTCAATATCTGCAGCGATGTCAAGCGCTTGGATGAGCCGTTGCGTGGTTTGATGGTCGCAACACTCGATAGCGATTTGTCCCTGTTGGGTGATGTAAACGCCACTAATGATGCTTTTTGAGGCTGTTTTGATATCGAAGGCATGATGCTGGTTCTGAAAATCATCGGCGCATAACAGCGTTGCTGCACTCAGCAGTGATGAAGTTACTTTGGTTCCGGCGCGGCGCATGCACCGGTTGAGCAGTGCGATGGTGATTCCTTGTGCAGCAATGACGCCGCCCAGTACATCTAGTAATGTAAATAACGATCCACCTGGTGTGCCACAGGTTTTGGAAATTTTATCAGCGACACCGGAGTAGGCCTGCACCATAAAGTCAGTACCCGGCATAGAATTCAATGAGGAATTTGCGTTTTCCTCAGCTGCCCAGCCGGCAGCATAGGCATACACCAATGCGGGGTTCAGAGCCATAAGATCGGAATAATCCAGATTTAATTGCGCTGCCTTGTTGGGCGCCCAGTTGTGCAGAAACACATCGGCATGCCGCACTAATTCTGCTACTTCAGCCTGACCGGATGGCAATCTGATGTCGATCTCTCGGATCGTTTTAAGCCGATTGAGCGCGTCAAAGCGGGCGGAGCAGCCTTCGGAAAAAGGCGGCATGCCACGCAATGGATCGCCTCCGGGAGGTTCGATGCGGATGACCTGTGCACCTAACAGTGCAAGCAGATGCCCGGCCAGCGGGCCTTGAATGCGGCGGCAGGATTCCACAACGGTAAGTCCACTGAGTGGCAGCATGTTGCTGGCTGGCTTGATCTGAATGTTTTTTACATCAGCGCTGGAACCGAAGGTCCACGGTCCTTTAAGCCATTCATATTTAGAGTGCTCGTCAGTGACTTGCTCATCTATGGCGCGTACTGGATAAATGGACATGCCCGTTTGCGCGCATAACACTGAAATTTCCTGGTAGGTTACCTTGGATATGGCATGAATAAGCTCGCTGGGAATAGGAGATACAGCTTTGGCATAGCGCAATAAAAAAGCAGTCCATCCTTTGCCTGCCAGTGTCGGACTAATGCCAAGGCGGGTCCAGAATTTCAGCCAGGGATCCGCATTCAATACTTCAAGTTCAAAAATGACCCTATCCGATGATACGAAAGGGGGCGCTGCTGAGTGCACAGCTTTATCTGATAAGAAACTTTCTGGCAATTCTGTCGCTGTTGCATCCGCAATATACTGAGATTCACTCAGCAGGGCTGCAGATGCCATTGATACGTGGCTAGAGGATAGGGTCAAACCTCGCAGTTGGCCGAGGGCGGCAGCAACAGCACCATGCAGCGCCAGCGCAGCCGTCAGAGATGACACATAATTTAATCCCAGTGCCTGGATTTTGCCGCTTGCTCGTCCATGTACTGACATCATGCCGCAAGCTGCCTGAATGATATTCTCGGTAACAATAGCCTGCTGATCGTTGTCATGCCATCCAGTTATTTCACTGATGACAGGGGCAGTATAAGGGGTCATGAAGGCAAAAGATAACATGCCATTCGTTGCCTGATGGTCATTGTAGGTAGTTTGCATTCCTAATGTATGGGACTGATACAGTAGCGAAAATGCTGTGGCAGCAAAGTGAGGAATTGGATTTTTTAATCGTCCGGCAATAACACAATCGTTTAGTGGTTGATTCATTATTATGTGAATAGTGCGGTTATGTGTGAGTCAAATCTTGTTGTGCCTCGTTTGGCGAGGGGTTTTTAGAAAAGCATTTGTACGCTATCCTCCGGCTACGGCAGGCAGAATGGTCAATACATCGCCATCCTGTAAGTTTGTGGAAAGGCCATCACAAAAGCGGATATCGTTATCGTTGACATAGATATTGATGAAGCGATGCGCAGCACCTTCAGAAATAAGTTTTTCTTTGATGCCTGGATACTGCTGTTCCATTCCGTCGATGACTTCAGAAACTTTATAGCCAGTCATGTTGATGCGTTTTTGATCATTCGTCAGCGGTCTTAATATGGTGGGGATAATGACAGTGATTGACATGTTTGCGCCTTTCTTATTTTTTGTAGTTTGTAAAAAATTACCAATCAAGCAACCATTTGCAGTTCCAATTCGGGTTGATACTGATGAACTATTCGAACTCTTTCCTCGATGACCATCTGGTCGATAATGCGGAAGCTGCGAATTTCCTGGTTGTACAGTGATTTTGTTGGGATGATGACGTAATGCGACTGGGGTTCGGTGGCGTATTCGACATCCGTATGGCTTGGATAGGCTTGGCTATCGGTGTGTGAATGGTAGATGACAATCGGTTCCTCGTCGCGCGCATCCATCTCTTTCCAGACCTGTAGTTGCTGTTGTGGATCAAACTGAAAAAATGTTTTCGATTGCGCCATATTGCGCATCGGAATCAGGCGTAATGGCAAATTGGAACCTGCAGGGCCTGCGATGATGCCGCAGGTTTCTAACGGATGATCATTCAGAGCTTGAGCGATCACTGCATTAACCAGTTTAGAATGTATTGTCAGCATTATGTTTAATCTCCTGAATATTAATAAATGGGCAGTGACTGATCGACGTCCTGGATCCACGCTAAAATCCCGCCGTCTAAACTTTTAACATTGGTGAAACCATATTTCTGCATTTCAACCAGTACGTCGCGCGAGCGCGCACCCATTTTGCAATGCAGAACAATGAAATCCTCTTTATTCATGGTGGCTAAAACTTCTGCGGACATCATCCGGTTTTTAGGAATGTGCGTAGCGCCTTCGATACGCACGATATTCCATTCTTCAATGCCACGAACGTCGATGAGCTGAACTTGCTCACCATTTTCTTGCAATTTTTTTAGTTCCTGCGCACTGATTACAGGAACATGGGCGTGGCTGTCATTTGCTGGGCGATTTACACCACAGAATCTCTGATAATCGATCAATTGAGTGATTGGGGTCCTAATGGGCGCTTTTTGCAGTGGGATAAATCGATAGCTCATGTCCAGGGCATCATAGACAGCAAGCCGGCCCAGCATGGTTTCACCGATGCCGGTAATTAATTTGATCGCTTCCGTTGCCATCATTGCGCCAATCGAAGCGCAGAGAATACCCAATACGCCACCCTCTGCACAGGAGGGAGCCATTTCAGAAGGTGGCGGTTCCGGGTACAAATCGCGATAATTCAGGCCCACGCTACCAGGCGCATCCTCCCAGAAAACGGAGACTTGCCCTTCGAATCGGAAAATCGATCCCCATACATAAGGTTTCCCCGTCAGAACACAGGCATCATTAACCAGATAGCGTGTGGCAAAATTATCGGTGCCATCGATGATCAGGTCATACGCTGAAATAATCGCTATTGCATTCGTAACTTCCAGTCGCTCGCTATGCAGTTGCACATGAACGTAAGGATTCAATTCGTTGATGGCGTCGCTCGCGCTTTCGGATTTCAGTCTACCGGTATCAGACTGGCCATGAATGACTTGTCGTTGCAGGTTTGATTCATCCACCACATCAAAGTCGATGATGCCCAATGTGCCGATGCCGGCTGCTGCGAGATACAGCAATACTGGAGATCCTAATCCTCCGGCACCAATCACTAAAACCCTGCTGCTTTTGAG
>CBFGXU010000055.1:0-14598 GCA_965652935.1 uncultured Nitrosomonas sp.
GTTGAAGCAGCAGGAGCAACTGCGCGCGCTGGTCGATAATGTCGGCAAGCGCGGACAGCCGGGGCAGCAGTTGCAGAATGTCATTTCGGTCGCGATGCTGTCGGAAGGCTGGGATGCCGCGAATGTCACGCATATCATGGGATTGCGCGCGTTTACCAGTCAATTGCTATGCGAACAGGTGATCGGACGCGGTTTGCGGCGCGTGGCGCACGATATGGATGAGCAGGGCTTGCTGCTGCCGGAGTACGTCAATATTTTCGGGGTGCCGCTGTCGATTTTTCAGGAGATCAGCGAGGGTGGCGAGATCGATATTCGACCACCGAAACCGAGCGTGCGAGTCGATGTGGAACCGGATCGCAATCACCTGGAAATCCGCTGGCCGAATATTCAGCGCATCGATGCGGTGCTGAAGCCGGAACTGGTATTGGATTGCCAGAATATCGAACTGCTCACGCTCGATCCGATGCACACGCCGATGAATGCTGAAGTGGCGCCGTCGCTGACCGGTTTCGCCAATCTGGCGATGGCGTCGGAAATCGATCTGGAGCGGGCATTGGATGACTTCCGTTTGCAAAACCTGATCTTCCGCGCTGCACGAAAGTTGTTTTTGCAAAACGCCGACAGTTTCGGCGGCGATAAGCAGTTTCTGGCGGTGCAATTGATCCGCATCGTTGAGCAGTTCCTCATCAGCGATAAATTGCACATTCCCAGTGTGTGGCATCAAGATCCTAAACGTAAGCAGATTCTGTTTGCGCTGAATATGGATACCGTGGTCGGGCATGTGAACCGGTTTGTTCGTTTGCAAAATACCGAGAAACTCGAAGCCGTTTTCGACGAATTGAATCCGATCGGTTCCACCGCGCGCATGCGCTCGTGGCTGACCACCAAACCCTGCCAGGCGACGGCGCGGTCGCAGATCAGCCATGTGGTGTACGACAGCGCGTGGGAGAAGGTGGTGGCGGATATCTGCGAAAAAGAACTGCACGTGGCGGCGTGGGCCAAGAACGACCACTTGGATTTTGTTATCCGTTATTTGTGGCGAGGCTCTTCGCGCAATTTCGTGCCGGATTATTTGATCCGCTTGCAGAACGGTAAAACGCTGGTGCTGGAAGTAAAAGGCGTCGATAGTGAACAAAACCGGGTGAAGCGCGACGCGATGGCGGTTTGGATCAAAACCATTAACGAACAGGGTGGTTTTGGGCGGTGGTGTTTCGATGTGGTGTTTGAGCCTGCAAGAACCCGGGATGTGTTGATGCAACATGCTTGTGAAGATGGAAAAGGATAAAGACAATATCGCTGCATGCGAAAGACTAATTTCGCTGGTTTTGGAAACCTGGCCGGATACCCAGGCGATTTATCTGTTTGGATCGTGGGGTAGCGCATATGAGCGGCCGGAAAGTGACGTGGATATTGCGGTGCTGCTACCTGCGCCGCAAGCGAAAAAGGCGGGTTCGTTGGCATTGAGCGATTTGCATCTTGCGCTGCAAACGGCGTTGGATAGGGAGGTGGATCTGATCAATCTGCGTCAGGTACCGACCGTGTTGCAGAAGGAAGTGGTGATGACGGGGCGGAGAATTTTTTGTGTTCCTGGACCAATCGTAGATGAGTTTGAATTGCTGGTGCTTGCGTTATATCAGAAGCTTAACGAAGAACGTGCGGGCATCCTTGCAGAAGGTTTTCGCAGCGGGAGGTTTTACCAGCCATGAATGATGTGATTTTGAATAAGAAAGTCAGTATCGAGCGTTGCATTCAGCAAATAGACCGCTATTACCGCATGAATACGGGTTTGCCTTTTGTAGATGATCAGCTGCGTCAGGATGCGGTGGCAATGAACTTGCAACGCGCTGCAGAACTGGCGATCGATATTGCGAATCACTTGATCAAGGTTCGCAAACTGGGATTGCCGCGTGATAGCCGGGAGTCATTTTCCCTGTTGGAACAAGCAGATTTGATCGATACAGAAATGATGCACAAACTACAAGGTATGGTCGGTTTTCGTAATATCTTAGTGCATCAATACCAGAAAATGGACATGAGTATCATGGTGGAAGTGATCGAGCATCATAGCCGGGATTTGCTTGCGTTTGCCAATAAGGCGTTGAGTCTGGCGGATTAGCTTGCAAGCGCTATTTCCCGATACAAAAATGAGAAAAGATTTCTCCCAATAAATCATCAGCGGTAAACCGTCCGGTTATTGAAGATAGTGCAGATTGCGCCAGTCTGAGTTCTTCGGCCAGAAGTTCCAATTGGTATACATTGGTAGTAAATCTTTGCGCATTGTCCAAATGAATTCTGGCTTGTGAAAGTGCTTGCAGATGGCGTTGTCTGGCCATGAAAACCCCTTCGCCGGCTTGATGGTATTGCCAGCCAGCGATTTCCAGTATTTTCCGGCGTAGCAGTTCAATGCCTGCGCCGGTTTTAGCGGACAGATGAATTCTGATGTTATTTTTCTCATCTTCAATGCGTGGTTCTTCATTGAGTAAGTCAATTTTGTTGAATACCGTAATTTGTGGTTTATCCGCTGAAATGTAACTGAATATTTGATCTTTGATATCGGACTGCTGGCTGCTATCGACCAGCCAGATTACCATGTTGGCATTTCTGATAGCGGCATGAGTGCGTTCTATGCCTTTTTGCTCGACAATATCACTGGTTTCTCTCAGGCCTGCTGTGTCAATGATATGAATGGGGATGCCTTCTATGGCAATGGTTCTTTGAATGGTATCGCGCGTGGTTCCCGGGATTTCCGTGACAATGGCTGCATCGTCCTCAACCAATTGATTCAATAAACTGGATTTGCCCACATTGGGCGCGCCTGCCAGAACAATTTTAATGCCTTCCTGCAGCAAGTTTCCCTGCCGTGCGGCGGCGAATATCTGTTCCAGTTGAATATGGATATGATCCAGTCTGTCTTGAATTTGTAACGCTTGCAAGTTATCAATTTCATCCTCGGGAAAATCAAGCGTGGCTTCTATGAGCATACGTAGCGTGATCAATAAATCCACCAATTCTTCAATCCTGGCCGAGAAATGGCCTTGTAAAGAATGAATGGCGCAGCGGGCAGCTTCGCTGGTATTGGCTGCGATGATGTCAGCAACACTTTCGGCCTGGATTAAGTCAATCTTATTGTTAAGATAAGCGCGCAGTGTGAATTCGCCAGGTTGCGCCAGGCGGGCGCCTGCGGAAAGGCATTGGCTGAGCAATAAATTCATCACTGCTGGACCGCCATGCCCCTGCAATTCAAGCACATCTTCGCCTGTGTATGAGTTGGGTGCAGGAAAATAGAGTGCAATACCCTGGTCAATGACTTGACCGTTCATATCCAGGAATTGACTTAAATGCGCATAGCGAGGCTTGGGAAGCTTACCGAGTATGCTTTTTGCTAGCTTGGTTAAGTTCTTGCCAGAGATGCGCACGACACCAATACCACCACGGCCTGGCGGTGTTGCAATTGCAGCGATGATATCAGGGCTTACCATAAATAATTTCGATGGCTGCCACCTTGAGATTGCCGGTTATTCGTGAGGAATAACCGGTTTCTTTATTTTTTATTGCTTGCTAACGACGTTGCTTCTTACTTTTGCGGGGCATTTTATGCTTACTTGCCGCAATTGCAGCAGGTGCCTGTGGCTTTTCCTTTTGCTCAGTATTTGCACTAGTAGCTCCTGCTGTACCTTCTTCTTGCAATGTACTTTCACTGGTCGGTGCAGGCAATGGGAGTTCTGGTGAGACCGGTTCCGGTTTACCTTTTATGGTTTTTTTATTCTTACTGGCTTCAGCCTCAGCTTTGTCTTCATACATCCGTGTTATTTGCCATTGTTGAAGAATGGATAGGATGTTGTTGCAAAGTGAATAGAGCACTAGTCCGGATGGGAAAAAGAAAAAGAAAACGCTAAATGCAATGGGCATAATCTGCATTACTTTTGCTTGAATCGGATCCGCAGGGGTGGGGCTGAGTTTGGATTGAATCCACATCGATATACCCATAATCACCGGTAGTACGTAATAAGGATCAGGCACAGACATATCGGTGATCCATAATGCAAAGGGTGCATAGCGAAGCTCAACCGCTGCCATTAAAGTCCAGAACAATGCGATAAATACGGGAATCTGAACCAGGATTGGCAAGCAGCCCCCCATCGGATTAATTTTTTCTTGCTTGTAAAACTCCATCATGGCTTGATGCATACGCTGGCGATCGCTGGCGTATTGTTCACGTATCCGTTGCAGCTTCGGCGTGACGACTCTCAACTTTGCCATTGAGCGATAGCCAGCGGCAGACAATGGGAAGAAAAGAAGCTTGACAGTCACTGTCAGCAGAATAATGGCCACACCCCAGTTACCTACCCATGAGTGGTAAAAAGAGAGTAGCCAGAATAAAGGTACAGCAAGCACTGTCAGCCATCCATAATCAACCGTCAATTCAAGTCCTGGCGCTAATTCAGCCAATTTATCCTGTTCTTGTGGGCCGGCATAAAAAGGCATGACGATATTTTTGGTTTGACCAGGTTCAATTGCGCCGACAGGCGTGACAATACCAGCGGTGTATTGATTAGGAGCTAGACGCTTAGCGTAATATTCGCGAGGAGTTTGTTGTGCAGGCAGCCAGGCAGTCAAAAAGTAATGCTCCAGCATGGCTATCCAGCCATCGTCTGCATGGGTGGGATACTCTGCTTTATTTTTATCCAGATCAGAGAATTTTATTTTCAGGAATTTCTCTGCTTCCGTATACATCGCAGGTCCGGTGTACGAGTGCACCATCGTACTAGTACCCGTTGGTTCGTTTGCATCTCGTAGCATCTGAAAATAAGAAAATGGAATAATGGTATTCTCACCCTGATTGATGATCTCAAACTCAACGTCTATGACATAGCTACCACGATGAAAAGTAAAAATCTTTGCGACTTGTATACCATCGACTTCAGGAGCTAGAAGACGCACCACAACTTTATCCTGATCAGGCTCCAGTTCATAATTGTAATTATTGGAATCTACGGTATATTTTGTTTTATGACTGGGCAATCCGTTACCAATCAATCCTGATTGTGCGACATGAAAGCGCGCGGTTTTGTCTAATAACAGTTCATAAGGCTTGTTTTTATCTTCTCGAGAAGGATGCTTCAACAGGCCTAGTTGACGTATATCGCCACCTGCTGTGTCAATTTCAGCAACCACCATATCTGTTGTGATTTTGACTTTTTCACCGACTGCGAATAGATTAGGTGTGATAGATGGACTGGTGCCCTCTATTTCAGAAGCAACCCGACCCGAATCTTCCACTGAAGAAGTAAGCTTATCACCCGGTACTGGCAGTGGATCATGACGTTGATTAGAAGAATCTGTGGTTGCTCCATGCGTTACTTGTGAGGCAGGGGGTGAAATTTCCTTTTGCCATGCCTCCCACAGAAAAAGTAGAGAGGTGGAGAAAATAATAATAAGTACAAGTCTTTTTGTTTCCATTGTTTATCTGATCAGGTTGGTTTTCTCGACGTAACTGCCAAAATGTCATGAGAATCTGCTGATATACCGCTCAGTATCTTATATTCTCATGGGATGACAGTTACTTAATCGATAGCTTCGAATAAATGGTGAGTTGTGCTGAATTTAAACCTCTACTTTATTAGGGCACTGGCTCGTATCCACCTTTGCTCCAAGGATTGCATCGTAGTATGCGCCAAATGCTCAACCGTGTTCCATGGAATAATCCATATTTTTCATACGCCTCGCAGGCGTATTGTGAACAGGAAGGACTAAAACGGCATGAAGGTGCCCAAAGAGGGCTTATACAGTACTGGTAGAACTTTATAAAAACAATAATTAGCCGTGACATTGCTGTAATTGGAACATCAGTAATTGGGTTTCAGTGACCAATTGCGTCGAGCCATTTTTGGTAACAGGGCGCCGTAATCGTATTACCCAATCCATTTTTTTAAAATGCGCATCATTATGTCGGCTTTTACGAAATGTCTCTCGGAGTATACGCTTTACCCAATTACGCTTCACTGCGCGTGGCTCAATTCTTTTTGAAACAATCAGCCCTATTCGTGCATATAAAAGCTCATTCGGTTTTGCATAAACCTGGATTAAATCACCGCTGGTCTGATATTTAAAATTAATTACTGCAGCAAATTCTGCTGCTTTATGCAGTCTGCAATTGCTTGGCAGAGAATGAATTTTAACAAGTTTAAAAATAAAAAATTATTATCCAATACTTAGACACTTAATCGAGCACGACCTTTTGCGCGCCGGGCTCGAATGACTGCTGCACCACCTCGTGTTTTCATACGTACTAGAAACCCATGCGTACGCTTTCTTTTAATAACTGAAGGCTGATAAGTTCGTTTCATTTTTTTCTCTAATTTCTTTGATCAATAGAACCGCGTATTAAAACTTGGTATGATGCTAATGTCAATATTATTTAAAAATAAATTGCTATTTATTGAACAAGATATAATAGTGATAAGCATCAGCTTGTGCTCAGCATTGAATAAAATTCTTTGATAACCTGAGAAGTCAATTTATGGGATGTTTATGTGAGTTTTTTTGGTTGCTAAGCGGTTTTTACTTCATTGCGATTTCTTGATGGCTGGAATGAAGTAAATTTTCAAGAAACAATCAATTAAAAAATAATAACTTGATTGGGGATAACTAAAGAAGGAGTATCACGAATGGCTCATACAGTCGCAATTTCTGATAATCGATGCCGGGATCGTCGCCAAAGTATGCCGTTTTTTTGCCCTTTTCATTTGGGAATTAAAACTGGAAGGAGAACAGGGAACCGTAGAGCAAACCCTGGAAAGCCAGGATATGTTGATTGTTATGCAAGTCACTTAATGCTGTGTACGGTTGCCATTTTATTTTTAAGCGCATTGGATGCCTTTCTCACACTCAACATCTTGGCTTACGGAGGTGAAGAGCTTAATTGGTTTATGGCAGTGCTGATTGAAAATTGTGCAGAAAAATTTGTTGGTTTCAAGTTGGCATTGACGGGTCTAGCGCTGATATTACTTGTTATTCACCATAACGTTCAATTAACCCCGAACATGCGGGTAAGACATATTAAGTATATGATTCTGTTTGGTTACAGCATATTAATTAGTTATGAATTGCATTTGCTTGGTTTAGCCAGTGCTTATTGATCTTGTAACTCTGAAAGCAATTCAGATACAGGAATGACAGGTGGCACTGAATATCCAGCGTTATCGTTGTGGTTGGTTACGCAATGTAAAGTAACTGGCTACATTTCTTAGATCATCCAATACCAGCGTGCCAGCAGCCAATTGGAGGCGAAGATAGGCAAGTAGGTAGTTATACCTGGCTTGGGCAAGATCGCGCCGCGCTGTATGTAGTTGTTGCTGAGCATCCAAAAGATTCAGATTAATGCGTATGCCACCGCGAATACTTTTTTCTGTGGCATCAACCAGCAGTTCGGCTGATTTAACAGCCAAGTCTAGTGATTCAATTTTTTTTATGCCGCTCAGTAACAGATTATATTGCGTGCGCAGTTCAACAAGTACTTTATCGGTGATCGCATCCAGATCTGCTTCTGCACGGGCGTGGTTAGCTTTTGCCTGGGCGGTGATAGCATTTACGCGACCCCCTGCATATAAAGGAAAATTAACTTCAACACCCACCGTAGCCAGACTAACATCACGATCTTGAGTAATGAATGATCCAGCTTTATTGCGGGTTAAGCTTGCGACGAGATCTACGCGAGGAGCGTGACCAGCATGGCTTTTTCTAATTTCTTCCTTTCCGGATGCCACAGCATGGCGCTGTGTTACCAGGTCGGCATTGCGCTCAAGCGCTAAGGCGTGCCAACTATCATAATCTTGCAGCTGGATCGCGCGAGAGCTGAATGTGTCGGATAATCGATCCAGTTGGGTTATTTTTTGCCCTACGATTGCCTCAAGTTTAAGTTGGGCGACTTCCAGTTCATCATTGGCTTCAATCACGCGTGCTTGTGCAATAGCATACTTCGACTGTGTTTCGAGTACATCGGTAGCCGTTCCTTCCCCTTTTTGTAACATGCGCTCATTCACGCGCTTGAGTTCTTCGAGGGAATTGCGCTGTGTTTCAGCAAGCCTGACGTGATCTTGTGCCAGCAATGTCTCCACATAAGCTTCTACTAACCGTACTACAAGCTGCTGGCTACGGGCAGTAAATTTGGCGCGACTCGAATCAGCCTGGGCTTTTCCCTGGCGGTAGCCAGCAATAGCTTCCATATTAATTAAGGGTTGACGCAAAGATAAGGTGCTCACCTGACTATCAAAATTAAGCGGATTAGTCCCAGCCACGCCGGTTTGCGTTATTGTTCCGGTGCTTGTGCTTTGTGAATGAGTGATTGATAAATTAGGCAATAAACTTGCAAGCCCAATGTATTCAGACTGTTGGCCCGCTTCATTTTCATGAAGTGCAGAACGGTAGATTGGGTCATGTTGCAATGCGGCTTCATAGGCATCCAGGAGACTCATCGCATGAACAATGCTGGTCTGACTCAATAAAATGATGCCAGCGACAGCAAAAATCTTTTTGCAGGTGAATATCATCGCTATTATTCTTCACTCATCGATGAATGAACACGATCAAGTATGGGTTTGAATAAATAACTCATCAATGACCGCTCACCTGTCTTGATAAATATTTCTACCGGCATGCCCGCTCTGATCTGCTGATCAGACAGTTGCTTCATGCCTTCAGGAGTTACCCTGGCTTTTATTGTGTAATAGGGAAGCCCGGTACGCTCATCAGTCAGGCGGTCTGCCGATACCTGGGTGACGACGCCTGGAATATTAGGCGTTTTCTTTTGGTTGAGCGCAGAAAAAATCAGATCGACATGAAGATCAACATGTACCCGGTCAATTAAATGGACTGGCACTTGCCCGGTAATAATCAATATGTCATCGCTGGGAACAATATCCATCAGTTTAAATCCGGGCGGTATGACACCGCCTTGGGTAAACACGTTCATGCCAACCACAATGCCATCAACAGGGGCTTTAACCTCTATGTTGGCCAATTCAAAATCCTGACCGTTCAAGCGACTGATTAAAGCCTCAGCTTCGCGTTGTATATCCGATAATTTTTGCCGCACCTCTTTCTGGTATTCTTGCAGCCGATGAATACGGCGTTGTTCCGATTCTGTTATCTGACTTTGAATGCGTCCAATATTGCCTGTATCTGAAGAAATCTCTCCTAATAGTTGCGTATAAGTGCGCTCGAGATCCAGAACTCGATTGCGAGGCACAAAACCATCTTTTGCCAAATCACGCAAATTAACGAGCTGCTCTTCTAAAAATTTTAATTGCTGGTTTTTACTGCTCTTTGAGGCTTCAAGTCCGCGCAATTGTACTTTTAAGCCGGCAGTGCCTTCATCAAGCGCAGCTATTTCATGTTGCAGGGCTAGTTTTCTCGATGTGAATAATTGATTTTGTATAAGGATATTATTGGCAACACGAAGGTCATGTTGCAGCGATAGTAATTCAGGAGGGAATAGGATTTCATCTTTGCCGTCACGCTCTGCCAGCAGCCGTGCTTCTACGGCACGTGCTGCAAAGAGCTGGCTGCGAGTTATTTCTGCTTGTGCCTTGATCTGAACATCATTCATGCGTACCAGCACCTGACCTACCTTAACATGATCGCCTTCCTTGACGAGAATCTTTTCTATAATACCGCCGGTTTGATGTTGTACCGCTTGTAGATGACTGGCAACAGTAACTGTGCCGGAGATCGGCACACCTTTCTCAAGCGGTGCAAAGGATGCCCAGAGAACAAATCCACCAAAACCCGCGATAACAATCCACCAACCGAGTCGGGTATGCAGGGTTTCATCAGTTTCGATCCGACTTGAGCCCTCGGCGGCAATGGGCTTAATAATCTGTTTTTCTTCAGCAACAAGTTTCATTGTTATTCCTGTTTGAGCATCAGTGGTGTCTGCATGGGTAATCAAACGGCGTTAATTTGTAGATTCTGAACCGGCTTAATTGACAGTCTGAGCCGCCTGGCTTTGAACAGCTTGCTTCTTGGCTTCTTGCTGTTGTTTGGTTAGTTTTTCTATGATCTGATTGGTTGGGCCAAATAATTTCGCCGTACCATCCTGCAATAATAACAGTTTGGTAGTAACGCTCACGATACTGGTACGGTGGGTAATCAAGACAATGGTTTTGCCACGTTGACGTAAATCAACCAATGCAGTTAGCAATGCCTGTTCACCCGCATCATCCAGATTTGAATTGGGTTCATCAAGAACAATCAAGGATGGATCATCATACATGGTGCGCGCCAGGCCCAGGCGCTGCTTTTGTCCACCGGAAAGACCCGCACCGCCATCACCTAACGCGGTGTCATAACCTTCCGGCATCTTCAAGATCATTTCGTGAACGCCTGCACGTGTGGCAGCCAGAATAACTTTTTCCGCATCAATTTCTCCGAAGCGTGCGATATTTTCGGACACAGTGCCAGCGAATAATTCTATATCCTGCGGTAAATAACCGATAGATGGCCCTAACTCATCTTTATTCCAAAGATAGACATCGGCACCATCCAGTCTTACTTTGCCCGCTGCAGCCGGCCATACTCCCACTAAAAGGCGTGCCAGCGTGGATTTCCCCGATCCACTGGGACCAATGATTCCTAGTACCTCACCGGCAGCCAGAGAAAAAGTTAATCCTTTGATGACAGGAACTTTACCGCCCGGCGGAATGGCGGTGACATTCTCAACCGAGACAGCGCCTTTCGGTTTGGGTAGCGCCATGCCTGCTTCACGGGCTGGATTTTGTTCGAGTAATTTGGTTAGACGTTCATATGCACTACGTGTACCACCAATCTGCTTCCATACGCTGATCAGTAGCTGAACCGGCGCGACGGCTCTGCCAAATAAGATTGAGCCGGCGATCATCATCCCAGGAGTAATGCTGTTATCCAGAACCAGTAGCGCACCCAGTCCCAGTATCAGGGATTGCAGTGCGACAGTAAATGATTTGGACAGGGCAGTGACAATGCCAGCCTTTTCGCTGGCTTCTGCTTGCAAATTCAGAAAACGACTGTGTAATTTATACCAGCGGGCTTGTATATTGGGTAACATACCCATGGCTTCAATCACTTCAGCATTACGTAAGTTATTGGTCGCTATGTTGGTAGACGCAACCGCCATTGAGTTGGCTTCGGTTAAGGGATGGTGCGATACTTTTTCATTGATGTAGGCCAGTGCGATTAATATGGCTGTGCCGCATAAAGCGAAAACACCCAAGGCCGGGTGAAACATAAATATCACGAATAAATAAATCGGGAACCATGGCGCATCAAAGAAGGCAAACAGCGCATTGCCTGTCAGAAATTGTCTTAAATTGGTTAAATCTTTCAAAGCCTGTCCGGCATTGCCATCACCTTGCTTTAGATTTTGCTCAAAGGCGGCAGTATAGACGCGTTTGTTCAATTTCATGTCAAGCTGAGCCCCGACGCGAATGAGTACAAAACTACGGACATATTCCAAAGCGCCCATAAAAATGTAGGCACCCAGCACGATCAATGTCAGCATTAACAAGGTCATTTCGTTGCGGCTGGTCAATACGCTGTCATAGAGCTGTAGCATATAAATGGCCGGCATCAGCATCAGCATATTGATGACTGCACTGAAAACACCAATGTTGCGGAAAGTTTTTTTAAAGCTGGCAAGTACCTGCGCAACTTCGTTCTGCGGAGCTTTAAATTTGAATTTCATCGATAAAAAATTATATGCTACTCATTACTAAAAGTGGTTACCGTCAAAATTTGAATATGGCAGAGAACATGCTTTATCAGAAGTATGCAGTATATTGAATTAATTGTAATTATAATTGCCGATCATCTGTTTTGACTAGGTAAATCTTCCGCCGTTAATTGAAAGGATCTGGGAGAAAAATTTAAATCCCTTCGGGCGTCTGAATTATCAAATATTAAATCCCGATTCATTCGTTCGGCCATTGCCGCTGTCCAGTGTTGATAGCGTGGTAACCATCTTAGTCCCCGTACGGCCATTTTAAAAAAGGGCAGTGGTATGGTCACCATGCGCGGTGTGCGATCTAATGCTTGAAATATTCGTTTAACCATTTCTCGATACGGCAAGGTTTCTCCACCTGTTAGATCATAGCAACGATTAGTTGAATTGAGAGTATTGAGGGCATGAAAACATGCTGAAGCGACATCTTCTGCATGAATAGGTTGCCGCAGTCCTCTGGCTGATCCGAATACCGGGAAGAATCCAAAGCGACGAATAAATCGGGCTATTTCAGCAATATTTTTGTCCCGTCCATAACCGTAAATGAGTGTCGGACGCAAAATAATCCATTCTATTCCGTAAGTGGTTGCCCATGCCTGCACAAGATCCTCAGCTTTTATCAATTGAGATGCAATCTTTCGTTCGTTAAAGTCGAATGAGGTGTTCTTGGTGAACCGACTGGTGGAAGATAATACAACAATCCGTCGAACGCCATAAGCTAATAAGAGATCAAAATGCTCAGGTAATATCCAGATGGGAGCAAGGCATAACCAATTAGGGATTTTATTTTTCTCTGCGCCTATTTTGGCCGGATTCATTGGACTCAGCTGTTGCCACCTAATTTGCGGATGGCTTTGTGCCACCGTATGGCGAGAGAAAGCGGTGATTTGTCTGTGGTCTTGTATTAATCTCTGGAGCAAACATTTACCTACCAGACTGGTTGCGCCCAACAGTCCAACATGCTGTTCATTCATGTTTTAGCTTCAGCATCCTGTAACCGTTTCGTACCGTATAAAACATCACTGTGGCAACGAAACGAAGCCATACACCCAAAGTAACCAACCCCATGAGTATGCCTGGATACTGATTGCGAAAAAATTTGCGGTAAAAACGCAGCATACCTCTATGCTTATGCCAAGCAACAAAGAACGGTCGTGAACGACTGCAAGTTCCCTGAAAATGGGTAACCGGGGCATCCGGTACAAAAACGATTGTCCAGTTTTTTTGTTTAAATCGCATGCACCAGTCCAGATCTTCGCAATGCAAAAAATAACGTTCATCCCAAGCACCTACATCATCGATTGCTTCTCGTCGCACCAGCATCAACGCGCCTGATATTGCTTCAACTTCAATGGGAGCTTGCGGCAATGGCTGGTGATGCAGATGAAAATCGAAAAACAGTTGCGGCCAGTATTTTTCCAGTCGATATAAACCCAACGCACGCACCAAGGCTCGCCAGGGAGTAGGAATTGCGCGCCGACCACCGCCTTGCTCAGAGCCATCCGGATTGATCAAATAGCCACCGACCATGCCAATATGAGGATCGGATTCCATTACCTGAACCATGCGCTGTAGTGAATCGGCGCTCAAGATACAGTCGGGATTCAGGAAAAGAATATAAGGTTGGGTCGATGCCGCAAGACCTACATTGCAACCGGCAGCAAAGCCTGAGTTTTTGCCTGTTGCAATCAGATTGAGGTGGTCTTCTTGCGAAAAATTATCTTTTAATTTTTCTACACTTGAGTCTGACGATGCATTGTCAACAACTATGATTTGTCGCGCTTGTTCAAGCGCAGCGTGGACGCAGTGGATAAGTAATGGACCGGCATTGTAATTGACAATCACAACTGATACTGGCTGCAGGTTAAGCATCTTGTGCTGGATAGTTTTGCATTATTTTTTTAGAGTTTCCCAATCCGACCATAAAATCCATCCGTTAAGCCTTTTATCATCATGCGTAAATTGGTTATTCTGTTGGTTGAAAATAGAGTAAAGAAAATAAAAAAATACAGCATACGCAATTTATCAGCACGCTTCCAAGCGTCAGGCATATAAGAACGCTGCCACAGTAGAACGCTATTTCTAAACATATAATAATAACGGAAGGGTTGGTGAAAGGAGATCATCCTCCAACGCCCCCACCAGATGCGAAGCTGTCTCTCCCCCAGAGAATGAAGCATGGTGGCATTATAGATTCCGTAGACTTCAAACCCTTTGGCTTGCGCACGAAAACACCATTCAGTATCAATGTGGTCAATGAAAAGGTCTTTATCCATGTCTCCAATTTGATTCAATGTTTTTATCGAAATTAGTGAACCCGAGGAAATGAGAAAATCGGTGCGTACATAACCGGCAGTGTTATTGCAATCGAACCTTGCAAGTCCAAATCGGGTCAGGTGTACGAACTGGGAGAGTTGTGCTGTTAAATGGTCGCGATAACGAGGTCCAACAGCTCCTACGGGTTTTCCCTGATCTTCAAGATGAATATAAGCATTGCGTAATTTGTGCAGCATATCCGGTTCTGGAATGCTGTCATGGTCCATCAGAAGTACAAACGTTGCTTTCCGGCTCCGAGCAAGGGATATGCCGGCATTATAGGCCTCTCCTAATCCACAATTATGTTTCAGCGATACGAGGTTGATTCGTCTGAATATGCCAACTTTCAGGCTTTGTATGACTTCTTCGATATTAGAACGGGAGCCGTTATCAACTACAATGATTGTTTGGGCTTGAGAAAGTAATGCTCTGAGACTGGCCAGCAAGATTGCCTTGTCTGGATTATAAGTAACCATTATTGGTATAACATCGGTACATAGTTTATTCAAAGCTTATGACCTGCGATT
>CBFGXU010000056.1:0-13995 GCA_965652935.1 uncultured Nitrosomonas sp.
CCAGACAGTATACCTTATGAACCAGAGCTTCCTGATGATTCGCCTCATCGGAAAAAAATTCCTGAAGAAAAGCCCATTAAAGAAAGCCCTGGAGAGCAGGTTCCTCTGGAAAGAGCAAATTTAGAAAGTAAGTGGAATTATCTCAAAGTCTGTAATTGATAGAACCATAACAAACGATGGGACACAACCGGTACCTTAACCTAATCGGCATAACGTTTACACGGCAGTATGGCTGGCGATACTCAAACTCTAAGTCATCGAGTTCTTGCTCGGTTAAGTGATAGCGTTAAGACATACAGCAATTTTAGTTGATGGGTCTTAGTGCATTTACTTAAACCAAATTTTGAGATTAAAAAATAACTGAACTTAAATGTTGGCAAAATTATTGGCACCGCCAAGTAGTCCCCTGTGGGCTATCTTCTAGAATAATCCCTCGCTCTAAGAGAGTTTTACGAATCATATCAGCATCCGAGTATCTGCCTTCTTTTCGCGCATTAATCCGGTGCTGAATCAGTCGTTCAATCTCATCTGGAATTAAGGAGTCTGAGCTACTTGTAACAATCTGACTTTGTAAATAGTCTTGCGGATTCTGCTGCAATAAACCGAGAATGCTACCTAGGTTTTTTAATAAACTTGCACTTTCTTTTGAACCCGTTTTATTGATATCACTAGCGAGTTCAAATAATACAGCAATAGCTTCAGGCGTATTAAAATCATCATTCATGGCATTTTTGAATTTCTGCGCATGAACGTTATTCCAGTTGATCGTATCTATATCAGCCGCCTTAACCTCCTTTAGCGCGATATATAAACGATCCAGCGCAAGCTTTGTATCCTTGAGATGTTGATCTGAATAATTTAATGGACTACGGTAATGTGCGCGCAAAATAAAAAAGCGTACTACTTCGGCTTGATAATGTTTAAGTATCTCTCGAACAGTAAAAAAATTACCTAAAGATTTTGACATCTTTGCGTTATCAACACGAACAAACCCATTATGCATCCAGTAATTCACAAATGGATGATCATGCGCACCTTCACTTTGTGCAATTTCATTTTCATGGTGTGGAAATTGCAAATCCTGTCCTCCACCATGAATATCGAATTGTATACCCAAGAGTTGCTCACTCATTGCCGAACACTCAATATGCCAGCCCGGGCGTCCTTTTCCCCAGGGTGAATCCCAAGATGGTTCTCCCGGTTTGGCCGATTTCCACAATACAAAATCTAAGGGGTCTTTTTTATTTGAATCGATCTCAACACGTTCACCTGCGCGAAGATCATCCAATGATTTACCGGAAAGTTTTCCATAATCTGGAAAATCATGAACTGAATAATAGACATCGCCATTACAGGCCGGATAGGCAAATCTTTTTTCAACTAATATATCAATCATGCGAATCATATACCCTACATAGTCTGTTGCCCGTGGCTCATGGGTAGGAGGTAATACACCCAGCGCCGAAGAATCTTCATTCATGGCTTGGATAAACCGATCCGTTAGGTCCTCAATAGATTCGTTATTTTCTTGCGCACGCTTGATAATTTTATCGTCGATATCAGTTATATTTCGTACATAATTCACTGAAAAATTATTCGCCTTAAACCAACGAACAACAGTATCAAATACAACCAGTACCCTCGCATGCCCTAAATGACAATAATCATAAACTGTCATGCCACAAACATATATTTTTACTTCTCCAGGGATTAAAGGTACAAAATCTTGTTTTTCCCGGGCAATTGAGTTATAAATTTTAAGCATAAAAGAGGTTAAGAGATAAATTGTAGAACTACTTGTCTTCTTGATAAAATTCTGGATATTTTGAATGAATCAGAAATACTCGAGTATAACATAATGCAAGAGCCTCGCTTTTATCCACTATAATACTATCCAATGGGACTTAACATGCGTATGCGTTTCTGCCAGGTTTTGATTTTCTTAGGCTTGATTTTCATCAATTTAAATGTAAATGCAGCAAACTTAAGAGTGGAAATGAGAACAAATGTTGGCAATGTAGTGCTCGAGCTTTATCCGGATAAAGCTCCAAAAACTGTCGCGAATTTCTTACAATATGTTGAGGATGGGTTTTATAAAAACACTATATTTCATCGTGTGATTCCTAATTTTATGATTCAGGGCGGAGGGTTTGATACAACTTTTAATCAGAAACCAACTCAACCTCCAATTCAGAATGAGGCTGCGAATGGTTTAAAGAATGAAATTGGAACGATTGCAATGGCACGTACTCCGGACCCGCATTCTGCTACAGCACAATTTTTTATTAATGTTGCGAATAATGCATTTCTTAACTATAAGGCACCTAATCAAAATGGATATGGATATACTGTGTTCGGAAAGGTAATCAGCGGTATGGAGGTAGTGCATAAAATTGCATCCATACCCACAGGCTCCGGTGGCCCCTTCTCAAGTGATGTGCCCAAAAGCAGCGTAATCATCGAGGATATGATTAAACTGCCCACTCTTGATAAGAATGTACAATAAAAAGATATAAATTATAAAGGACTTATATGATTAAATTACAAACCAATTTTGGTGTTATAAAGCTTGAGCTTGATCATGAAAAAGCACCTGAAACCGTACAGAATTTTTTGAACTACGTTAGCAGTGGTTTTTACGATAACACGCTATTTCATCGCGTTATTGATGATTTTATGATTCAAGGTGGTGGATTTGAACCTGGAATGAAGCAAAAGAAAACCCACGCACCGATTCAAAATGAAGCTGCTAACGGGCTTAAGAACGATGCTTATACCATAGCAATGGCTCGTACCGCGGATGTGCATTCTGCCACAGCCCAGTTTTTTATAAACGTAACCAGCAACGGATTTCTCAATTATAAATCTCCATCACCGCAAGAGTATGGTTATTGTGTGTTTGGAAAAGTAGTTGAAGGCCAAGACGTAGTTGATAAAATAAAAAAAGTTAAAACAGGAAATTATGCTGGCCACCAGAATGTTCCGCTCGAAGATATCATCATTCAGAAAGCTGAAGTCATCTAATAATGGGGAAATTATTTTATTATATAGCCCTTTAAGTATGATTCAGCTGACTACTTCTTTGTAGTCGGAGAGTTTCAAGACAACCCTCGCGCTAAGTCAGCTTGAAGATCTTGTACAGCTTCTAACCCCACTGCAATCCGTAGTAATCCATCTGATATACCCGCAGCATCCCGTGCTTCCTGGCTGATCCGAGCATGGGTTGTGGTTGCGGGATGTGTCAGCGTGCTTTTAGCATCACCCAAATTAGCGGTTATTGAGATCAGACGCGTAGAGTCAATGACGTGCCAAGCCGCATCTCTACCCCCTTTCACTTCAAACGTAACAATCCCCCCTCCCGATCTTTGTTGACGTTTTGCCAATTCATATTGCGGATGAGAATTTAAGCCAGGGTAAAATACGCGTGTAACATTCGGTTGAGATTCAAGCCATTGGGCCATTTGTAATGCATGCTCCGAATGTGTTTCCATGCGTATTTTAAGTGTCTCAAGACCTTTCAGTATGACCCAGGCATTAAATGCACTCAGTGTCGGTCCTGCTGTACGCAGGAATCCATATATACCGCCTTCCATCAGCAAATCCCGCTTACCTAATACCGCACCTCCTAATACTCTCCCCTGCCCATCTAAATATTTAGTTGCAGAATGAATAACGATATCAGCTCCCAGTTCAAGCGGTTTCTGTAGAATAGGTGTGCAAAAACAATTATCCACTACCAGCCAAATACCATTTTTTCGGGCAATTTTTGATAATTCTGCAATATCGGAAATTTCCGTTAATGGATTTGACGGCGTTTCGAGAAAAAAAAGCTTAGTGTTGGGTCTTATACCGGTTTCCCATGAGTATGCATTGGTAGCTGACACAAAAGTGGTGTCAATGTTAAATTTCTTCAATATATTATTGAATAAGTTGACCGTGGCACCAAATAAACTTCGAGAGGCTACGATATGATCTCCTGCAGATAGTAATCCCATGACACAGGCGAGTATCGCCGACATTCCAGAAGAAGTAGCTATACATGTTTCTGCCCCTTCAAACACAGCTAATCGTTCTTCAAATGCCGTTACAGTTGGGTTAGTAAAACGGGAATAGATGTTACCAGGCTCATTTCCAGAAAAGCGCGCAGCTGCCTGGGCAGCACTATCAAAGACAAAGCTTGAAGTTAAATACATCGCCTCAGAATGCTCATTAAATTGACTGCGGTGAATACCGGTATGGAGAGCGAGTGTTTCTGGTTGCAGATGATCAGACATAACTATAAAGCCTCAAGCAATAGCAAATTATACAATTTGAGAATTATTAATTTGATTGGTATGGAAAAAACAGGTGTACAGCTTCTTCATTTTTTCTAAGGCTAATCAGAAACAACTAAACTTAAATCAAGTTGAGTACTGGATCTGGATTGTGGCAAAGAAAGACTTGCATTACGTTGCAATTCAAGGGTATGTAAATACTCAGATGTTACATCACCCGTAATGTAATCCCCATCAAAGCATGAAGTCTCAAATTTCTTGATAATAGGTGACATTTTTGAAACAGCATGATTGAGCGCATCCAGATCCTGGAAAATAAGGTAATCAGCACTGATCTCTCTACAAATCTCTTCAGTGCTACGGTCTGTTGCAATTAATTCCTGTCGAGTCGGCATATCGATACCATATACATTGGGATATCTAACGGGCGGTGCGGCGGAAGCAAAATAAATTTTATTTGCACCCGCTTCTCTGGCCATTTGAACAATTTCTCGGCTTGTGGTGCCACGTACAATTGAGTCATCAACAAGCAAAACATTCTTACCACGAAATTCTATGCTCATTGCATTTAATTTTTGCCGTACAGACTTACGCCGTTGTTGCTGACCCGGCATAATAAAAGTACGCCCGACATAGCGATTCTTAACAAAACCTTCCCGAAAATTAACCCCCAATTGATTAGCGAGCTGCAAGGCACTGGGACGACTTGAATCCGGTATGGGAATAACGACATCAATATTTAGATGGCGCATTGATTTGGTAATTTTCTCAGCAAGATATTCTCCCATATTTAATCTTGCTTCATACACAGAAATACCATCAATTACTGAGTCAGGTCGAGCCAGATATACATATTCAAAAATACAGGGATGAAGTGAATGTTTTGTTGCACATTGTTTACTGTAAAAATTACCTGCCTCATCAATAAAAATCGCCTCTCCAGGGCCTACGTCCCGTATGAGCTTAAAACCTAGGGTATCTAAAGTAGCACTTTCTGAAGCAATTAAATACTCATCACCTAGCTCACTTTCAATACAACCAAATACTAAGGGCCGTATGCCACAAGGGTCGCGAAAAGCTAACAGTCCGTAGCCAGCAATCATAGCCACTACCGCATAAGCGCCTTTACATCGCTTATGCACACCGGAGACAGCAGCAAAGATAGTTTCAGGATCCAGCTGATAATTATGAGTACTTGCTTGTAATTCGTGGGCCAATACATTTAGTAACACTTCGGAATCTGAATTTGTATTAACATGCCGTAAGTCAGCCCTAAATAATTCCTGACTTAGTTGCTCAGCATTTGTTAAATTTCCATTGTGACCCAGCACAATACCAAAAGGTGAATTTACATAAAAAGGTTGCGCTTCAGCGAAAGAATTGACAGAACCAGCGGTAGGGTAACGTACATGACCAATGCCCATGTTGCCATTGAGTGATCGCATATTCCTTGTACGAAACACATCACGCACCAGACCACAACCTTTATGCATGTGAAACGTATTACCTTGCGCTGTTACTATGCCGCTCGCATCTTGTCCACGATGCTGTAACATTAATAAACCGTCATAAAGCAATTGATTAACTGGGGATTGTGCAACAACGCCGAGAATTCCACACATAGAAATACTCCGTAAGTTTTGCTCTATTTGACTAAGAACATAAATTTATAACCCCAAGAAGTTGCCTTCTAAAAGAACGTATTATTACAAAGCATATCTGAAATTCTTTAATTCTTTGACACTGAATGCTATTAAGAATTTTCTTCTTTTTGGTAACTAATCCGCTTTGCCAGATCGTTGGGTAACCAAGGTAAAACGTGCATTGCTATTACCTCCAATGGACGACTTAAAACAGCCTGCTGCCAGAATCCCTGGCTGGGAATTGTTGTCAGTCCTGCGATTAAGACTATTAGCGTAACAATAATCAATGCTCTTAGAAAGCCAAATACCGAGCCCAGTAATCGATCAATAAATCCTAATCCAATACCTTTAATTAGGGTAATTAACAACATGGTTACCAAAGCCGTCATCAGCAATACTGAGAGAAATGCCAGAACAAATGCAATTGAGAATCTCAATGCATCCCCTGTTATTTCTGCAGGGATAAATTGTTCAAAATAAGAAGCGTAAGCGCCAGCAATTATAAAAGCCACTATCCAGCCTGCTATGGATAGAGTTTCTCGAATAAATCCTCTGATAATGCTCAAAACGATCGATACAATAAAAATACTGAAAACGACGTAATCAAAAGCAGTCATTGATAAAATTGGTATAGCTCCTGTTATTTAGCAATTACATTAAAATTTAATTACTTAACATATTAAGTTTAAAATTTTAATTAGCAAAATTTATTTAGAAGTTATTACACCATCAAATCCAAGTTTCTTTAACTTTTTCAGTTCACTCTCAGCAGCACTGCGAGCCGTAAATGGTCCAATTCGTACACGGGTTATCTCGGTATTACCAGTTTTTAGTGTTTCAGTATAAGCTTTCATTCCATTAGCTATCAAATTCTCTACTTGCTGCTTAGCTTTTAACTGATCAGAAAATGCTCCCAGCTGTATCACAAATCCTTTTGGTGTATCTGCTGTTACCATCGTACTTTTTGATGTATCTATCGTTACCGGTGCATTATTTTTAGCATTTGTAGCTATCGTATTTACACTTGTAGTTTCAGCTGAATATCTTCTATCTATGTTTGGCTTAATGCTAGGAAGGGGAATACGATTGCGCTCACCCAGCATATCTGCATTTTCTTCAATGTTCTGCTGGTCTACTTTAGGTTTGTCTTGTAAATCAGGTGATAAATCATTTTTATTGAATGTTTCGTGCCTCTTTATTTCTTCTTTTGACGGTAAGGTAGTATTCGATGAACCATTTTTACTGGATATCGGTAAATTAATCGCAATTTCATGCTGCTCATTTTCTGGCTTAGGTTCATCGAAAAGCATTGGTAGAACAATTACAGAGAAGATGACCAAAACAATTGCGCCGACTAGACGTCTTCTAGCGCGTTTTCTAAGTAATAATTCTTCTTCGCTGATATTTTTATTCATTGGAAATACCTGATTATCACTTACCCCAGAATGTGTTCAAATGTCGCAACACATCACCCACAGCATAAAAAGACCCAAATACGCAAATTCTATCATTTTTGCTAGCCTGTTCACATGCAAAAACGAACGCTGCTACGCAGTCTGAAAATTCATAAACGATTTTTTTTTCATTCATAACGCCAGCGTTATGAATCTCATTAATTAAATAGTCTATAGTTGCAGCACGGGAAGAATAGACAGTTGAGACTAACCAGCAGTCAATATCATTCCTTAACGCCTTAACAACTCCGCATATATCTTTATCCTGCAGCATGGCGAATACCGCATAAGTTCGTCCCGTCGATTTGGTTGCAGCTAAATTAGCGGATAAAACTGAAGCTGCGCTTGGATTGTGCGCCACATCCAGAATTATCATTGGCTGAGTTGAAATCACTTGAAATCTGCCCGGTATTACAGCCTCAAGCAATCCTTGGCGTATATCATTCATGCTGACAGGCAAGACTTCATTCAATGTATCCAATGCAGCCAGGCAAGTACTTGCATTCTGTAACTGTTTTTCGCCGCGCAAAGCTGGAAAGGGCAAAGAATATCGCCAACCCTTTGGCCCCCAAAAGTCCCATTGGGCATTTTTTTTTGAGAAACCAAATTCTTTTGCAAATTGAAATAAATTTGCACCAATGCTTTTAACCTGCTGATTGACAGAATCAGGTAATTCAATTTCTGAACAAATCGCCGGTTTATTTTTTCTAAAAATAGCTGCTTTCTCAAATCCTATCTTTTCCCTCGTATCTCCAAGATATTCAATATGATCCAAGTCAATACTCGTTACAATCGAGCAATCTGCATCGAACACATTCACAGCATCAAGACGACCACCCAAACCAACTTCTAAAATCGCTACATCAACTTGAGCTTTGATGAATACACACATGGCAGCCAATGTGCCAAATTCAAAAAAAGTTAACGAAGTCTGGCAAATTTTTCTTGCGATGTTGATTTGTTCAAAAACTTGGCACAATGTTTCATTATCGATTTCTTCTTTATTAATACGGACGCGCTCGTTATATTGAAGTAAATGCGGAGAAGTATAGCAGCCAACTTTATAGCCAGCTCTAAACAATATTGACTCAAGCATCGCGCAAACCGAACCTTTACCGTTAGTGCCGCCAACTATGATGACGGGGAAGCTGTATGTCAACCCTAGTTTCAGCTTGACCTGATTGACACGATCCAGCCCCATTTCGATAGTTTTAGGATGAAGCGCTTCAAGATAAGTTAACCAATCAGCGAGTGAGTCAGACCCTGTTCTTGGTGCATTCATTTAATAGGAATTATTACTATTATAATTTCATAGAATATTCAATTAATTAAGACAAAGATACAGGAATATGCATCAATTGTGTACAGAGAGTGAAGATCTTGTCGCGCATTTGTCTTCGATCTACAATCATATCAATTGCTCCATGCTGCAATAGAAACTCAGCACGTTGAAAGCCTTCTGGAAGTGTTTGCCGCACTGTCTGCTCAATCACACGCGGACCGGCAAACCCAATCAGTGCACCGGGCTCGGCAATGACTATATCGCCGATAAAGGCAAAGCTCGCTGAAACACCACCCATGGTAGGATCGGTTAGAACTGATATAAAAGGTAACTTGTGATGGCTTAGTCGTGTCAGAGCAGCAGTTGTTTTTGCCATTTGCATCAATGAAAACAAACCCTCTTGCATGCGTGCACCACCACTGGCACTAAAACATATAAATGGCAGATGCTGATCAATGCAAATTTTAACACCGCGCACAAACCGTTCACCCACTACCGAACCCATAGAGCCGCCCATAAACCCAAATTCAAATACTGCAACAACTACCGGGATAGTCTTAATGGTTCCCTGCATAACAACCAATGAATCATTCTCATCAGTATTCACCTTTGCTTGTGCTAAACGATCTACATAACGCTTACTATCTTTGAATTTAAGTACATCCGTAGCAACCACCTCAGCACCAATCTCATGCCGATTATCAGGATCCAACAGTAAATCAAGGCGATTTCTTGCCGAAATGCGATTATGGTAACCGCATTTCGGGCAAACATTCAAATTCTTGGCCAAATCTGTGTAGTATAAAACTGCCTCACAAGTACTACACTTACTCCATAAACCTTCCGGTACTATTTTTTTTTCGCCAGCCGCCTTTTTTTTAATTTTAGGCGGAATGAGATTTTGAAACCAGCTCATGGGTGTTGTTTCCTAAGCTATTTATAAATTAGCTTTAATTGCTATCGACGGCTTTACGTAAAGTGTGCAATAAATTTCCAGCATTATGCAGCAGATCTGCGTCGGAAGACTGTTCGATTTCTTCAATAATCCGACTCCCAATCACCACTGCATCTGCCAGATCAGCCACTGCTTTGGCTGTTGCTCCATCACGAATGCCAAAGCCTACACCAATCGGTAGCGAAATATAGCTACGCAGGCGTTTCAACATGGTGCTCACATCTTGAAGATCAAGATGCGATGCGCCAGTGACTCCTTTTAGCGATACATAGTAAATATAACCTTTCGCCAATTTTGATACTTGTTCAATACGTTCTTGAGGCGTGGTGGGAGACAGCAGAAAAATTGCATCAATCCCCTGCTGATCTAGGCATTGCACCCATTTACGCGATTCTTCAGGAGGGTAGTCAACGATTAAGACGCCATCGACGCCACAATCTTTTGCTTTGGTTGCAAATGATTCATAACCCATCGCTTCCACGGGATTGGCATATCCCATCAAAACAACCGGCGTGTCCATATTCATTTTTCTGAATTCGGCCACCATATCCAATACATTATTCAGGCTGACGTGATGCTTTAGAGCACGCTCGGATGATCTTTGTATCGTCGGCCCGTCTGCCATCGGATCCGAAAAAGGCACACCCAGTTCTATGATATCAGCACCTGATTGAACGAGCTGATGCATCAACTGAACCGTGATTGCTGGCTTGGGATCGCCAGCAGTGATAAATGGAATCAGAGCCTTTCGATTCTGGTTTTTTAGTGCGGTGAATGTCATAGAAATACGATTTAATTTTTTAATCTCATTCTGTGCGCTATTCTGTCCACTAAAAAAATTCATTAAATTTTTGATACTTATGAGGCTAACTTGCATCAATCGACTCTCAATTCTTTTCAGAAAATTACTAATATAAATACTTTAATTGCTCAATCACTAGAGTGTTAAACCCGACATCTGCGCAACGGTTGCCATATCTTTATCCCCACGGCCGGATAAATTGACCAGAAGCAGCTTATCCTTAGGCAATGTAGGGGCATATTTAGCCGCATAAGCGAGTGCATGACTAGATTCCAGCGCTGGCATGATACCTTCATACCGACATAAGGTATGAAATGCTTCCAATGCCTCCTCATCAGTGATCGCGACATATTCAGCACGCCCGCAATCTTTAAGCCAGGCATGTTCCGGCCCAACGCCGGGATAATCAAGACCGGCTGAAATAGAGTGTGTTTCAATAATTTGCCCATGCTCATCCTGGAGGAGATATGTACGATTTCCATGTAACACGCCGGGTTTACCCATTGATAGGGATGCTGCATGCTGGTTCGTATCAATGCCCTTGCCAGCGGCCTCAACACCGATCAGCCGGACGTTAATATCATCGATATAAGGATAAAATAAGCCGATTGCATTCGATCCTCCTCCGACACAGGCTATAAGTGCATCCGGCTGCCGAGTAAAATCTTCCTGCATCTGCGCCTTAGCCTCATTCCCTATGACTGCCTGAAAATCCCTAACCATCATAGGGTACGGATGCGGTCCGGCAACAGTGCCAATGATATAAAAAGTATTCTCAACATTGGTGACCCAATCACGCATCGCTTCATTGAGCGCATCTTTTAATGTTCTGGATCCGGATTCTACCGGTACCACGGTTGCGCCCAAGAGTTTCATACGATAAACATTGGTGGCCTGACGTTTCACATCTTCAGAACCCATATATACAACGCACTCCATGCCATAGCGCGCTGCCACTGTAGCGCTGGCGACACCATGCTGACCAGCACCCGTTTCCGCAATAACACGTTTCTTGCCCATGCGCCGGGCCAGCAATGCTTGTCCAACTGTATTATTGATTTTATGCGCACCAGTATGATTTAAATCTTCACGTTTCAGAAGTATCTGAGCTCCACCTAAATGCTCAGACCATCTTTTAGCGTGGTATATTGGACTGGGTCGTCCGACATAATGTTTAAGTTCATAAGCGAATTCTGCCTGAAAATTTGGGTCGTTATGATAATAATCATACTGCTTCCGCAAATCTTCCAGCGCTGAAATTAATGTTTCAGCAACAAATATGCCCCCGTAAGGACCAAAGTGGCCATCTTTACTGGGAAGGTCATAAGCACTCACAATTGTTTAACTCCTTGCATGAAAGCAAAAATTTTCTTTTCATCTTTAATACCTTTTGTAGCTTCCACGCCACTTGAAACATCAACTGCCCATGGCTGGGTTTGCTTAATTGCCCTTGCCACATTCGTTGGATTTAATCCACCAGAAAGAATGAGCGGCATTGGCAGATGCTGTGGGATGAGATGCCAATCAAAAGCGTGCCCAGTGCCTCCAGGCATACCTGCGGCATAGGTATCAAGCAATATTCCTTTTGCTGTATGGTAGCGCTCGGCATATTGTAGCAAATTCGTGTCTTGTCTGACTCTGATGGCTTTGATATAAGGAATGGAAAATTGATTACAAAATTCCGGCGTCTCATTACCGTGAAATTGGAGCAGGCTTAATTTGACAGTTTGAATAGTTTCTTCAACCCAAGCCACATCGGGATCAACATAAACGCCCACAGTGCAGACAAAAGGAGGTATATTTACTGCAATCTGACACGCTGAATCCGGATCAATATAGCGTGCGCTATGAGGCCAGAAAACGAAACCAATTGCATCGACACCAAGTCGAACTGCTGCTTTAGCATCCTCACACCGAGTAATTCCACATACTTTTACGCGCACCGACATAATCAATATTTATCAATTTATTTAATTAGGTAGGGATATACCAGGAATGATTGGCACCTCAGCTAATTCTGGCATATGCCAGCGGCGATCATATCTGACACTTGCCAAGTACAGGCCTGCTGAAGAAAAAGTTGGCGCTGCGTAGGTACGATTACAGCTTTTCAGCAACTCACATATCCATTCCGGAGAATACTTTCCTTTACCAATATAAACAAGACAGCCGATAATATTTCTTACCATATGTTGCAAGAATGCATTAGCACGTAGCTCAAAAATCAATAAATTCCCATGACGGGCAATACTTAATCGGGTAATTGTCCGTACGGGGGATTTTGCTTGACATTCGGCTGCCCGAAAAGACGAAAAATCATGCTTTCCAATCAAGAAGGAACCAGCAATTTGCATCTTCTCCAATTCAAGCGATTGGTGATACCATCCCACCCTATTATGATGAATTCCTGGTCTAGTTGATTGATTTAATAGTAAATATAAATAATGCCGTTCCAGCGCACTATATCTCGCATGAAACTCATCTGAAGTCTCAGCAGCCCATAATATCGCAATATCATTGGGTAACAATGCATTAACACCACGAATCCATGCACTGATAGGGCGCTGTACCAAGGTATCAAAATGTACCACCTGATATAATGCGTGAACCCCAGTATCGGTGCGTCCAGCAGTAATGACTCGAATTTCTTCTTTTGCTATCTCGGATAAAGCTGTTTCAAGTACATCTTGAATTGAACAGCGTTCAGGTTGACTCTGCCATCCACAGTAACGACTTCCATCGTATTCTAAGACAAGAACTATACGCACAAATAAACCGTCATTCCAGCTAATTAGTGTTTAATGTTGATAAGCACGAAAGATCATTCCTGTAAGCTCTTCAGCAATTTTGTTGCAACTTTCTTTTGTTTTGCATCACCATTCCGAATAACTTCTTCGAGCATTTCTTTAGCACTTTCTTTGTCGTCCATTTCTTGATAAGCTTTTGCCAAATCTAATTTAGTTTCGACCTCTTGCCATTGCTCACTTTTGTCATTCAAACCTGATGCTTCGTCTCTTTCTTCAACAGAATCCGAATGTTCGATATTTAAATTAATATCCCTTAATCCAAGTTCAGGCATATCCATCGATATTGATTCTGACTTTATTGTATCGTTTGCAGGGCCTTGCTGCTGATCAAACCGCCGAGCTTCTTCATCCGCTAATTCTGGCACACCAAAATTATCAACTGATTTAGATTCGGTGCTTATTTTAGGAATTTCAGTTCTATTGGAAAATTCCCTTTCAGCTAGATTAATATTTGAATCAGTAAGCTCAAACTCGATTGAGTTATCTTTTTCTGCCATTATTTCTTCAGAATCTGCAGAACTTACTGAATGTTCTGAATTATCAGGAACTTCTAATTCGTAGCCCAGAACATTGGTAGTTTTTTGCAAATTCACAGGATTATCTGATAATTCAATCTTATCTTTGACATTCTGATCGACAACAAGGAATTGCTCGCTGGTCAAATTTTGCTTAGTCTCATTTGTATCATTCGTTAAGTCAAAATTAATTCGGCTCACTGAGTCCGAAGAATCAGTATCCTTTTTGAAATCAATTAACTGATTGCGATTTTCTTCAAAAT
>CBFGXU010000057.1:0-13899 GCA_965652935.1 uncultured Nitrosomonas sp.
AACAAAGCGCGCCGCTTGCGTATATCAGCGGTACACTCGGTGTATTGATCGGCGCCGATCTACTGCATCTCAAAGATATAGCCAAACTCGGTGCCCCTTATGCATCAATTGGCGGCGCAGGCACCTTTGATGGGATTTTCATTACTGGAATTGTTGCTGCATTGCTGGCCTGAGGTATTTCAATATCGGGATGATGATGAAATTACCGACCACTACTACACTATGCGGAAGTTTCAATGAAAAGATTGATCCAGGGGAACAAAATAGATGAAACAGTGAAATTTATCAGCGGAATCCATCACAGGCTTTATTTACGTGTCCACCATAAAATAAGCGAAATTATGATGGAAATGAGGAGGCCAGTCATTAAGGGAAAATGGAAACTGAAGTTTTCACGCTCAATGTGAATATCACCTGGCAATCGGCCTAATGGCAATTGTGAAATCCAGGGCCACGCGATACCTAGCAATAATAATATAATTCCCAGAGTAATCAGTAGTTGTTGCATAATTTTCAGATTAGAACATTTATTTATTGTTTTATTCTACATTAGCACATGCTAGCAAAGGGATTATTCACATTCAACTCGTACATGAACTACAGTCATTAGACAACGAGCTAGCAGCATTAATTGATGCTCAGACAAACATGAATAGCACGGCAGAGCAATGGCCTATAATATGAACTGTCTCAATTGATCAATTTTTCCGAGGTCTTATAAAATGAGTAACTACGTACAGCGCTTTCTTCTGGAAAATCTGGATATACGCGGTGCCGTGGTGCATCTTGATTCCGTATGGCAGCAAATGCTATCTGGCCGTAATTATCCGCAACCCGTTATTCAGTTAGTAGGAGAAATGAGTGCGACCACCCTCCTTTTGAGCGACAATCTGAAACAGAACGGGCGTCTAACCATTCAATTGAATGGCAGCGGCCCAGTTTCCATGCTGGTTATCGATTGTAATGAAAGCTTGCATATACGAGGCATGGCGAAATGTATACAGCAGATTGAACCGCAACCGGTACCCGAATTACTTGGCCATGGCCAATTATTATTGACATTGGATATGCCCTCCATGCGCGAATCCTATCAAAGCATTGTTCCGCTGAATGGCGCTAGTATTACTGAAATCTTTGAGTATTATTTCAAACAATCTGAGCAATTGCCTTCACGCCTTTTTCTCGTTACCACAAATCAGACTATCTTCGGTTTGCAGTTACAAAAACTGCCAACCGCCGACCAGCAGGACCCGGACGGTTGGGTTCGTGCTGAAGCGCTAGCTGCCACAGTTAATGATCATGCCTTATGGCATCTAGCTGCTGAAGAAATATTAACCCGCCTGTTTTATGAAGAAACTATCCGTATCTTTGATGCACAAACCGTCCATTACGGCTGCCATGAAGATCCAGCAAAAATTTATGCCATGCTGCGTTTACTGGGTCGTCAAGAAGTGGATTCGATCCTGAAAGAATTTGGTGAAGTGATTATCAATGATGATATTTGTAATCGCGAGTATCGTCTGGATGCATTAACGATTGATGCGATATTCCGCGAAGCCGGACCGACGATTCATTAAGTTACTGGAAGGTGTATAAGGATAGGCAAAATTGCAGTGTCAAGTTTGAAAAAAATAGAGTTGGCATGAAGCAGAAAATTTTAATGCATTGTATTTATTGCTTAATGATGTCGGCGACTATGACGGGTTGTGTATCCGCGACAGTAACCGCCGTGAATCTGGGCTTCTCTGATACTTTTATCCAAGAGTGGCTTTATTCATGGAGCATTGCTTTTCCAATTGGCTTTGTTGTTTTACTCCTGTTGTCACCCCTATTTAGAGGTCTGGTGGATTCAATCACTCATCGCTTGCAGGAAGGGTCTTTCGCAGAGAAAAATAATCTAAAAGGTAAATAAGTCCATCATGCAGCCAATAAATCCAGCAGAATCGGTTTGATGGCAAAAGAAAAAAAGGCTCAACACGAACGTTATCAGGGATATAGACAACAGCGTGACAGGTATTTGTAAATTCTTGTGGTTATATTTTGCTTTAATTACGTTAGCCGTTTCCTCGTAGGATGACTCAGTGGCATTCATGCTTACGCCAGGATTGAAAGAAGCTTCGTCAATCTTTGTATTGACTATTTGTCGTGTTTTTTTGTCGATAAGCGAGAAGAACGGTTCCTTATTTAAAGGGGGTGTTTCAGGTGGTGGTGTTTCAGGTAGTGGGGTCTCACAGGATGTGATTTCAACTGGTGGTGCTTCAGGTGTTTGCAGAATATTCTGATCTGCAGCTGCCTGCATTTCCTGACTTTTTCTTTCTTTACTCTTCAATGAAATAATGTAATGGAAGACATCCGTTCTCAATCCTAGTCGTTGAGTAGCTTCATAGACGTGATGTGCGTCCACAATGGGTTGATTGCGTTCAAAAGCAACACTAAATGATCTGTCACACAATGAATTAATGGTGCGGGGCGTTCCACCAGAATGGAATGCAATGGAAATTGCTTCCCATCCGGTATCTGATATGAGATCCGGCGTACCGCCAGCTATCCTAAGGCGATGCGAGATATAGTTGCGGACTGCCTCGACATTCATTCTTCCCAGCGTTTCGAGTGCAGCAATCCGTTGTTTAAAGGGCTCCATGGCTGGTCTGTTGATCTTTTCCATCAATTCCTCCTGACCGAGGAGCAGTAGCTGGATGAGTTTAACTGATCCCTCTTCAAGGTTGTTCAGCAAACGAATCCCATTGAGAACATCGTCCGACATCAGATGTGATTCATCGATAATGACCAAACATTTTTTTCCTTCGGAATTAATCTTCAGAAGAGCATTCCGAATATCGCGCATCACAAAGGTTTTTTCAGATGAAGGTGGTTGTAGTCCAAGCTCCTGTGCGAGAAACACGTAGAGATCACTACTGCTGGCTGGTGGTTCAGCCATCCATATTAATTTGATATCTTCAGGAAAATCGGCTTTTATCATTTGGCTGAGCGTCGTCTTGCCAGAACCAATCGGTCCGGTAACTACGATTAAACCTCGGCCGCTATGTAAAGATCCGGATATCTGTTTACGTATACGTGCATGATCGCCACTATTATAAAAAAACAGCGGATCTGGAACGTTTTCAAACGGCAGTTTATTGAAGTTAAAGTGCTGCGTGTATATGTGCATTAATCTCCCCCTTGTTTAAGCATCAGCTTTACTTCGACTCTGCGGTTTCTTGCTCTGCCTTCTTCTGTGCTGTTGGTATCTATCGGGCGCGTGTCGCCATAACCGTTGACAGATATCCGCTCGCGTGGTACGCCTTTGGAAATCAATAAATTCGCGATGGTTTTTGCTCTGCGTAGCGACAAATCCGTATTATCGCTGTGCAGCTTACCCGTCGGTATATTGTCAGTATGTCCTTCGATCAGGATATGGCTATCTGGAAATACTGATATTTCATTAACTAATTTCTCAATCTTGGAAGCAGCAGCTTCATTGATGACATCATGACCGGGGCGAAATGTTCGTCCACTAAAAACTGCCAGAGTGCGGGGTTGATTCTCAGCATCTGCGGTTTTAATACTTTCCGCTTTAATGTTTTCAATGGTTTTTTCTGTCGTTCTGAGTTTATCCTCAAGCTGTGCGATAGTTGCCATAAGGTCTGTGACAATGGCGCTGTCGATATCTTGAGTTTCAGTTAAATTTTTGGCTGTACCATTTGACTCAGAAACTGCATCTTTCTGAGTATCCTGATAAGAAGGTGCATGAGTTAAAGGCGCATCCGTTAATGAGCTATCCGCTAAAGGAGTATGAGTCAAAGGGGTGCGGGCCGGAAGGTCTAATGCCTTAAACGTGATCATGGCGGATAAAGTAAAAAAAATAAGAGACAATCCAATAAGAATGGAGCGCATAACAAGTACTCGATTTAATCATGGTTTAAACTGGAGTGTGTACTAACGGACACGCGTTAAAATATTTTAACCCATTGAACGATGCTTTGCTCATATGAATGAGATCGGAAAAGGTTTCTTTTTGCTATGGTTAGTCCGATCAAGTTTATTAATATATTGAATCCTATTGTTATTTCTGATGGGTCAGGCTAATAGGTGGAATGGAGCGTTATTGCTTGCAGTAACATTATTCTTCTGTAAGGGCCTGTTTACGCTTGAACCTAATTAAGCGGCTGTAATGATTTTTCTTCGGCAGTTACGAGGGATGACTGTATCCGGAAGCGGGTTTTTTGAGGTTACTCCGTTATATTGTAAGACGCGATTATCGCTACGAATTAATAACTGGAATACATCGGTTCTTAAAGTAGATGATGAGCGCGGCAGCCCCATTGAAATTACAGCAGTGATCGCGTGGCGAGTGCAGGATACCGCTAAAGCAGGTTTTCGATGTTGAAAGTGCGCTGAACTATCTTCAGATTCAGAGAGCGGATCTGCAGTATAGAATCAATCAATACATGGGCGAATCTGCACTTATCTCATTTACCGGCAGAACATGTTGATCATCGATCCGATTCAAGGGACAGACGGTTTGAGTGACGTGATTTAGTGAGCTGAACCATGAAACCGAACCACCGACCGGATTCGGTGGTTCATGGTTCTACTTAAAGCTTAAAGTCCCTTGTTACTGGAATGTCCTGATCTTGCTGCCGTAAAATTACGGTTTTGTTCCATCGCCATTCTTCTGTGAAGGTCAGCATTGTCAAGATTTTCTTTCAGCGTTTTTTCGTATTCGCGAATATTGGCAGAAGCGTGTGACCTTACATCCTGGCCTTGTCGACCAAAATAATAGGGATGTGCTTCATATTCTTTAAGTATTTCAATATTCTCTTGCAATCTTGCTCTTGTTTCTTTGGCTAAGCTTTCGTAATGTCTGGCCAGTGCTTGATGATCATTACCAGCAACATCGGTTTGTGCAGCAACAGATGAATTCATGTATGCGCTGGAAGCCAGTAAAAGAACCGCAAGTACTGATAATTTGAATGATTGCATGATTAATTCCTCCAGATATAGATACAATCCAACGGTATGCATCGTAATTTAGCTAACGCCCTGTGTATATTGGGGAAACTATTGTTTTTCTATTAGGAAAACCATTGTTTTATACTCAAGGAAACCATGAAATAACCCAACTCAAAGGATAAGTTGGTTGCATGAGCCGCGGGGATAGAACGATTATTTAAAATTCCGCAACTCTTGAATTACAAGCCTATGACTATCTCTCTGCTGGCATGAATCAGAAAGGAATAGTAGCATCCAGTGAAAACAAGAATTGATCCTTTCTGCCGTCAAATGGCCGAAACGCCATATCAATACCATCTGCTCTATCATAGCGAATGTTTTTACGAATACTGATATTGCGCACTGCCTTCCAGCCGATTCCCAATCTTTTCGCCGGCTTCCAGTTCATGCCTAAGGTAACTGCATAATAATCCGCAGGTGCGCTGATAAATGGGATATTTCCTGCATAACTGACGCCTTTATTATTCAGTGCGGAAAGTATCCGGTAAGGTGAGAATACACGCCAGCCATTCCGATCATGAAATCGCTCTGCGCGTATGCCGATGGATAAATCACGGAGCAGGTCATATGTGAGATGGGTGTTGATGCTATACCAAGCAGCATTCTGAATTCCTCCAGGCAGGTTGATGTTGGCGGCCCAACCATAAGTGTGATGCAATACCATATGAGTTTTGGGCGTGATCCAATGCTGCAGGACAGTGCTATACATGATCCAGGGCTCACCAACCGCCGTTTGCCCATAGGTTCCACCGAGTTGCGCCAAAGTTCTTTTATCGTCACTGGTCCACAGGATATTTGCCAGACCACCCCAGTTATCCAGCTGTTTATCAAAGCCGCCATCCCAACCACCAGTTGCGCTTCCGGTGGTTGCAGCACCTTGCACCATCCAGTTCTGATTGATGGTATAGCTGCCTAGAAAGCCGGTGTGAGTAAACGGTTCACCACTGTTCAGAATATAGGCACGAGTATAAAAGAAGTTATCGGGAGCAGGGACGGTTTCATAACCCAGGGGTGTATAAAAATGCCCGGCCTTGATATTGAGGCCGTTACCAACCGGTACATAAGCCTCGAGATAGGCCTGGGGTAATGCGATTCCATAGGTGCGGGTCGAGTTGCAACACAAATTGAGATCCCAGTTGCCCCGGTTCGATGGTTTTCCGGTATTTTCGTCGAATGCGGAGATGCCAAAAGCCTGTGTATAAATGGCATCGGTGCCAAACAGAAAATCGAAGCGGCCGCCGATATCCCATTTAGTGCCTTCTGACTCGACGTTACGCTGTAAATACAAATTCAGTTGGTTTAACTGAAACCGATTGGCGCGATCGGCAAAGGTAACCGTACCATTGAAGCCATCTGAAGGATTGTTTGCATTATAGGTTGCGCCACCATTAATCCAGCCGCCCAATTCCAGGTTGTTTTCCTTGAGCAGATTGGTCAAGCTATGGGCATGCGTGTCATTTAAACTCAACAAAGCAAACAGCAAGACTCCCGTTCTAGTCAATATTGCTTGGTTATTATTTTTTAATGTGCTATTCATTTTTTACCTTGTACTTTGGGTGGAACTCATTAGGGAAATGATGAACACATCTTATATCTCAGCTAAGATTAGGATGCCTACCGGGGAAACTATTATTATCGGTTAAGGAAAACCATTAGGCGGTATTCTGTTTGATAAAAGCGCAGAGTGATGAGTTTAATAGGCAAGATCAGCCTTACGAAAGCGAAGAATCTTTTGCAACTAATTAAGATGAGATTCTTCGCTACCCTAAATGAGAAGGCAGAGTTGAATGACTTTCTGGCAGTTGAACGATAGGCCGATAACCTAGCGCGTCAGGCCAGCATAGAGGATAGGAAGCTTTTCCGGCAGACGTTCCACATGATCAACTACCAGATAATTACGCTCGCCAAAAATCCGTGATACATATTGATCGGCACGTGGATCAAGACTCATGCAATAGGTGACTATACCCGCACGGCCGGCTTCTTCCACGGCTTTTTTGGTGTCATGGCGCAAATATTGCGGGTCGCGCACGTCAATGTCAGCGGGCTCACCATCCGTAATGACCAATAGCAATTTTTTCGATGATTTCTGCAGTTTCAAATAATGACTGGCGTGACGCATTGCAGCACCCATGCGGGTGGAAAGCTGGCCGGTCATGCCGGCGATCCGCGCTTTGGGAATTTCGTTATAAGGTTGATCGAAGTCTTTGTAGCGATAATATTCCACATCATGCCGCCCATCCGAGCAAAAGCCGTGAATAGCGAAAGGATCACCAATTTTATCGATGGCATTGGCGAGTAATACGGTCGCCTGGCGAGTCAGATCCAGCACAGTATATTCCTGTCCAGCGACTTTTTCGTTAGTGGATTCGGATAAATCCAGCAATACCAACACCGAAATATCACGTACCTTGCGGATTGAACGCATCATGATGCGTGGATCAGGATACATGCCCATGCGGATATCAATCATTGAGCGAATGGCTGCATTGATATCGATTTCATCGCCATCTTCCAGCTTACGGATGCGGCGCGTTCCCTGGGGTTGCATGGCATCAAGCAGAAACTTCATGCGTGCGATTTCGCGCTTGTATTGCTGGGCGATTTCATCAATGCACTGCATATTACCTAGCTTAGGGCGCTTCTCCTGTACTGTTGCCCAGGCAGGGCGTTCCAGTTGAATCTGATAGTCCCATTCGGAATAGTGGTAGGGAGCGGAAACTGGTTCTTTGCCTTCCATTTCATTGTAAGAGATACCGTGATCTTCATAAGGGAAGAACTCCGTACCCATGACCCAGATTTCCTGCGCATCGTCCCCAGCTGTTTCCACCTCGACCTCATTGGCAAATTCCATCACATTGACGTATTTGCGGATTTGCTTCGGTGCGTCATAGCCCGCTGACAGTGACTTGTTCAGATCAAATTCTTCAAATTCCCAGAAGTAACGATTGTCATCGCGATATGGGGCAGTGAGTTGATCCGTGCGTAAATTGAAGGGAATGTTTTTGTCTCTGAAGCTATGTGCGAGCTGTACGCCGATATCCCATGAAATTTGATAGCTATCCAGTTTATCCTGTGCCCCTAAAAAAAGACGGCGTCCTTCCACAATCCAGTTATCAGAATCCTGGTAGTCAGGGTCCAGTAATGCACGCGCGAGACGGTTGAGGTAATCTCCCATCGTAACGTTCATATCCGGCGTTGCGGTATGCAGCACCGACCAGGTTTTGCGCAAGCCTGGAAATCGGCGGATAGCGAGTTCTTCGATACGGGCATCTTCAATTACGGAGATGACGGCCATCTGCATCGGATTCAAGTTTTCCGCAGAAATAGGTTCTTTGGTTTCCACCAGATGCGCAGCTGCATGTGCGGCTGCGGCGCGATAAACTTCGGTAGCATGAATATCGCCGTAGTTATCATAAGCATCAGGCAAATGGATGAAATAGTTTTCAATGAAAGGTTTGTAGCCCTCGCGGGTTTCAAAGTCTCCGGAAGTCGGCTTCATGAAAAAATCCCGTCCCCAGAGCGCGCGTAGATACATGTTGATGCGACGCTGTACATCAACAAATAGTGTGCCTTTACGCTCTTTCTGTAAAACTGCAAGTGATTCTTTGGATTCCAATCCAAAGTACTTTATTTGCTCTTCATAATCGGTGCGATGGGCATGCGCGCCCCACATGGCCCAGCGTCGCAATCCTCCTAAGGTCAGCTGTCCAAACAGAATATCCAATTTATTGAGCATTGGGCGTATGCCGCGTGGCGCCTGTGCAATCAGCGTATTGAGGAATTGCAGGTAATTCTGAAAGAGATGCGCATCGCCCAGACGCTTGGCTGCAGTGGGGGAGGTGGCCAATACCAATTCAATCACAGCACCTGAAGTTCTAGAGGCAAGAGAAAGCACTGAGGTTGCCAGATCAGCGATAACATCTTCACCGATTTCTTTGGCAACCAATGGCGTTTCATCTATCCATGCATCAACCAGGCTACGCCCGCGTCCCAATCCCTGTAGGGCCGAAACGCCTTTCAGATAATTATCCAATCCACGCGGTGAAAAGATTTTGACGGCCTCAGGCCAGGCATGACTGAGTAATTCAACCGACTCGGGTTCCAGATCTTCCAATAATTCTTTGTAATCGTCCAAATTAATACTCATGCGGGCACCTGTTTATTTTCAACAGAACAATCGATAGATTAGATTTTAATTAAAGGTCTTTAATTAAAGAAAGTGCTGACCGCGGCATCCAATGCGTCGCGCATATCGGGGTCATCGGTAATGGGGCGTACCAGAGCAACCCGACAAGCGGCGTGGGCATCTACTTGCTTGGCGATGAGACTGCCGGCGTAAATCAGCATCCGTGTCGAGATACCTTCATCTAACCCATGGCCTTTGAGATTACGAGCACGTTCGGCAATCGATACCAATTTTTCCGCGATCTCGCTGGATACGCCGGTTTCATGCGCAACAATCTCGCTTTCGATGTCATGGCTGGGGTAATTGAAATCCAGCGCACCGAAACGCTGTTTGGTGGATTGTTTCAAGTCTTTCATCAAACTCTGATAGCCTGGGTTATAGGAAATGACGATCTGGAAATCTTCATGCGCCTGGACAAGCTCGCCTTTTTTTTCTAATGGCAGGACCCGGCGATTGTCGGTTAAGGGATGGATAACCACGGTGGTATCCTGGCGCGCTTCCACGACTTCGTCCAGATAGCAGATGGCGCCATAGCGAGCGGCGATAGCCAGCGGCCCATCTTGCCAGCGTGTGCCACTGGCATCCAGTAAGAAACGTCCCACCAGATCGGATGCGGTCATATCTTCGTTACAGGCTACCGTAATCAACGGTTTTTTTAATTTCCACGCCATATATTCGACAAAACGGGTTTTACCACAGCCGGTAGGGCCTTTCAGCATCATGGGCATGCGTACCGAATAGGCTGCTTCATACAATTTCACTTCATCCGCTACAGGACGGTAATAAGGTTCTTTGTTTACACGATATTGGTCGATAATGTTGCTCATGCTGAGCTCCTGTGGTGGTTATCCTATCTGAAAATCAATGTTATTAAAGTCTAAATTCTGGTCAAAAAAAACCCCCAACCCTGTTTAAGGGGAAAGGGGGTTTCAGGGTTTGAAACCCGTTAATTGCCTAAACTGTCTTGCCGCGGTAAATTACCATGGAGGTGCCCTGGCTTTGGGAAAAATTGTCGTAACCAACCAAACGTATATGATTGTTGGGGTTGGCTTTGTGGCAAGCTTCCGCTTCAGCCAAAATACGGTTTACATCGGTTTCACCAAACATCGGCAGTTTCCACATATACCAGTAGTTATCCATCAAATGCTCTGGCTCAGTATGCTCAATAGCAGGGTTCCAGCCTTTCTTGACAATATACTCAACCTGTTGCCTGATTTGCTTCTCGGACATTGGCGGGAGATAGGAAAAGGTTTCAAACTTGCGGCTCGAAGGATCGTTGAGACGACTTTTATAATCCAACATTTCTGACATTTTGTATGACACTCCTGATTAATTAATTTTTCCGGTACAAACACCTGAACCTGTACCGGAACATCTACTTTTTTACTTATGGGCAACGTCCAGTTTGTCGACGGTGTCAAATTCAAACTTGATTTCCTTCCAGGTTTCCATTGCAATTTTGAGTTCTGGACTGTGTTTAGCAGCTGCGGTCAGGATTTCTTTACCTTTCTTCTCGATTTCAACACCTTGGTTACGTGCTTCCACACAGGCTTCCAATGCAACACGGTTAGCAGCAGCACCTGCAGCATTACCCCATGGATGACCTAATGTACCACCACCAAACTGCAGGCAGGCGTCATCACCAAAGATTGCCACCAGCGCAGGCATGTGCCATACGTGAATACCACCGGAAGCAACTGGGAATACACCTGGCATAGAGCCCCAGTCTTGATCAAACATAATACCGCGGCTGCGATCTTCCTTGATAAAGGATTCACGCATGATGTCAATCCAACCTAGGGTTGCTTCACGATCGCCTTCCAGTTTGCCGACGACGGTTCCGGAGTGTAAGTGATCTCCACCGGATAAACGCAGAGCTTTAGCCAATACGCGGAAATGGATACCATGGTGCGGATTGCGGTCGATCACTGCGTGCATAGCCCGGTGAATATGCAGCAACATGCCATTGTCACGGCACCAGTTAGCCAGGCCGGTATTGGCACAGAAACCACCGGTCAGGTAGTCATGCATAATAATGGGCGCACCCAATTCTTTCGCAAATTCGGCGCGTTTATACATTTCTTCTGGTGTTGGCGCAGTTACGTTCAGGTAGTGTCCTTTGCGTTCGCCTGTTTCGCGTTCTGCTTTGTGAATAGCTTCCATCACAAATTCAAAACGTTGACGCCAGCGCATGAATGGTTGGCTATTGATATTTTCATCATCTTTGGTTAAATCCAGGCCGCCACGCAGACATTCATAAACAGCACGGCCATAGTTCTTAGCGGATAAACCTAGTTTTGGTTTAATCGTGCAGCCGAGCAATGCACGTCCGTATTTATTCAATTTGTCACGTTCAACCTGAATACCATTTGGAGGGCCGCCACAGGTTTTGACATAGGCAATCGGGAAACGTACATCTTCCAGACGTAAAGCGCGAATCGCCTTGAAACCGAACACGTTACCAACGAGAGAGGTAAACACATTGACAACAGAGCCTTCCTCAAACAGATCGATAGGATATGCTACGAATGCATAAAAACAGGTATCGTCACCAGGTACGTCCTCAATACGATAGGCGCGACCTTTGTAGTAATCCAGGTCAGTCAACAGATCAGTCCATACCGTCGTCCACGTTCCAGTGGAGGATTCTGCTGCCACTGCGGCAGCCGCTTCCTCACGATCCACACCGGGCTGTGGTGTAATTTTGAAACATGCCAGAATATCGGTGTCCTGAACGTTGTAATTTGGTTCCCAGTAAGTTTGCCGGTATTCTTTTACACCTGCGTTATATGTTTTTGCTGCCATAATATTTTCTCCAGTTAAATTCCACTCAACTCCAGCCAGCATTACAGATAGAAAAGAGAGGAAAATGCGTTACAAACATCAAACATGACTACTCATATCTGTAGGGTGCGTACTATAACGTTATCTATCTATAAGAACAAATCAGTAATTCTGATATTTATGATAAGATTATGCTTATGGAATTTTTGCTGAATTAAGGCATGCTACATCTTACTTTGCGACAATTAAAAGTGTTTGAGTCGGTTGCCAGGCATCTGAGTTATTCACGTGCGGCTGATGAACTTCATTTAACTCAACCTGCTGTTTCCATGCAAATTAAGCAGTTGGAAGACAACATCAACTTACCACTGTTTGAACAATTAGGTAAACGAATTTATCTGACTGAAGCGGGGCGTGAATTATATCAATATAGCCGTGCAATTTCTCAGCAGTTATCGGATATGGAAGTTGCGCTGGATGAATTGAAAGGTATGGAACGGGGCAAATTGAATATTGCAGTGGTGACAACTGCCACTTATTTTGCGCCTCATCTACTAGCTAAGTTTTGCCAACGGCATAGCGGTGTTACTGTCAGTTTAAACGTTTCCAATCGTGAAGTCGTCTTGAAACAACTATCAGACAATCTGATTGACTTGGCTATCATGGGTCAGCCGCCGGAGGGTTTGGATATTGATAGTGAGTCTTTTATGGAAAATCCGTTGGTAGTCATCGCACCGCCGTATCATCCGCTTTGTCAAGAACATACAATACCTGTCAAGCGATTGGAAAAAGAGATTTTTCTGTTGCGTGAATCCGGTTCCGGAACACGCGGTGCAATGGAACGTTTTTTTGCCGAGCATAAAATCAAAATCAATAAAGGTATGGAAACAGATACGACTGAAGCCATTAAACAGGCAGTACAAGCAGGAATGGGGTTGGGTATCATGTCGCAACATAGTGCAGAATTAGAGCTTGAAACAAACCGTTTGAAGATCCTGGATGTGCAGGGTTTTCCTATCATTCGCCATTGGCACGTAGTAAATAGGAAGAATAAGCGTCTTTCGAGCGTTGCCAATGCCTTCAGGGAATTTCTATTAACAGAAGCTGAGAAATTGATGCTTGAATCAAAGAAATAAAAAATTCTAAGCATCATAAGCTCTTGCTTATTTTTAATTCATGGAAAAATAGCGGGAATATATAATGGACAACATCTGATACGAATGACGATACAATCAGTAAAATACAAGAACTTTAATGAATATATTGAGAGAGTGCGATGGCAGGGCAGGGATCTGGTGGGAATGTGATAGCAGCAGTTTGTAGTTTTTTTATTCCAGGTTTGGGGCAACTGGTGCAAGGACGGATAATACCGGCAATTTTATTTTTTATAATTACCGGTACCGGCTATTTTTTCGCAGTACTGATTATTCCTGCGATAATTGGCGGGATTTTTCATCTGTGGTCTATTATTGATGCAGCACGGTTTGTGGGACCAAATTAAATATTTTTTATAACATCTCCAAAGCTGCGAGCCTCGAATTTTAAAAACGAAGGCTTTCTGATTTATTGCTTACTTACTTCACGGTAAATCATTTTCATGACCTCATTATTGTAATCTTGAACGATGAGCTGTGCTTTGAAAAGCGCTTTAAGCTCAATGGCACTGATGGCTATCAATATAAATATCCCCATGCCCACAAAGCCTGCAAATACAAAAAACACCCCAATAAGAAATATAATAATATTGATCAAGCCCCGGACCCATTTACCGAGATAAAAATGATGAAGACCGGCAATAAATAAAAAATTTAATGTTGCGTAGGTATCCGGGTCTTTCAGGTCTTTTTCTATTTGTTTGAAAAATATTAACCTCTTGTCATCAGGTAACTCACGAACTAATTGCCTGATGCGCT
>CBFGXU010000058.1:0-13887 GCA_965652935.1 uncultured Nitrosomonas sp.
TCTGATGCTGTAATGCTTTCGTCTGAGTTTGACCCGCATCGATCTAAAAGGCGGGGTTATTTTCCCTGCTGTTGACATCATGTTTGCGGATCTAAATAAGTTGGGTATGATGACAGCTAAATCAGTCGATTAGCCTAATATAAGGGAATATTAGGGACAATACAGCATTGGATATTGTTTATCGCGTCATATACTGGGTCATTTCTGACGTATAATTCTAGTGATGCGTATTGAATTCGACCGATGAACAAATCCGTAAATCAGCATTGGGTGCCACAGTTCTATCTCAGAGAGTTTTCAACCCCGGAAACAAGACAGGTGGAAAAACCCCAAGTCTGGATATTTTCAAAGCAAAATTTGGATGGAACCGAGCGGCTTACTAATGTGCGGAATGTTTGTGCGAAGCGCTATCTTTACTCTCCGCGTGATGAGTCCGGTCAACGTAGCTGGAAGGTTGACGATGAACTTCAAGGTGTTGAGTCCTTGCTAGCGCAAATATGGCCCCATGTTGCTTCGGATTTCATCGACCTTGGCAATGAATCCATACGCAAGGCTTTTGCCTTATTCATCGCTACCACACATGTAAGACACCCCGACAACCGGCGGACTCTGCAATGGATTCATCAGCAGATTGTTGAAGGCTTGGACAAACTTCCCAAGAAAGCCGACTGCTCTCCCAACGTAGATAGATTTATTCACAAGGGCGAGGAATTCGAAATAGACACCTCAGGCTGGGAATCTTACAAAAAGTGGGGCGAGGACGAGCACCACCGCTTCTTTGTGGAAACAGTCCGAGCAGAATCCTGCAACCTAGCTAAGGTACTACTGAAGAAGCGCTGGTCGATTGTTTTAGCCGATAATGAGTACTTCATTACTTCGGATAGGCCAGTAGGGGTTCAGCACAGGTCAAGGGAAATCTTTGGCATTAGTACGACGGGTGCAGTGGTTAGCTTCCCGCTGTCTCCCACGCGAATTCTAATGATGGACGATCAGCATCAAGAACCAGCAAACCAGTATTATCCGCTGAAGCCTGATAATGTGGGGGCATTCAATTATGGTATCTGGCATGCCAGTACCCGGTTCATGGTTACGGGCCGTCCAGTGCCAGAAGTTTTGTCCGAAATCGTGAGATGGGCGGAGAATTTTGGATATGCATAACACGGCGCTCATTCGGACGCTCACTACGCTGCGCTTCGTTCGCGCCGCACAGCTTAGCCGTTCGGCATCATAGGCACATCATGGACTTCACCGTTTTCTTAACTGTTCTTTCTGGTGTCATTACGTTTGTGATTGGCCAGCTCATCGTCAAGCTGCTCCTCGATCCGATTCAAGACATGAAGAAGATCATTAGTCAGGTCTCCCACACGCTCGTAGAGTGTGCCAACGTAATAGCAAATCCAGGCGTGCCCACGAAAGAGGTCATGGATGATACGTCCGACTCACTTCGTAGGCTGTCATTTCAGCTGCATGCTCACCTCTACCTCATACCATCATCGTATGACACGCCTGCCAAAGTCTTCCGACTTCCGTCGAAGGAAATGCTCCTCGTCGCGTCAAGTGCCCTTATCGGGTTATCGAACAGTGTCTACAGAGCCGACGACAGGGTTTACTAGTCAATGCAAAGCGGGTCGAGCAGGTGTGCGATTCATTGGGTATCTATTTTGCAGAAGGTTCAAGATGGCCCAAAGACCTCAAATGACGCCGAACCCGGCAGTCTTTAAGGTATTCGTTTAATAAGGCATTTTGCTTTTTACTTTCGCAAGCAACAGGCATTTCCTGAGAGCGAGCAATTGAATCACTCACCGGGTTGTAGCGTCACAGGCACTTCAACCGTTTCACCTTTCCGCAATACAGTGATCTTGACGGTATCACCCACTTTGTAGCTATCGATGCGCGCAAGCAGTTTTTCTACTGAATCGATGGGTTTGCCCTCAACGGCAATGATGATGTCGTTCGCGATGACGTTTCCTTCCGGGGTGATGGTGGCGCCTTGAAGGCCGGCAGCTTCTGCGGCAGATCCGGGGCTGATGCTCAATATGACGACGCCAGTGATTTTCAGGCGCTCGGTCAGACGGTTATTGAGTTTCTCATCGACGGTAATGCCCATCGCCGGGCGGATATACTTGCCGCGGCTGATCAGTTGAGGAACCACGCGATTGACGGTATCGACCGGTACAGCAAATCCTATCCCGACACTGGCACCGCTGGGGCTGAAAATGGCGGTATTGATTCCGATCAATCGGCCTGCCGAATCCAGCAGTGGGCCGCCGGAATTGCCCGGGTTGATGGCTGCATCGGTTTGGATCAGGTTGTCAATGATGCGTCCATCACTGCTTGGCAGTGACCGATCCAGTGCTGAAACAATACCGGTGGTCAGCGTCCAGTCAAGACCGAAAGGATTGCCGATGGCAAATACTTTCTGCCCGACCTTGAGATCGGAGCTGCTGCCCAATGGAACCGGGGTAGGCCGTTGAAAGCCAGTACTTATTTTCAGCACGGCAATATCATGTGCCGGGCTGGCGCCTACCAGTGAGGCCCTGTGATCGCGCCCATTCGCCAGCCGCACGGTAGCTTCGCTGGCACCCTTGATGACATGGAAATTGGTAATAATATGCCCGAGATCATCCCAGATAAATCCTGAACCGGTACCGCTGGGGACAGAAAAAATATTACGTGTCCAGACATCCATCATGCGCTGGCGGGTGGTAATGAATACGACCGAATCGCGCGAATGTTCAAAGAGCTCAATGGTGCTTCTTTCGTCTTCAGCCAGATCACCACGCGGTTGGACCAGCCGCGGTTCGACATTTTCCGGTTTGTCTTTAGCGGTAAAATAACCCGAGTGAAGCACATCCGGAAAGTAGTGATACAGAAAGCTGTGAAAAAACAGCGCCAGCACTATACCGATCAGTGTGATCCAGATCAGGCGGGAAAGAAATCCATTATTATTGGGCATGAATGCTTGTTCCTTATTTTTCTTATTGATCTTACTTTATTGGCTGGCTGCCTGTGCCCATCGCACCAGATCCTGTTCGCTCATGGCGCCCGATTGTCTGGCAATTTCCCGGCCTCCTTTAAACAGCGCCAGGGTCGGAATACTGCGAATGTTATAACGGACGGCTAACCCCTGCTCGTCTTCAGTGTTAATTTTGACCAGGCGCATCCGGGGTTCCAAGGCAGCGGCTGCCTTGGCAAATGCGGGTGCCATCATGCGGCACGGACCGCACCACGGCGCCCAAAAGTCAACCAGCAGCGGAATATCATTGTGAGCAATGTGTCGATTGAAATGCTGCTCTGTCAGCTCGACTGGTTGCGCTGTAAATAACGCTTGATGGCAGGCGCCACATTTGGGTGACGCAGTCAGACGGTCTGCGGGAACTCGATTGGTCGCATGGCAGTGCGGGCACACGATATGTAAAGACATCAACAGTTTTCCTTTTAATTATTTGAAAACATCTTCTTCATTTTCATCGAGCTGGCTTGCTTGGAGACGGGTGCGGAGAAACTCAATTTCCTCGATCATATCGGCAACCAGGCCGGCCAATTCTGGATTGCATTCGAAATCTCTCTCAATCGCGATGATTCTTTTGACACGTATAAAACTGCGGCTATCGAATATCCATGAGGCAGGATCGGTGCTGCTTAAATCTTCATTCAGCAACAAGCCGCACTGGACATGTTCAATGATCCATTCGCGGCTGACCTGGCAGCTTTTTGCCAATTCATCCAGATTGAGCTTGGTTTCCTCAAGTGAAATGGCATCAATTTCGTGCGGCATGATTTACACTCCAAGATTCTGGCGCGGATTGAACGCGAGTTCCCGCGCCATGGTTTGATAAAATTCCCGTGCTTTGGCAGTAGTGGCGGGGGGTAATACCACTTCCAGCACCAGATACAGATCGCCTGGCGTGGCGGCAGGAATGCCGCGTCCTTTCAAGCGCAGCTTGCGGCCTGTCTGGGAGTTTTCCGGCACCCGCACTTCAACCAGACCATCCGGCACCGGTATTTTAATCGTTGCACCCAGTGCTGCTTCCCATGGAGCGACTGGCAAAGTGGCATAAACATCCTTGTTTTCAATCCGGTACCGGGGATGCGGCTTGAACTGCACTTCCAGAAATAAATCTCCGGCTGGCTCTCCGGCATGGCCTGGACCACCCTGTCCGGCAAGCCGGATGACTTGTCCGGCATACACACCCTTCGGGATGCGAACATCCAGGGTATGTTCGGTGAGCACCGTGCGCCCTTGATTGTCGAGTTTGGGTATGCGCAGTGTCAAGCCGCGAATGGTGCCATGATAAGTATCCTCCAGGTCGAGCATGATTTTGGCGTGATGATCTTCGCCCCGCATTCGGCGGTGGGTTTGGCGGGAACCTCCGCCCATGCCGCCCATTTGCCTACCGAATAATTCCGCAAAGAAATCACTGAAATCCGCAGTCTGTGCTCCGCTAAATCCTCGTCCGCTGAATTCAAAACCCGCATCCCAGCCAGGTGGTGGCTGAAAATCACTGCCAGTCTGAAATCCGCGCCCTTGTCCCAGTTGGTCATAGGCCGCGCGCTTTTCCGGATCAGAAAGTACCGCATACGCTTCATTCACTTCTTTCATTTTGTGTTCGGCGCCCGTCTCCTTGGAAACATCGGGATGATATTTACGCGCCAGACGGCGAAAGGCTTTTTTGATTTCTTCCGCCGTGGCATCCCGAGAGACGCCGAGTGTCTGGTAATAGTCCTTGAATTCCAAATCAGTTCTCCCTGTCTGTTACGCTGTCACATCATCCACATTATTGCCGCTTTAAATCAAATAGTGAAGTTTCATTTCCGCATAAGCTTATTACAGTTACTCAATGCATTTGTTTCATTGATTTCCAGGTATCAGAGAACCTTTAAAAAATTAGAAATGCCGGGATATGAATCAGAATGGTCCCGTTATTTCGAAAGTAATGCCATCCTCGGAGCGTCCAGTTTTGCCGCGCTGTGAGCTGAAATACAAACGCGAACCGTCGGGACTGAAAGCCGGGCCTGCAATTTCTGAGCGATCATGCCCGACCAATTGCAACAATGGCAGAACCTTGCCGGCAGTCAAAACAACAATTTGCATATCACCGCCATCCTCAGCAATCAGTAATTCGCCCGCTGCATTCGTCGTAATATTGTCAACCCCCGTTAATACAGGCCCTTGATGTAAGGCAGCATTATAGATGATGGAGAGACGATGCTGCTGCACATCATACGCCCAGATGCGATCATCGCCTTTGGTGGAAAAGTAAACTATACCGCCGTGATACCAGATGTCTTCCCCACCTTTAAAGCGGGTGCTGTTGGCGATCTGTTTACGCGTCGGGATCCTGGTTGCCAGCGGATCAGGCAAAGCGTGCCAGCGCACGGCGCCGCCAGAACCCTTAATGACTTCAGCGACTTCCAGGAAACCATCATCCAGATCAGGGTTTCCTGCCGCATCGAATGTGCGGGCGGTATAGCGATATAAACAACCATCCGGTTCATCTTCGGTCAGGTAAAGCTGTTTGTTACCGGTATCCACGGCAACGGCTTCGTGTCTGAATAAGCCCAGGGAATTTCTGACACGCGCTGCATTTTGACCAAACGGATCGCATTCCCATACCTGGCCTTTTTCAATTTCCTCGCACGACAACCACGTCTGCCAGGGGGTATGTCCGCCTGCACAATTGCGGCTGGTATGGCGCAGAATAGGGTAAGCATCGACAACTTCTCCCTGAGCATTGAAGCGTAATGCACCGACACCGCCTGCATGGTCTATCATTTCGCTATTGGAAACATAAATCCAGCCACCGTCCGCAGCGGCAAAAGCAACCCCGCCATCAGGCGCTGCATGCCAGCGATAGCCAAAAAGCTTTTGGCCCGAACGGGCTACAATACGGGAAGTAAAACCGGCGGGCAAACGCACACCGTTTTGATCGGGCGGCAGAAGTTCGCCCAATGATGCCAGCGGTAAAAGTGCGGCTTTGATGGAACTCGGTAACACAGCATTACCAAGAAAAGCGCCCAATCCCATAAAACCATATTGCAAGAGCTTACGTCGATGTCTGTCAAATGTTCGCATTTAAAAATATCACCTCAATGATCTATAAAATGGGTTTCCGTTTTGCAGCTAAAGATAGTTTACAATGTTGTGCCAATGAATGACCATTAGAACGGAAGCGCCCTGCGATGATTCAAATACTTAAACCCATTATTTCTTTTTTGATGTTTCTGATTGTATTATTTTTCATCAGTACCATTTTGTCGATTACGACCAGCTATCCCCTGTGGCTTTATGCCATTTTCTCGGTTGCCGGCGCATCATTAGCAGGCTGGTATGCGTGGAAGCTGGTTTCCGGCGAGAAAACGAGCGCGGGTGTTGCAATCATCAGCGGCGCATTAATGCTCGGTGGATTATTTTTTATCATTGGTTTTTTAGGACCGATGGCTTTTGCCAAAGATACCAGCCAAGGGCCTTTGATCGGAATATTCATTGCCACGCCATTAGGGATGGTAATGGGTGCGATCGCGGGCTATCTGTATGCTACCAGACAGAATGTAAACGCCGATGATTGATAATGGAGCTTGCTGTGCATTTATTCGACGAAGTGGCACTGTCTCAGACAGGACGTGAAGAATTATGCCCTGGAGCGATTGTATTACGGGGTTTTGCATCGGCAGGTGCAACAATGCTGGTGGAGGCGCTGGATAGCATCATCGCTGCTGCGCCATTTCGCCACATGGTGACACCAGGCGGATTTCGTATGTCTGTTGCGATGACCAATTGTGGTTCCTATGGCTGGGTAACCGACCACACCGGCTATCGTTATGACGTGACCGATCCTCAAAATGGCAAACCCTGGCCGGAAATGCCCGGTGTGTTTTTGAAACTGGCACAGGATGCTGCATCAAGCGCCGGTTTTGAAGGTTTTACGCCCGATGCCTGCCTTATCAATCGATATGCGCAAGGTACGCGACTGTCCTTGCACCAGGACAAGAACGAACGCGATTTGAATGCACCGATCGTGTCTGTTTCACTTGGGATTCCTGCCATTTTTCTATGGGGTGGCTTGCGCCGAGAAATCAGACCTGCACGCGTGCCATTGCTGCATGGGGATGTCGCAGTCTGGGGCGGCCCGGCGAGACTTCGCTACCATGGCGTATTACCGGTCAAGCAGGCATATCATCCGTTAACCGGTTCGCACCGGATCAACCTGACGTTTCGCCAAGTAGTTTGATGATTCAGAAGATAAGTTGATAAAAATATGAGCAATATGTGTAGTATTGAATGGTCATGGTTGAGAGTCCTCGTCTGATTTTTTGATGAATTTACGTTTTTTTATGCATTTCAAGATGCGCACAGAAAAGGTAATGGCATGTGGCTTCATTTAACATTTTCTCATTGGCAGGGTGTAGCCGACCTGATTGCGCAGCTTAAAAGGACAGGTACCCGGGCGCATCATATGCGATCCAGTAAGAAATTGTGTAACCGCTGGGCTTACCGGATGCTGTTACTCTCGAGTTTGCTGGTAAGTGGTTGTGCCATGGGCCCCGATTATTTACGGCCACCCATCGAAACAGCCGAACAGTTTCGTGTCTCCCACATGGAAGGGCAATCCATTGCCAATCTTTCCTGGTGGGAACTCCTGCGTGATGAGCAGTTGCAACGATTGATTAACCAGGCTTTGCTCGAGAATAAGGATCTCAAGCGGGCGATCGCCAGTATTGAAGAGTTTCAGGCTCGCTCCCGCATTGCGGCGCTGGATTTTGTACCTAATATGCAGATCAACGCCAATGCGCCAGTGTTCGGGACGCTCGGCGGATTCCAGGTTCCTGGCTTTCCAACCCCTTTTAATTATTTCGGACAAACCACCCTGAATTGGGAGATCGATATCTGGGGCAGAATCCGTCGTTCCCATCAAGCCGCCTGGGCTGACTTGATGGCGCGTGAGGAAAACCGCCGGGCAATCATTCTGTCGCTGATCAGTGCCGTGGCGCAATCCTATTTCGATCTTTTGCAATTTGATATACAGCGGGATATTGCGCATCGTGCATTGGCTTCCTGGGAAGAATCAGTCGCCATTTCGCGAGCGCAATTGCAAGGCGGTGTGATTTCCAGGCTCGATCTGGATCAGTTTGAGGCGGAGCGTGCCAATGCGGCGGCCCGTTTGGCTGAGCTGGAGCGACAGGTGGTGCAGAAGGAGAATGAGCTCAGCGTATTGTTAGGAGCCAATCCGGTATCGATCATGCGCGGAAGACCACTGACTGAGCAAGTGGTTCCGCTGGAGATACCTGCTGGCTTGCCTTCCGAGTTGTTGCAGCGGCGCCCGGATATTCTTCAGGCCGAGCAAGCTCTCATGGCTGCTACTGCCAGAATCGGCGTGGCTAAGGCAGCGCGGTTTCCGAAATTTTCGATTACCGGTTTTCTCGGTGTAGCCAGCCCGGCTTTATCCAATCTTTTGTTATCGGGCAGCGAATTTGGTGTAGGCGGGCTAGGCCTGGCTGGTCCACTGCTGAATGCGCAAAGCTTAGGGTTCGAGCAACGCGCTGCGGAAGCGCAAGCGCGGCAGGCGCTGGCGCAATATGAGCAAACTATCCTGGTAGCATTCAAGGAAGTGGAAGATGCATTGATAGCTATCCGTACTGTCAGTGATCAGCTCAAGGCGAAGCAACAACAGGTCGAGGCGTTGTACTCGGCTTTAAGGGTGGCCAATCTGCGTTACGAAGGAGGCATCACCAGTTATGTGGATGTACTGCTTGCCAAACGTAATTTGTTTGATGCTGAATTTTCTTTGAGCGCAGCGCATCGTTTCCATCTGGTATCCGTCGTTCAGCTCTACAAGGCGCTGGGTGGCGGGTGGATGCCGTGACTTGCAGGCAGAAAAACAACAATCAAGGTGATGAGTAAAGCTATACTGAATCAAGATACGATACTGATAACAGGAGATCATCATGAGCCAATATCAAATTGCTCTAATCGTCGGCAGTCTTCGCAAGGATTCCTATAATCGCAAGCTGGCTAACGCGCTTGTGAAGCTGGCGCCGCCCGAATTTTCATTCAAACACATGCAGATCGGCGATTTACCGCTTTACAACCAGGACGACGATGCGAACCCGGCCGAACCGGTGAAACGGTTGAAAGCTGAAATCGTGGCGTCGCAAGGTCTTTTATTCATCACCCCGGAATACAATCGCTCAATACCGGGCGTGCTCAAGAATGCGATTGATCATGCTTCCCGGCCGTATGGCCAAAGCTCGTGGGCAGGCAAACCGGCCGGGATCATAGGCATCTCGCCAGGCGCTGCGGGCACGGCGATGGCGCAGCAGCATTTGCGCAATATGCTGGCTTACCTGGATGTGCCGACAATGGGGCAGCCTGAAGCATTTATTCAGGTAAAAGACGAATTGTTCGATGCCGATGGGGGTATCGGTCCAGGCAGCAGGATTTTTTTGCAAAAGTGGATGGACCGTTATGTTGACTGGATCGGCAGACATGCTGGCTGATGCATCTTATCTATATGAATTTATGAATTAATTGAATAAATGATTAATAACAAGCCTTACTTGGTTAGCTTAGCCAGGCACATCAAAATGATCATTATGGGTATGAATGCGGGGTTATTTCTAACTTTGCAGACAGGCTGTTCGCAGAAATTACCTGCTCCCCCTTCGCCACCGCTTCCTGAAGTGGAAGTCATCACCGTGGCTACCCAAATGATTCAGGATGAGCCGGAATTTATTGGGCAGACGGAAGCGTTTCGTCCGGTGGAGATTCGGTCGCAAGTCAGCGGGATCATTAAAAAGGTTTTCTTTACTGAAGGCCGCAATGTCAAAAAAGGGGATCAGCTCTACCTGATTGATCCGGTGCCATTCAAAGCGATTTATCTTAGCAGCAAAGCCAGAGTAGCGCAGGCTCAGGCCCGGCTTGATCTGGCCAAGCAAGATCTGGCGCGTGTACGGCCGCTGCTTGAACAACAAGCGGTCAGTAAAAAGAATGTGGACGATGCGCAGGCAGAATTGCTGAGCGCAAAGGCAGCTTTGGAGGCGGCGCAAAATGATCTGGTTAAAGCTAAATTTGACCTGGACAATACGTTAATTACCGCGCCGGTGAATGGACGAATTGGTCGTAGCCATTTCTATGAAGGCCGGTTGATTTCCGCTCAGACTACTTTACTGACTACGATTGATCAGCTTGATCCGATGTATGTCAATGTGAGCGTTCCTGAAAGCTATTTGTTACGCCGCCGCCGTGAAATTGCTGAACATAAGGTCGAAAGGCCGGATATTTTTCAATTACGCGGTGTGATGACTTTTTCGGACGGAAGTGTGTATCCGGAGGAAGGGGTACTGGATTTCGCGGATGTTGCCTTGCGGCCTGAGACCGGCACCCTGCAGGGGCGGTTTGTATTTCCCAATCCGGAAGGCAGTTTTTCTCCGGGGCAATCGTATTTCTACCCTGGTCAGTTCGTTAAGGTCCGTGTCAAAGGATATACCCGCACCAGTGCGGTTTTGATTCCTCAGCGTGCCGTTCAGCAAGGGCCGAGCGGCTCTTTTGTGTATGTGATTGATAAGGAGCAAAAGGCGGAATTGCGGCCGATCCGCGCCAGTGCCTGGCGTGGTAAAGAATGGTTGATTGAAGAAGGCTTACATCCGGGAGAGCGCGTGGTTGTGGAAGGGTTTTATCGCATTTTGCCAGGCGTCCAGGTGAATGCCCTTCCTTATCAGCAAGAAAAAAACGTTTCAGCTTCTCATGCTGAGGAGCCTCTCATGCAGAAAACGCCATGAATTCGCATTTCTTTATTGATCGGCCAATTTTTGCGTCGGTGCTGTCGATTATCATTGTCGTCCTCGGCCTGGTTGCTTTACAGAAGCTACCGATTGCGCAATTTCCGCAAATTACGCCTCCCATGGTGCAGATCGACGCAGATTATCCGGGCGCCAGCGCAGAAGTGGTGGCGGAAGCCGTGGCACGCCCGATCGAAGTGCAACTGCCGGGCATCGATAACCTGCTGTACTATGAATCGACCAGCACGAATGATGGCCATATGACGATGAAGCTCACGTTCGAGATTGGCACCGATGTGGATATCGCGCAAGTTCAGACGCAAAACCGGCAACGTCTTGCCGAACCGCAGCTGCCTGACGAAGTGGTGCGGCAGGGCATTACCGTCAAGAAAACCTCGCCAGATCTGTTGGCGGTGATTGCGTTGAGTTCTACCGATCCCAAGCATGACACGGTTTTTCTGTCAAATTACGCGCTGCTGCGAATTCTCGATAGCGTCAAACGGCTGCCTGGTGTCGGGGATGCGGTTATTTTTGGTGGGCAGAACTATTCCATGCGACTAATCCTCGATCCTATCCGCATGGCGCAACTCAATATTACGCCTACTGAAATTGCTGCGGTCGTGCGCGAACAGAATCGTGATTTTCCAGCCGGCAGAATAGGCCGTGAACCTACCCCTCAAGGTACCGAACTGACCATTCCGGTGATAACGCGCGGCCGCATGAGTGAAGTTCGGGAATTCGAAGACATGATAGTGCGCGCTTATCCCGATGGTTCCATGGTGCGGATGCGGGATGTGGCGCGGGTGGAGCTGGGGGCGCAATCCTATGACCTGCAAGGGCGATGGAACGGAAAACCCAATACATTTCTGCTGACTTTCCTCGCCCCGGGTGCAAATGCACTTGACACCGTCCGGCGCGTACGCGAAGAGATGGATAAACTCGCCAGAAGCTTTCCGGCAGGCGTATCGTACGATATTCCTTACGACACCACGACATTCATCGATGTTTCCATTCGGGAAGTCGTAAAAACCCTCGGTGAAGCAATGCTATTGGTGATTCTGGTCGTCTTTCTGTTTTTGCAAAGCTGGCGTGCGACGCTGATTCCAGCCATCGCGGTACCCATCTCGCTGATCGGGACGCTGGCAGGTATGGAGGCGCTGGGATTTTCGATTAATACGTTGACGCTTTTTGGCATGGTGCTGGCCATCGGTATCGTGGTGGATGATGCGATTGTGGTGGTGGAGAATGTAGAGCGGCATATGAGTCAGGGATTATCGCCTAGAGACGCGGCAAAGAGAGCGATGAGCGAAGTCACAGGGCCAGTAATTGCGATTGTTCTGGTGCTGGCTGCCGTGTTTGTGCCGGTGGCATTTTTGGGTGGCATTACGGGCGAATTGTACAAGCAATTTGCCATTACGATTGCATTGTCGGTGGCTATTTCTGGGTTTGTGGCATTGACGCTCAGCCCGGCGCTGTGCGCGTTGGTGCTCAAGCCGGGTCATGGCAATCCTAATCGATTCTGGAAGCTATTTAACCGGTCGTTTGACTGGGCGCAGGCACGCTATGTCGGAACAGTCGGCATGGTCATTAAACGCTCTGCAATCGCGCTTGCTATTTTCCTGACCTTGTTATTGGTCATTGTTGGCTTGTTCAGAACCATTCCGGGCAGTTTTCTGCCGGAAGAGGATCAGGGCTATTTTATTACGGTCGTGCAATTGCCGGATGGAGCTTCACTGACCCGCACCATTGAGGTTTTGGAGAAAATTGAAGGATACTTCCAGTCGATTCCGGCTGTTCATTCAACCGATACCCTGGCCGGTCAGAATTTTGTTTTCGGCACCCGTGGCCCCAATCAGGCAACGATGTTCATCCCATTACATCACTGGGATGACCGTAGTCATGCCAGTGAGCAGGTTCCTGGCCTTATCGCGGGCGCTTTTGAGGAATTTGCCAAAATTCCGGAGGCGTTGATTCTGGCTTTTAATGCGCCTTCGATCCCTGGCCTGGGTTCCACTGGCGGCTTCACAGCGCAATTGCAAGATCCGGGGGGTGGTGATTTTGCCGAATTTGCTGCCGTCGCTCAGGAATTTGTCGCCAAGGCAATGGAACATCCAGCCATTGCGGTTGCCAGCACCAATTTCCGTGTCAGCGCTCCGCGGTTGTATGCTCAGGTTGACCGAGAGCGGGCGAAAGCGCTGGGTGTGCCCATTTCTGAGGTGTTCGATACCATGCAGGCTTATTTTGGCAATCTGTATGTGAATGATTTTGTGAAGTTTGGCCGTATTTATCGGGTGCAGACAGAGGCCTTGCCTGAATACCGCTCTAACCCGGACGATATCAGCAAAATCTATATACGTGCCCAGAACGGGGCAACCCATTCCATGATTCCGCTGAGTTCCGTCGTGACCACTGAGTTCAATAGCGGCCCTGATCCGGTGACTCATTTCAATGGTTTCAATTCAGCACTCATACTGGGGGGTGCTGCACCCGGCTATAGTTCAGGACAAGCGCTCGAAGCGCTGGAGCAAGTGGCCAATGAAATTTTGACACCGAGGGGTTATACGATCGACTGGAGCGGCATATCCCTACAAGAGCGCAAGGCGAGCGGGCAGTCCATTTTTGTGTTTGCCTTTGCCTTGTTGATGGTACTTCTGGTATTGGCCGCCTTGTACGAAAGCTGGTCTATTCCGTTTGCCGTCATTCTGGCGATACCTTTTGGCGTGTTGGGTGCTTTCCTTGCCATTTGGGCACGGGATTTGACCAATGATATTTATTTCCAGATTGGCCTGGTGACATTGATCGGATTGGCGGCTAAAAATGCGATTCTGATTGTTGAATTTGCCAATCAGCGACTCGCAGCCGGCATGTCACTGACTGAGGCGGCACTGGATGCAGCACGTCTTCGTTTCCGGCCGATTATCATGACATCGATGGCATTTATTCTAGGTGTGCTGCCACTGGTGATAGCTTCCGGCGCGGGTGCAGCTAGCCGTCACTCCATTGGTACCGGGGTGTTTGGAGGCATGCTGGCCGCTACATTTCTTGCGATCTTTTTTGTACCGTTTTTTTTCGTGCTGATCGGTAGGATGGCGCGGCGTAATAAGTGAA
>CBFGXU010000059.1:0-13692 GCA_965652935.1 uncultured Nitrosomonas sp.
GAATCAAAGACATTGGCGACTTTTAGCAAGGATTCCGGATGATCGCCGCTTGTATAGCGTGTGCGTGTGCCCGCGCGGCAGGCATATTCCCATTCCGCTTCCGTTGGTAAGCGATATTTTATCCCTTCCTTTTCGCTGAGCCAGTTCGCCAGTGCCACCGCATCGTTCCAGGTGATGTTTACGACGGGGTGATTATCTCCCTGGATAAAACCGGGATTGTGCCAGGAGTATTTTGGATCACGGCCTTCGAAAGCATCACCACTAACGGATTGAGTAGCATCATAATGCGGGTTGTATCCGTAGCCTCCGGTTTCATCGGCTACCGATTCCGGGACATAGCCCGAAGCTTCTATAAATTTACGGAACTGCTTAACGCTCACCTCAAACTGACCCAAGTAGAAGGCTTGCGTGATACGCACTCGATGCACAGGTGCTTCATCCCCAAGTTCCGAAACCCTACGGCGCTCATACTGCGGATAGGCTTTTGATAAAACATCCGCTGATTCATCGCTGCCCATCAAGAATTCACCGGCAGGAACCAGTATGAATTTCATGCCCAAAGAATTCTCTATCGTAGAAGGTAATATACCTTCATTGACAGCCAGCACAAGCGTGGATCTGAATAAAATGACACCAAAAAACACTGCTGCATATAGCAATCGCCGCATGAATTTCCTTCGCTAAGGTGTGGGTATTAAATATGGGTAAGTTTGAAGTGATGGCGATGCATACTCTTGACTCAAACAGACTCTGATAATACGTCAGACTGACAGAGGTGAGTAAAATTTTTAGGAAACGGCCAACCCGTCAATCCAGTGGCAGTCTGAAACCAGGCACATACCACCCAGGCCTTTTCTTGCCGGCCTCAGCTCATCAAGCAATTTTTGCGCTTTATCTGCATGACAAGCAAGAATGACTGAAACATTCTCATCGGCCATAAGCACATCATCAGGATTTCGTGTTCCTCGTGATCCATATCCTCCGGCATTCCTGATAACGGTATATCCGCGTATCCCGCTTTTTTCTAATATTTCGATTAATTGTTCGAATTGTTCTATTCCGATCACAATCTCGAATCTTTTCATTAATATCATGCTATTCATATTCATTTTTCCTCATGAATGATTAATATGAGTATAGCGAAGCTGGTTTTTTAATAGACTGCACACCGTATTCCCATTTCGCCATTTCCTAAACAGGAACATCAATGATATCTGCTAAAGGGAAATGTTACACTCAGGGAAACACTGATTGATATTGCGGGTCTGTATTAGGTATAGCGATCCAGCCGCAGGTGCTGTTGTAAGGAAATGAGTTGTATTAGAAACCCACCAATGTGGCAGCCTAACGAAGATGACAATCTGATGAAATTGAGCGATTTGAAAAAGTGGACGAACTATTGGGAGCAGCTCCAGGCAGCGCTGCTGGAACCCAAAGTCGACAAGCAATTGCTGGAAGCTTCTTTGAGCGAAGCGCGTGCTAAGATGCCGGTACCCGTATTGTGGCTGCTGGGTAAGACCCAGTCCGGCAAAACTTCGATTATCAAAGCATTGACTGGCAGTGAAACGGCTGAGATTGGTAATGGATTTCAGCCTTGCACACGCAATTCACGTTTTTATGATTTTCCTGCCGAGGTGCCGGTAGTCAGGTTTCTCGATACGCGGGGTCTGGGTGAAGTTGCATATGATCCCGGCGAGGATATTCACTACTGCGAATCTCAGGCGCATTTACTGGTTGCGGTCATGAAAGCGGCGGATATCAACCAGACCGCAGTGTTTGACGTGCTGCATACCATTCGCCGGCGTCATCCCGAATGGCCTTTGCTGATCGTGCAAACCTGTCTGCATGAGCTTTATCCCAATGAACATGGGCATATACATCCGTGGCCCTATGCAGATGAGCCATTGCCGAATACTGTTCCGCTTGATTTACGCCGGGCTTTGCGGGCGCAGCGCAGCGCACTGCAACAAGTGCCAGGTTTCGCGCCCGTACGCTGGGTAGCGGTCGATCTGACACTGCCTGAAGATGGATTTACGCCACCTGATTATGGATTGGAAGCGCTGTGGCAGGCGATTGAATCGCTGTTGCCGTTGGGCTTGCAGCAGCAGTTAAGGGGCGATAAAGAGGTGCATGATCTGTATGCGCGTACGGCGCATCAGCATATTGTGGGTTATGCCCTTGCAGCGGCCGGGCTGGGGGCTTTGCCTGTGGTGGATCTGGTTGCGGTTTCAGCAGTTCAGGCAAAATTATTGCATAGCCTGGCGACCCTCTATGGACAACGCTGGGATAAAAGCATCATCAAAGAATTTCTCGGCCTGGTAGGTGCAGGAATTGCATCCAGTTATATCACACGACTGCTGAGCCGTGCTGTGGTCAAGGTGATTCCTTTCTGGGGACAAACCATAGGTGCAGTATGGAGCGCCAGTTCCAGTAGTGCTACCACCTATGCATTGGGCAAGGCGGCAATCTATTTTTTTGCCAGGCGCAAGGACGGCTTGAATGTCGATCCTGAGACATTGCGCGGAATTTATGCCAAAGAACTGGAACGCGGTGCGTTGATACTCAAGGATCGCTTGCAGGGTAAATCCTCATGAAAAAATCTCTAAGGCATATTGATCCATTGCGATTAGTGGTATTCATCCTGCTGATATTGCCTGTGCTGGCATTGCTGGGTTTCGGCGTATTGTGGTTATGGCAAAGTGATCATCTGCTGTACTGGCTGATTGCGATGGCCTTATGTGGCGGAGTTGGTTACGGCTTGCAGCAATGGTTGGTTCGACGTGAACGTCAATTGCTGACAGATGCGGCTACCGAACCCAATCCGGATTGGCCGCCGAGTGCTGATGCGGTATGGCAGCAGGTTGAAGCGTTGGCGCAAACCTGTAACCCTGAAGACTGGCCGCTCGAGGATGGAACATGGGTGCTGAAACTGGGGCAGAAAACCTTGGAAACTGTTGCGCACTCTTATCATCCGGATGTAGAGGAACCACTGCTCGAGTTGACGTTGCCGCATACTTTGCTGATTATCGAACGGGCAAGTCGCGATCTGCGTCGGGATATTGCTGAAAAAATCCCCTTCAGCAACCGACTGACAATCGGTGATTGGTTCCGCATCCAGCGCTGGAAAGCCAAGGCAGAGCAATTGTTCAATATCTATCGGGCTGGCAGGATGATCATCAATCCGGTGAATGCGCTGCTAAGCGAAGTCTGGCAGCATTTGCGGGAACGCAGCTTTGAGCAGGCCGGAAATGAACTGCACCGCTGGTTTCTGCGCGCCTATGTGTGCAAGGTGGGTTATTACGCGATTGATCTCTATAGCGGACGCTTATCACTGATCGATGAAGAACTCATCACATCTCCAACACCGCTGTCTAAAGCGGATCTCAGCCAAACTGAGGAAACGGCAAAGACAACCATAGAGCCGCTGCGTATTCTGGTACTTGGCCGATCCAATGCGGGTAAATCCAGCCTGATCAATGCCTTGTTTGGCGAGCTGAGGACTGCTACCGATGTGCTGCCTGATACAACAGAAGCACTCAGGCCGTTCGCTTTGTGGCGCGAAGGGTTAACCCAGGCATTAATTTTCGATAGCCCGGGTTGTGATAGCCCATTGTTTGACAATAAGCAGATGCTGGCATCAGCCGAGAATGCCGACTTGATTTTATGGGTTAGCCCGGCAAACCGGCCTGACCGGCAGATTGAGCGCGACTGTTTGGATGCCTTGCGTGCTTTTCAGGCCGCGCGAATGGATCGCCGTCCGCCACCTTTGCTGGTCGTTGTCAGTTTTATCGACCGCTTGCGGCCGGTCAATGAATGGCAGCCGCCTTATGATCTGGTTCATCCGCTGAGTGTCAAAGCCTGCAATATAACCGCTGCAGTGCGGGCGATCGCAACCGATCTTGCGGTACTGGTCGAACAGGTTATTCCTGTCTGTTTGCTGGACGGTAAGGTTTATAACGTGGATGATACATTGTGGTCAGCCATACTGGCTCATCAGGATCAGGCGCTCAGAGTGCGCCTGATGCGCTGCCTGGATGCGAGAAAACGTGCTGAAGACTGGGTCATGCTGCGACGCCAGTTAGCCAGTGCCGGGCGATTTCTGCTGGATTTACCAGAGATATTGGGAAAACATTTCGGGCGCTAGCGGGCTATAAAATGTTAAAGAGCAGCCGCAATTTCTACTATACTTTGCCTTATGTTAATTTTTTATTACATTCTTCTGAGTAGATAAGTGCGCCGAACCTTACCTGGGTTTTTCCTTCTTCTGTTGCTGAATTTCATCGTTTTCATCGTACTGGCAGTGATTCCGCACCATGCGCAAGCGCAATGGTGGAAAGCGAGCCGTGAACCGGTTGGATTGGCGCCTGATCCGGCTGTAACGCCAGAAGCAATCATTCAGGTGTATGGCGCGCGCGCTTATAGCTGGCGCGGTCATTTAGGTATTCATACCTGGATTGCAGTAAAGCCCACTCAAGCCAAGTCCTATACTATCTATGAAGTGATTGGTTGGTTGCAACAACGGCAAAGGCCAGTGCTGGCTATTTACGAGAATGTACCCGACCGGCGCTGGTACGGCAATATGCCCGAGTTATTGCTGGAGAAGCGCGGTGACGGTGTGGATGCGCTGATTGAAAAAATTGATCAAGCTGCACGCAGTTATCCTTACGCCAGAAATTACACCCTTTGGCCAGGGCCCAATTCCAATACCTTTACTGCCTGGGTCTCACGGGCTGTTCCGGAACTTCAACTGGACTTGCCGCCCACGGCGATTGGAAAGGATTACCTGGGTTACCGGCTGGTTTCGCAAGCGCCCAGTGGCAGCGGTTTCCAGATTTCAGTGTTTGGCCTGATGGGTGTGCTGGTCAGTGCGGTGGAAGGCGTTGAATTCAATCTGCTGGGATTGTCTTTTGGTGTTGATTTGGATCCACCAGCAATCAAGTTGCCAGTGGTAGGGCGTAAAAACCTGGATTGGTGGCCTTAGCCTGTAATTGAGAAATAATGGATAGCAAGACTCAGGCTTGCGACATTTAATTGATAATTATTCTTATTCATAATATAGTAAAAAGCACTATTTTCTGGAAGTTTTCATCATGTTGAGATCTCATCTAAGCCATTATGCGGTGATAGTTTTATTCTTATTTTCCCTGTTGGGCATGCGCTCGGCGCACGCTGAGGAAGTAGTGGTTTATTCTGCGCGAATTGAGCAACTGATTAAGCCGATGTTTGATGCGTTTACTCAGGAAACCGGCATCAAAGTCAAATACACAACAGATAATGAAGGAGCATTGCTTGCCCGGCTGGAAGCAGAAGGGAGAAATACCCCTGCTGATATGTTGATAACCGCGGATGTGGGTAACCTTTGGGCGGCTGCGCGGGCGGGGTTATTAAAGCCTGTCAAATCAGAGGTATTGGAAAATAATATCCCAGCGCATTTGCGTGACCCGCAGAATGAATGGTTTGGTTTGTCAATACGCGCACGCACACTGGTTTATAACACCAAGAAAGTGAAGCCTGCGGAACTTTCTACGTATGAAGATCTGGCTGATCCTAAGTGGAACAAACGACTGTGTCTGCGTACTTCGAAGAAAGTATATAACCAGTCGCTGGTAGCGATGATGATTGTCGAACATGGCGAGGCTAAAACCGAGAAGATTGTCAAAGGCTGGGTAGCCAACCTGGCGACAGATCCCTTATCGGATGACACCCGAGCCTTGGAATTCGTGGCATCTGGCAAATGTGATGTGACTTTGGTGAATACTTATTACTATGGCCGGTTGATGAAGAAAGACCCCAATCTGCCATTAGCCATTTTCTGGCCAAATCAGAATAATAGCGGGGTGCATGTCAATATTTCCGGTGCAGGCGTTACCCGTTATAGCCGCAATGAGCAGGCTGCTATTAAACTACTGGAATTTTTATCATCTGACAAAGCGCAAAATCTTTTTGCGGACGTGAATATGGAATATCCTGCCAATCCAAGAATCGCAGCGGATCCATTTGTTGCGGCGTGGGGCAGTTTTAAGCAAAATCCCATGAATCTGGCTAAAGCCGGGGAATTGCAGACGGCGGCTGTGAAACTGATGGATCGCGCAGGTTACCGGTAAAAATGCAGGGTGAGTGAAAAGCACCATGCAGCGTATAAGGTGGTAGAAAATAAACCATCTTCAAGCAATTACTTATTTCCACGACCTGGCTCATACCGCTTAATGGCCATTTGGCGCCTGGTTCCTTTTATAGCGGCTGCGCTGGTGCTGGCCCCTGTGGGTGTGATCATTTCAGCGTTGTTTGCCCCCGCTAGTGATATTTGGCAACATTTGGTTGAAACTACGCTGCTTTCCGTGTTGGTCAATACGTTCTGGCTTGCACTAGGGGTGGTTGGAGGTACTGCAGTATTGGGTATCAGTTTGGCCTGGTTTACCGCTGTTTATGAGTTTCCTGGACGCCGTTTTTTTTCCTGGGCGTTATTATTGCCAATGGCGATGCCTGCCTATGTGACAGCATTTGTCGCACTGGGTTTATTTGATTTTACGGGTCCGATACAAACTACCTTACGTATTTGGCTGAATAGCGATTTATCCTGGTTTCCGGATATACGTAGCAGAGCAGGCGTCATTCTGGTTATGACGTTGGCTTTTTATCCCTATGTGTATTTACTGGCGCGAAATGCCTTTCTGAGTCAGGGCAGGCGCTCTCTGGAAGTGGCGCAATCTCTCGGTTTAAACCGTCAGCAAGGCTTCTTCAAAGTGGTGCTGCCGATGGCGCGTCCTTGGATAGCTGGCGGTGTCATGCTGGTGCTAATGGAAACATTAGCAGACTTTGGTACGGTCGCAATCTTTAACTATAATACGTTTACGACAGCTATTTACAAGGCATGGTTTAGCATGTTTTCCTTGCAGACGGCTTCTCAGCTTGCTTCCTTATTGATTATCATCGTTTTCATCGTAATTGTTGTGGAACAGCAATTCAGGTCCCGTATGCGCTATGCTGAAAATAAAAGAAGTGCGCGGGCTGAGAGAATTCGGTTGACAGGTTGGTATGCCTGGCTGATTACTGGTTTTGTTCTGAGTGTATTGTTTTGGGCATTTTTGTTACCGGTTATGCAATTGTGTATCTGGGCCATACAATCGTTTACACAAGATTATGACGTAGCCCGTTACCTGGAATTTCTCTGGCATTCATTATCGCTGTCTGGTTTGGCTGCTTTTTCGACGTGCCTGGTTGTGATTGCCGTGGTTTATGCGGCACGTCGTTATCCGAGTTCAGCCATGCATTATGCGGTACGCACGGCAACTATCGGCTATGCACTGCCCGGCACAGTTTTAGCAATCGGGGTTTATGTTCCACTCACTTGGCTGGATAAGCAGCTCAGTGAACTGGCTCTGCAGTGGTTTCAAATCGAAACAGGCCAGCTGATTCAAGGTACGCTGATGACCATGCTGATTGCCTATTTGATACGATTCATGGCAGTCGGTCATTATCCCATCGATGGTGCGATGCAACGCATCACCCACAGCATCGATGAAGCAGCCATGAGTCTTGGGTTACATGGCTGGACCATGATTAAAAAAGTGCATATTCCGATATTGAAACCAGGCATTTTTACAGCGGCTACGTTAGTATTCGTCGATGTCATGAAGGAGATGCCGATTACGCTGATGACTCGTCCATTCGGTTGGGATACGCTGGCTGTCCGAATTTTTGAGATGACTTCTGAAGGGCAATGGGACCAAGCTGCGTTGCCTGCTGTAACGCTTGTATTGGCTGGATTAGTACCGATTTTCCTGTTCATGCGTCAAACTGAAAAATAAATTGATGAGCATAGTATTGCTGCAACTTAACAATGTACGGCAAGCTTATGGTGAGCAAGTCATCCTGCATGACTTATCGTTGGTCTTGCAGAAAGGGGATATTGGTTGTTTGCTGGGTCCGAGTGGTTGCGGTAAAACCACTGCGTTACGTTGCATTGCTGGTTTCGAGCCGATATCAGCTGGAGAAATTTTGCTTAATGGCGCTTGTGTGAGCAGCACAGACTTTTTTGTGCCACCGGAACAAAGGCAGATTGGGATGGTTTTTCAGGATTACGCGTTATTCCCGCATCTTGATGTGGCCGCCAATATCGGCTTTGGTTTGCACCGATTAACCAGAGCAGAACGCGATCAACGTATTGATGAATTGCTGCACGTCGTGCATTTAGCTGATGTGGTCAGAAAATATCCACATGAATTGTCCGGCGGCCAGCAACAACGCGTGGCGCTTGCACGCGCATTGGCACCCAGGCCTGAATTGCTGTTACTGGATGAGCCTTTTTCCAATCTGGATGGCAGTTTGCGTGAGCGCTTAAGCATGGAAGTGCGTGAGATTCTGAAAAATCAGGGGACTACAGCTATGCTCGTGACCCATGATCAGGCCGAAGCATTTGCCATTGCCGATGAAATCGGTGTCATGCATCACGGTGAGATTCAGCAGTGGGATAGCGCTTTTAATCTTTATCATCGTCCGGCCAATCGTTTTGTTGCTAATTTCATTGGTCAGGGCGTATTTCTCCCGGGAAAGGTGATCAATGCGCAGCAGATTGAAATCGAATTGGGAGTTTTAGAGGGGGAAATTGCGCAGCAATATCAATCCATTTTTGATCAGCGTGATAAAAGTGGTAGGGTTGACGTGTTGTTGCGCCCGGATGATATTGTGCATGATGATACCAGCTCTTTACAGGCCACGGTGATTCACAAGGCATTCCGCGGCGCAGAGATTTTATATACCTTGCGTCTTGAAAGTGGGGCGAAAGTGCTGGCGCTCGTGCCCAGTCACCATAATCACGCGATTGGCGGGAAAATAGGTATCAAGCTTGAGATTGATCATATTGTGGCATTTAATTAATCGCCGATATGGTAATCAGATTTTTTGGATTAATCTGTGTGCAAACTTTACCTAACTGAACTTCTGATCACTATTTTGGAAGAATGATACTTCCCTTTTAACAATTTTTTCTATAGCATAACAAGTTGCACGTTAATACCTTTCTTTTACAGCTTATTCCAAGCAATCCCATAGACTAATCTCAGAGATAATGTTGAGGTTTACTATTCTTAAAACTAAATAATGAGGATCTTATATGAGTCAGCATATTCATTACGTTACGGATGCTAATTTTGATGCGGAAGTTCTGCAATCTACAGCGCCTGTCCTGGTTGATTACTGGGCAGAGTGGTGTGGTCCTTGTAAAATGATTGCGCCTCTACTGGATGAGATTGCAAGTGAATATGGAGCGCGCCTGAAGGTGGCTAAACTGAATATTGATGAGAATCAGATAACCCCGCCAAAATATGGGATCCGCGGTATTCCGACATTGATGCTGTTTAAGAATGGAAATGTCGAGGCGACCAAAGTGGGCGCGTTATCAAAATCACAGCTAACAGCATTTATTGACAGCCATATTTAAACTCGCTGGTCTTTGGGTATAGATTTGTGAACTGTATAGAATTTGTAAAGGCCACGTATTCCTTTTTAATTATCCCATCTGTCACAACTTTCCTTCCAACATCATTATCTTTCATCTGAGTATTATTTTTTCACGAGCTTTTTCATGCGCTTATCTGATCTGAAGAACTTACATGTTACTGAATTGGTAAAAATGGCTGTCGAGAATGAAATTGATGGAGCCAATCGAATGCGAAAGCAGGATCTGATTTTTGCATTGCTCAAGAATCAGGCGCGCAAGGGTGAGAATATCTACGGTCATGGCACGTTGGAAGTATTACAAGATGGGTTTGGTTTCTTACGCTCTCCTGATACATCCTATCTGGCTGGACCGGATGATATTTATATTTCACCCAGTCAGATCCGGCGATTTAATTTACATACCGGAGACTCAATTGATGGTGAAATCCGTCCGCCGAAGGATGGGGAACGCTATTTTGCTTTGGTAAAGGTTGATAAGGTTAATAACGAGCCCCCAGAGAACTCCAAACAGAAAATTCTGTTTGAGAATCTGACACCACTGTTTCCTGATGAACGATTGGTGCTTGAACGCGATATTAAGGCCGAAGAAAATATTACCTGTCGCATTATTGATTTGATCGCACCCATCGGAAAAGGTCAGCGTGGATTGCTGGTAGCCAGTCCCAAATCAGGAAAAACCGTCATGCTGCAGCATATTGCGCATGCCATTGCGGCTAATTATCCGGATGTGATTCTGATGGTGTTGCTGATTGACGAGCGTCCGGAAGAAGTGACAGATATGATTCGCTCTGTCAGGGGAGAGGTCATCTCCTCCACTTTCGATGAATCAGCGATGCGGCATGTGCAGGTGGCCGAGATGGTCATCGAGAAGGCCAAGCGCCTGGTGGAACATAAGAAAGATGTGGTTATATTGCTGGATTCGATTACACGTCTGGCGCGCGCCTATAATACGGTAGTGCCAGCTTCGGGTAAGGTATTGACGGGCGGGGTTGATGCCAGCGCGTTGCAACGTCCGAAGCGTTTTTTTGGCGCTGCCCGTAATATCGAAGAAGGCGGATCGCTGACCATCATTGCAACGGCCTTGATTGATACAGGATCACGTATGGATGATGTAATTTATGAGGAATTCAAGGGCACCGGTAATATGGAAATCCACCTCGACCGGCGTATGGCCGAGAAACGCATATATCCAGCCATCAACGTAAATCGATCAGGTACACGCCGGGAGGAATTATTAATTCAACCGGATGTTTTGCAAAAAATTTGGGTTTTACGCAAATTGCTGCATCCGATGGATGAGTTGGATGCGATGGCTTTCTTACTGGATAAAATCAAGGCGACCAAGAACAATTCTGATTTCTTTGATTCGATGAGACGGGTTTAGGCAAAAATTTCCATAGTTGCACCGATACCTACATTAAAGGATAATACACGGCTTTTTAATCTTCCCCCTTTGGAATTGAATAATTGAGGATATTGGCAATGAAAGCAGACATTCATCCAGATTACCAAGAGATAACCGTTACATGTAGTTGCGGTAATGTTTTTACAACACGCTCCACCATGAGCAAGGCTTTGAATATTGAGGTATGTTCGCTTTGTCATCCATTTTATACGGGCAAGCAGAAGATTGTAGATACAGCGGGTAGAGTCGAGAAATTCCGTCAGAAATATAATAAGCAGGCGGCTAAATAAAAATATTTGCAGCAAAAGCTAGAACAGATTCGGGTAGAAGTAAATACTGTTTTGGATAAGCTTTCATCGACCAGCCTTGGGTAAACTAGATTCCTTTGATTATTCTGGTTAATTTTAACCAGAATAATTCCTTCAATAATGTACAGCAAGCCAGATCGTTTCGGTATCTGGATCTGTCCATGTAACCTTATGTTTTTTGTGAGCGGGGATATTTATGAAATCTCCCTCATTCAGGTGTATTGATGGTTGGTCTTCAAAAGATAATACAGCTTTCCCTTTTAGCACCATGATCCATTCATTTTTTTCTTGGTCGTACCAGCCGGATTCAGGGGATTTTTGGCCTTTTGAAATGATTCTTTCTATAACGATCGTATCATGCTTGATCAGAGGCTCAAATAATTCTTTTTCTGAATGATGAGGAATATTTAAGAAAATATTTTGTGATTTCATCTTATAGTGTATGGCGGGATTAATTAAATATTTTCACAGCATTGTAGATTAAATTTTTTCTCTAAAAGAAGGAATGAATTGTAAAAATAGAGAAAGTTGGTTTCTGCAAAAAAAAGAGAGAAAAAAATATGATACAGCGAATCGCATTAGTTACTGGTGCATCAAGTGGTATTGGACGAGCTACTGCCGAACTTCTGGCTGGAAATGGTTTTTATGTGTTTGCTATGGCGCGACGTAGGGAAAGATTGGAAGAGATACGCTCCGATCATATTGAACCTATCCCGCTGGATGTTACCGATGCAGAAGCTATCGAAACAGCGATCAGTTACATTATAACGACAAAAGGCCGCATTGATGTATTGGTGAATAATGCCGGTTTTGGCCAATTGGGTGCGGTTGAGTGTGTGTCAATGGAAGCAGCTCATCATCAGCTTGAAGTGAATGTTTTTGGTTACGCCAGGTTTATGCAAGCAGTTCTTCCTTATATGCGCGAACAGAAATCAGGATGTATTATTAATATTTCTTCAGTTCTAGGTAAATTTGCGCTTCCTGGTTTTGGCTGGTATGCAGCATCCAAGCATGCGGTGGAAGCTTTGTCAGAAGCTTTACGAGGGGAGGTTAAAGCTTTTGGAATTGATGTGGTAATGATTGCTCCTGGTTTGATTAAAACAGAATTTGTTGCCAAGGAATTGGAATTGCTTAAGATGGTAAAACATCCGTCCGCTTACCAAAATATCATACTCGGGTTATATCGGCTTCTAGCTGGTGAGCCCCAAGCGCCAGGTCCAGAAATAATTGCCAGAGCAATTCTAAAAGCTGTTGCTCAGTCGGTTCCGCCAGTACGACATGCATTGCCAGGGGATTCAAAGGCAGCTGTAATAGCCAGATGGTTATTGGGTGGTCGACTTTTTGCTTGGGCTACCCGTCAAAAGATGAGAATTTAGAGTTTTTAAATAGCAAAAATTAATTATCTGCCAAAAGCGGGAGATTCAATCCGTTATCTTAGAGTGACTAAGAACAATACGATATCTTGCTTTACCGCTTGCAAGCCTGGTTAACGCCTCATTGATCTGATCGAAGTGGAAAATTTCAATGATTGGCTTGATATTATGTTGTTCTACAAAACCTAGCATCATTCTCATACTTGCAGGACTTCCGGCAGGCGAACCTGAAATGGAACGCTGACCTGAAATTAATGGAAACACGCCAATATTCAATGGTTCTAGCGTTGCTCCTACAAAATGCAATCGACCTTTAGGGCGTAAAGTTGCAATATAAGTATCCCAGTCGAGCTTTACATTTACGGTCGATAAAATTAAATCAAACTGGTTCGTTGCATTTCTGAGCTCACTGGAGTTAAGGGTATCCAAAGCTTTATGCGCGCCTAGTTCCAATGCTTCTCTTTTTTTGTCATCACTGGATGTGAAAGCGGTTATGTGGCAACCCCATGCTTTTAAAAATTGTAAAGCAATGTGTCCCAAACCGCCTATCCCAATGACAGCAACTTTGGCGGTAGGTTGAATGTTAAACTGCAGAAGAGGATTGAAAACAGTAATTCCACCACAAAAAAGAGGCCCAGCGTGTTGAGCATCAATCCCATCCGGTAACGCAACCACACTAGCAGCTTTTGCCCGAACTTTGTCTGCAAAACCTCCATGACGACACACAATAGTTGCTTCTGCTTGTGAGCAAAGATTATGATCTCCAGCCATGCAAGTATTACAAGTCATGCAATAACCGGAATGCCAGCCTAAGCCAACTCGTTGTCCCAGTTGAAGGTGATGGACCAGCTTACCTTTAGCCCCGATTGTACCAATCACTTCATGACCAGGTACGAACGGATATCGAGTAATTCCCCATTCGTTTTTTAGCATGCTCAGATCACTATGACAAATACCACAATACTCAACCACTATTTCAACATCATGAGCGCCTAATGGTCCTGGGTCATATTCAAATGGTTGGAGCTTTCCTCCTGCTTCAAATGCTGCATATGCTTTAATCATTGTTGTTCCTTAAATTATCATTCGACAGTTTGTCCCGAAAGCTAGCATTCAGGAATCTTCGAAAAAAAGTGATGTAGATAAG
>CBFGXU010000060.1:0-13522 GCA_965652935.1 uncultured Nitrosomonas sp.
ATGCAGAGGTTTCTCTTTATCCATGTTCAAATTCTCTTATCGGCGTATAGAAAAAATAAACACTTGTTTCGTTAAAATTGCCTAATAAGCGATCCTCAAAACTATTCCAGATCAATCAGCACAAAAAGTCAATAAATAGAACGCCCCCAAATTGCGAATCCAGATCTTTGATCTCCTCCCCCATGCTGAGTCCCGCTGGCATGCTCGAATCGGCAAACGGTTACCATGAACCCAGTCATATTGATACCCAGGTTTTACTATGGCAAGATATGTGTTTTTGTGGATGTTGGATTACTAATTGCTATTTCTCTGCTCCAGAGTAAGTCTTGCGTTGGTAAGACTTTTAGCATTTATGATCCAATGATTGATTCTTCTTACTCATGTACTTAAATTGGAGCGACCTTGAACGAAAATATTGATCAAATCGCTAAATATTTCGAAACCGTGCCTTTATGGCCATTTGTTTTGTTTGGTCTGCTAGGGCTGGTGGCTGTATTTGTTGAAATTCTTAATCGCAAACGCCGCGCTAATGCGATTGATAACTTCCGCTATACGATTGAAACAGAACTGGCTGTTTTATACCCGAAGCATAAAGGCTGGCCCAGAAATATCAACTCGTACCTCTGCTCTCGCTTACCCGAAATGCAGCATAATTTTGAAGTCTTACGTGTGTTTATTCCGCAGGATCGTCTGCTCAGCTACAATACCGACTGGAATAATTTCTGTGATTTCTGCCGTACGATCACGGATGAAAAATGTGCAGCTGCAGAACAGCCGCCAGCATCCGATGGCTCCTCCCAAAAAGAGCCGAACCCCAAAGAAGTTTTCCATACACTTGTAGATAACTTGTTAAAACACACTCACCTATAAGTTTTGTTTGACTGTTAGCATACCAAGGCCCACGAGATATAACCTGTAGGGGGTCCTTCTAAACTGATTAGATCAACATCTCCGCCATAATACACTCCGATTCCTTTTCTCTTAGCACAGGATTAGAAGATTTTTTCTTAATCGTTATAATGCACTGTCAATCTAATTATCACTTGCCATGAACAAACCAGATAAGCTGACCGGCTCCGAAGCCGTAGTTGTACGCCCGGTGATGTCTTATCGTGATATGGGAAAATTTATCGATGTGCCTTGGCATGTCTATGCCAATGATCCGATGTGGGTACCGCCTTTGCGCCTCGAGCGGCGCTTTCATTTTTCACGTTTCAATCCTTTTTTTAAACATGGTGAATGGCAAGCCTGGGTAGCTTACCAAAACGGTCAAGTAGTCGGACGAATCAGTGCGCAGATCGATTCACTGCATCAGGAACGCTACGGGAAGGACAGCGGCCACTTTGGCCTGTTCGAATGCATCGACAACTCAGCAGTATGTGCTGCGCTGATGCTGCAAGCGGAAGCATGGCTGGCATCCCGACAAATCCGTCATGTCAGCGGTCCGTTTAATCTTTCCATCAATCAGGAATGCGGTATCCTGGTCGAAGGATTTGACACCCCACCGTTCATCATGATGCCGCACTCCCCGCGCTGGTATGGTCGCCTGCTGGAAGAACAAGGGTATCATCCCATCAAGGATTTATTGGCCTATAAAATCAAGGTCGATTTTGAATTACCGCATGTCATGCAGATACTGATCAATCGGTTTTCCTCAAAAATAACATTACGTACTTTAAGACGTCATCAATTCAATGAAGAAATGGAAGTGCTGCGAGATATTTTTAACGATGCCTGGTCTGAAAACTGGGGATTCATTCCGTTTACGCGTGAAGAATTCGCCGAACTGGGCACCAGTCTGCGCCTGTTGTTGCCCGATGAATTCATTCAAATTGCCGAAGTTGATGGCAAGCCTGCGGCATTTATGGTGGGGCTGCCCAATCTCAACGAAGTTCTGACTGAATTAAATGGAAGCCTGTTTCCGTGGGGTTGGCTCAAACTGATTAGAAGCATCAGAAATCATCAGATACGGACAGGACGCATACCCTTGATGGGGGTACGCAAGCAATTTCACAATACGCCACTGGGTTTGGCATTAGCATGCCTGGTCATCGATGCGCCACGAAAAGCGGGAGCCGCTCGCGGAATACAGGAAGTTGAGATGTCATGGATATTGGAAGATAACGCTGCCATGCGTAGCATTCTCGACAGCATAGGCAGTGATCAGTACAAGCGCTATCGTATCTTTGGAAAAACATTGTGAACAATCAATCTTCTCCAACACCTAAACGATTTGTAGCAATCGTTCTGGCTGCTGACCGCACCCGCACAGATCCCATCACCCAGCATACCGGTGCGGCCTGCAAAGCCTTCGCGCCTGTTGGCGGCATTCCGATGGTGATCCGGGTTTTGGATACGCTGGTTGCCTGCGATTTGATCTCCACCATCATACTTTGCGGGCCGCCCGAAGCTCTGCACATTCATTGCCCGGAATTAAAGCAGCGCATTGCCACAGGGCAGGTCATTTGGCTGCCGAATCTAGACTCTCCGAGCCGTAGTGCGGAAAGTGCCCTTAATCACGTACCCGATGATACGCCTGTATTGTTGACTACTGCCGATCATGCATTACTGACACCCGCTATGGTGCAAAATTTTTTGCGCGATTCCCTGGCAACTCAGTGTGATGCCACTGTCGGCGCGGTAAGGGAGCAAGCTATCGCTGCTGAATTCCCGGGTGCCAGGCGCACTATCATCCATTTGCGCGATGGCGGATTCCGCGGCTGCAATCTGTTCACTTTTAATCCTCAGGGGCGCACATTGGTCAGATTCTGGCGACAAGCCGAGGATTTGCGCAAATATCCCTGGAAATTAGTTGCACAAGTGCTTGGATTCAGAGCAGTATTTATGTATTTATGCGGGCTTTTAACGCTGCAAAAAGCTTTGGCATCGGTATCGGAAAAATCAGGAGTCAAAATACAGGTAATCATGCTTGATGACCCACGCGCTGGTTTCGATGTTGATAAAATTGAGGATTTAGTGCTTGCTGAATCGATACTCAATAAAAAGTAGAAGCTGTTTGTGATAATTAATTTGGAGTGATTCTCGCCCGTTCTTATCACCGAGCCTCGCCCCTCTCAGTCTCATGCTGATTGAGCAGTCCCTATGAAATTAGTTGAACGATATATCGCACGCGAAATATTACTGCCTTTTACGGTAGTCATCCTTATTCTGGTTGGTCTGTTTGCCAGCTTCAGCAGTGCCCGTCTCTTGGCCGGCGCTGTCACGGAGTCATTGGGAGTCGCCGCTCTGCTCAAACTCGTGCTTCTGAAGACCCTGATTGCACTTGAAATATTAATCCCTATTTCCCTGTATATTTCGGTCATCATAGGTCTCGGCAGGCTTAACAAGGATCAGGAACTGAATGTGCTTCGTGCCAGCGGGGTGAGTGGCTCGCGTATTGTGTTTACAGTACTGACCGTGGCAATACCCGTGGGTATCGTCAGCGGCATGCTATCATCGTATGTACGCCCCTGGGCCTATGCGGAAAGTTACATTCTGGATGCCCAAGCGGAAGCTGAATTAAATACCAACCGCTTTCAGGCCGGGCGTTTTTACGGTAGCGAAAAAAGCGGCAGAATTGTTTATGTACGCAGCAAAAATGATGCCGACAAACAAATGCAGAATATTTTTCACTATATCAGGAAACCGGAAGGCAGCGAGATTGTCATCGCCAAACAAGCCCGCCAGATTCAGCCAACAGTAACAGAACCAAGACCAAGCATTCAATTATCCGATGGCGTGATCTATCGACTCAGCAGCCCCGCTAGCATTGATGATGTCATCGCATTCAAGAATATGACTTATTTTATCGATAATGATTTTGTACTTAACTACCGTCGCAAGGCAGCCGCCACCAGAACGCTGTGGGAATCTAGTCTGCCGCGAGATATTGCAGAATTACAATGGCGAATTTCGCGTCCGCTCGCTACCATCCTGCTTGCTTTAATCGCTGTGACATTTATTCGCATCGCGCCCCGCCAAGACAAGACAGAGCGAATGTATCTTATCGCAGCTCTAGTTTTTGCTGCTTATTATAACTTGGCTGGGCTGGCTAAAACCTGGGTCGAGCAAGGTGTGGTGGGTAGCATCCCGGGGGTCTGGTGGCTGGATCTATTTATGGTGTTAGCCCTTGTTTTTTATGCCCTGTTATCTGCGCGAAGACGACTTCCACGATGATCATTTATCGCTATATCGCTTATCAAGTCTTCATCGGCTTCATCATTGCCACTGCGGTTTTGCTCCCTTTATTCAGCTTTTTTGATTTATTGGATCAATTAGACGATGTCGGCAGAGGTACCTATCGCGTCAAAGATGCTTTTCTGTACACAGCAATGTTATTGCCGCGCAGATTTATTCAGATCGCACCCTTTGTTGCCCTGCTCGGTACCGTCATTGCACTGGGAAAATTGGCAGTCAATTCAGAATTAATCGCCTTGCGAGTTGCCGGAATCTCCCCCTTGCGCATCAGCCTGGCACCTCTAGGCGTCGGTATTTTACTGTTGCTAAGCATTGCAATCCTCGAACAATTTTTAGCTCCCCAACTCCAACAAAAAGCCATAACTTACCGGGCTGTCGCACTGGAGCAGAGTGCCGAATTAGGTAAGAATCTGGGAATCTGGACCCGTAACGAACAAAATATTCTGCGTATTGGCCATATGTTAAATCCTAAAAAAGCAGCCGATATCGAAATCCTGCAGTTAGATGAAGAAGGCTACCTGCTCACCCATATTTTGGCGCAATATGCGGATATCATCGATGACGACATCTGGGCATTAAGCAAGGTAATCATTAGAACATTTAAAGATAAAGATGATCAGATTTCAACAACCCATGCAGATTCATTGAACTGGTCTTCATTTCTTAATCCGGAAGATATTTTAACCCTCACCAAGCCACCTGAAAGCCTTTCACCGCTGGAATTGGTAAGGCATGTAGAATTTTTGCGCAGTACGGGTCAGGATGCAGATTCGTATGCACTCGCGCTATGGCGGAAGGTTGGCAGCGCGTTGATGACAATCGCCATGTTGTTGCTATCCATTCCCTTTGTGTTTGGATCGATTCGTACCGGCTTAAGCAGTAAGCTAGTATTTGCCACGCTGATCGGTATTACTGTTTACTTACTGGATCAGATCATTGCAAATGCCGGCTTGATATTACGCTTTAATCCTGCGCTCATCGCATTGGCACCTGGCTTGATGATGATCATTCTGGCAAATCTATGGCTACGCCGAACTTTTTAACATTCATCTGTTATTGTTGTCATAAAACCTCTAAAATCGCATAGCCTTAAATCACTCACCGATCACTCATGCAATACTTTCCAATGAATGAATAGTCCATTCAGACAACTCCAATAGCGATACCCATGCCGACTTCAACCTATATTTATATTTTTGGTGAAAGTGAAACCAGAGTTTGGGGATTAACTGGACGAGAGCGCCTGCAGCGCATGCTCAAAACTAAAAAGCAAATTACGCTCACCGAGGATGTTGAAAAAATCCCCGTCAGTGCTGCTGTATTATTTCTAAATGCTAATTTTTTATTCGATGCACGGGTACTCAATGCATTACTCGGCATGGATAAGAAAATAGCTTTGTACAGTAATGAAAATTGCCCCGCTGCCATACGCACGGATGGTAACCAGGCATCGCGATTGCTTCGCAATCTTAATAATAATAAAAGCCAGAACTATAAATTCGTATTGCTGACTGCCCCGCGTATTGGCCTGAAGGACCTGAAAATAGATGTTCAGCAGAATCTGAAAAAGAAAGATCCGCCTTACCTTCTGCCGATCAGCGAAGCTAATCGTCGATTGCTGGAAAAGGAGCTGTTTTTCGGCTCGTATAAAGGAGTAACCGACCTGGTCACCAAATGGCTCTGGCCAGTGCCAGCATTCTGGGTTACCCATTATTGCGTGCGCCGTGGCTGGCAACCCAATCACGTCACTTATCTCAGTGTCGTTTTTGCCGTGATGGCGGGAATCGCATTCTGGTTTGGATTTTTTGGTATCGGCCTGTTAATGGGCTGGTTGATGACTTTTCTCGATACGGTGGATGGGAAACTGGCACGCGTTACGGAGACTTCAAGCCGGCTGGGAGATGTACTGGATCACGGCCTGGATATTATCCACCCACCGTTATGGTATCTGGCATGGGGGATTGGATTGGCAGGCACATCGGCACCCCTGGCCGGTCTGGAAATACTGATGTGGCTGATGTTACTGGGGTATGTCGGCGGACGTCTGTGTGAAGGTGCGTTCCAGCTCTGGCTGGCGCCCTTCGATATATTCATTTGGCAAAAGCTGGACTCGTTTAACCGATTGATTACTGCCCGGCGCAATCCGAATCTCATTTTACTTAGCTATGGATGGCTAACTGATCAGCCCGATTCCGGATTGTTGTTAGTCGTCCTCTGGCACTTGATCTCGACGGCCATACTGATATGGCGCCTGATGATTGGCTGGAGAACCAAGCAAAAAGAGGGATCACTGAAATCCTGGTTGCAGGACATTGATCCGGTGCGTGACCGGGAGATCTGGGCAGTCAAAATATTTACACGCCCTCCCCTTAATCTCAGAAATCCTTACCTATTATCTCGTTGAGACCGCACACCCATGACGCTGCAAACACGAATTGAACGCCTGGCAGCCGGGTCGGCCAAAGTCGGCTGTCTGCTCAACCCACTGGGCGGCCAAGTGCGTAAACGCAAGCCGGCTATCCTGCAGGCACTGGCTGAAATACCCGGCATCCTTGTCTGCGAAGCCACTGATGCCATCACTTTCAAGACTGCAATTGACCGGTTAATACAAGCAGACATTGACTTACTGGTCATTGTCGCTGGCGATGGCACGACGCACGCGATACTCGGCCATTTGTTCACTTCATTAGCGCTTGATGAATGGCCGGTACTGATGATCATCCCAGGTGGCACCACCAACATGACGCCATTGGATCTCGGTGTACAGGGCAAGCCTGAGCAAACATTGCGACGTTTACGTGCTTATCTATTAAAACCATCAACACCTAAGCTGGTGCAACGTCCGGTGCTCTGTATCGAACAAAAGGGCATGAATCCGATGTATGGTATGTTCTTTGCCGTCGGACTGGTTGCGCGCGGCGTTAAATTTTCACGCAGTTCGATCAAGCAAATCGGCATCACCGGCGGCATTTTTACCGCTTTGATCATGCTGCGATCGCTCGTCGGCATGATTATCGGTTCTGGTCGCCGCCAAAGTGAATGGGCGCCGGTTACCATGACGATGACGGAAGCCAATGGCCGGATTCATCAAGGCACCTATCTGTTTGCACTGGTGAGTGCACTGGATTGTCTGCTGCTCAACCTCCGCCCGTATTGGGGAAAGGAACCCGCACCGCTGCATGTGACAGCGGTCGATCAACACCATCAGCGTTTGTGGCGCTCACTGTGGCCATTAGTATCTGGCGGGGGCCAGGTATTGCAGGAAAAAGATGGCTACTATAGTCATAACACGCATTCCCTAACTTTACAGATGGATGACGAATATATTGTCGACGGTGAATTGCATCGATCGACCAGCCCACAGGATCCCGTGCGGATTACTGCAACGGATCCCGTCACATTCTTAGTACTATAGGACATTGTTTTTTATTATGCATAACCCCAAGCCCATATTCCCCCAACAACAGTTACCCATTCGCTTGCTGAACGAAGTTGCTTGGGAAAGCAAAAAGGCGGCATCGCCTGATCTCGCTCCTTTGGTAGATTCACTCATGATGCGCTTCGGCGACTCACTGGATGCTGTCATTCTTTACGGCTCCTGTCTGCATTCGAATGTCAGCCTGGATGAAGGTATTGTCGACCTGTACGTGATTGTTGATAGCTACTACAAAGCTTATTCCGAACGCTATTTGGCCAATTTAAACACTTGGCTGCCACCTAATGTTTTCTATCTGGAAATACCGCATCAGGACAGAACGCTACGTGCCAAATACGCGGTCATTTCTACCCGGGATTTTGAGCGAGGTGCGCAATACTGGTTTCATCCGTATATCTGGGCGCGCTTTGCACAACCTTCGCGGCTGCTTCATGCCCGAGATGATGCCGTGCGGGAACGTATTTATGCGGCACTGGCGCATGCTACCGTTACCTTTCTGAAATCCGGCGTTGCAGCGCTCGAGGCCGGTATATTCGATGTTGAAGAAATCTGGACACGCTGCCTGACGCTCTCCTATGCGGCTGAACTACGTGCCGAGCGAGAGACACGCGCACGCCATCTGGCGCAAGCCAACCTCAGTGCGCTCAGCCGTTTGACAGAAGTAGCTTGTCCGATGTTAGAAGGATTATTGGAAAAACAAGAAAATGGAAAATATCGCTGCCTGACTAATCCAGAGACTCAACAGCAAGCACTCTGGCGCTGGCGTTTGCGACGCTGGCAGGGAAAAATCCTGTCGATCCTGCGATTAACCAAAGCGACTCTTACTTTCAACAATAGCGTGGAATACGCTGCCTGGAAAATAGAGCGGCACACCGGTGTCAGTGTGGAAATCACGCCGAGGTTGCGCCGCTACCCGATCTTGTGGGGCTTAAAAGTAGCCAGAAAGTTAATACAGCGGGGTATGCTACGTTAGCCAATGTCATAACTCTGGATTAACAATAAAAAATTATTGGAGATATACACGCATGAAGCATCTAACTCGCTTACTCACTCTTTCCCTACTTTTGATATTGACAGCTTGCGCCACGATGTATCTCGAGGGCCTGGAGAAAATCGGCATTCCGAAGCGCGATGTGATGGTATCCCGGGTTGAGAAAGCGCGCGACACGCAGGAAGAAACCAAAGAACAATTCAAATCCGCGCTGGAGCAATTTACCGCCGCCACCCATTTCAGCGGTGGTGATCTTGAGGCCACCTATAAACGTCTGAACGAAACTTATGAAGCCAGCGTCAACAAAGCCGAAGAAGTCAGAAGCCGGATCAAGGACATCGAAAGCGTGTCTGAAGCATTATTTACCGAATGGAAACAGGAAATCACGCAATACAGCAGCGCTTCGCTCAGACAAAGCAGCCAACGGAAGCTTGATACCACGCAAGCGCATTACCGTCAGTTGATTGCCTCCATGAAACAAGCGGAAGCCAAAATTGAACCCATACTCAGAGTTTTCCGTGATCAGGTCATGTTTCTGAAACATAATCTCAATGCACGCGCTATCGCTTCACTTAAAGGCGAGCTGGGTACGATCAAATCGGATGTATCGGCGCTGATTGCTTCGATGGAACATTCGATCAATGAGGCGAATGCGTTTATTAGTACGATGGAGAGTAAGTAATGTGTACTAGCTCATACATACTCACACAATCCGCATCGACAAATCCACCGCCTGGATATTCTTGGTCAGGCTGCCGATCGAAATCCTGTCAACGCCTGTTTCAGCGACCTGACGCACATTGTCCAGCGTAATATTGCCGGAGGCTTCCAGCACAACCCGTTCACCGGCATGCTGGCGGGTTAGTGCCACAGCATCGGATAACTCGCTTAACGGGAAATTATCCAGCAGCACCATCTGAGCACCGGCAGTCAACGCTTCCTGTAATTCCTGCAACGTTTCCACTTCGATCTGGATAAAAACATCCGGTGGAGCGATTGCCTGTGCTTTTTTTAATGCCGGTTTAATGCCGCCTGCGGCAAGAATATGATTTTCCTTGATCAGAATCCCGTCATGCAGACCAAAACGGTGATTGACGCCACCGCCGCATTTCACCGCATATTTTTGCGCCAGCCGCAAGCCTGGCAATGTTTTTCGGGTATCCACGATAACGGCTTTTGTGCCTGCAATAGCATCAACAAAACGCCTGGTTTGCGTCGCCACGGCAGATAGCATCTGCAGAAAATTCAGCCCGGTACGTTCGGCGGATAATAGGGCTCGCGCATGTCCTCTGATTTCGCACAGCTTTTGCCCTGCTTGCACCAAGTCCCCGTCCTTGACAAACCAGTCAAACTTTATTTCCGATGCGAGCGACAAAAAGCAAGCCTCAAACCATCGTACCCCGCACAAGACTGCGTTATCCCGGCTGATTACTGATGCGCTTAACGTCTTATTCTCTGGAATCAATAATGCCGTCAGGTCGCCCGTGTCAATATCTTCTGTTAAAGCACGCTTCACATTGTCGTGAATTTCCTCGTACAAGTCTTTCAATTTTTTATTTTGATCTAATAGAAGAGGAAATGATGGATTGGCCCGACAGTATTTTCGACTAATTCGATGAGATTCAAAATATTCACTTACTCGCTATTCACTTACTCGCGCTGAACAAATAATGTGGTATCTTTGCCGGATTCATTAAACTTATGACTAGCTATTGCTAGCATATTTCAGAATAAGGGGAAAAATTACCCCTAATTATAGCTTAAGTAGCGAAGCAGCTTACCGATAATAGCTGGTATCGTTCTTGAATAATTGTCACTTAATCAACGAGTCGTTGTAAATTTCAGCTTCTGGCACAACAGAAAATGTCCCGTTTCTTTATTAATCAAGAAGATCGTAGAATCATCACAATCAGTGGCTTAACGCTGGTCATTCTCATCTTGTTAGCGGGTTTTTCTGTTTATCGAATTATGCAACCGCAAACTGAAGCCATAGCTACTTCAGGTCTTCGAGTAGCATTAGAAAACATGGTTAAAGTGATCGAAAATAATATTACCTATTCCATATCGAGCACAAAAGCAACGTCTACGCGTTCTCTACTGGTTCAAGACTTAGAAAAAGTCAATTCATATGAGCTCAGAGAAGAAGGCACGGCCGGTTTAATCCAATCTTCAGAAAAAATACTAAAAAATAATTTCTCAGGGATCAGCATATATGACTCGAATGATAACTTGATACTCAGTTCAGGTTCGAACTCTAACTCCCCGAATTTTATTATTAAGTTAGATACCGATTCAGATATCCACAGCGATTTATTGTGGGATAAACAATTTATCATTCGTAGCTCCAGCCCTATTCTAAACAATGAAAAAAAGCTCATTGGACGGATTGTAACGGAAGAACCTGTACCTGCGCTCACCAGAATTTTTACAGAGATTACTCTTATGGGCACAACCGGTGAATTTTTGCTTTGTGCTCCGGTAAAAGCAAGTAATGTTGAAACAGACTGCTTCATGCGCGGTTCTGCGGGCAATCGATTTATACGCATACAACGCATCGTCAATAATAAACCCTTGCCGATACATTATGCACTGGAAAAACAAAGTGGCATCAAATTCATCAATGATTATCGGCAAATTGATGTTGCTGCAGCACATTCTCCTGTCGCTTATGGATTAGGTGCGGTACTAAAAATAGACAATGAGGAATTATACAGTCAGCTGATAGATAAAACTCCAACAATAGTATTATATCTGGGTCTGTTGATATCATGCGGCATAACAGTTTTATATTGGCTAACTTTACCGCTGATTCAAAAAACAATTAGATCCCGCAAGGAATTGATAAAAACGCACGAAAAGTTACTCCAATCTAGAAACCATGCCGAGAAAATCTATTTTGAACTAACCGCATATATCAATGCCATCAGCAAAATCGCATTGATTCTCTTTACCGACCATGAAGGAAAAATTGTACAAGTCAATGAGAAGTGGTGTGAAATCAGTGGCTACACTGAAGAAGAACTGGTAGGGCAAGATTGTCGCTTATTAATCTCTCACGTACATTCCGAATTATTTGTTATGGATATGTGGACAACTCTTTCCCAGGGAGATATCTGGTATCAGGAAGTGTGTAGCCGTAATAAATCAGGAGCACTCTATTGGGTAGATTCAGCAGTTATACCGATTGCAAGCACGCCTGGAAAAACAGATCGTTACCTTTCCGTCAGTGTTGACATTACTGCACATAAACAGAAAGATCTCAATCTTAACGAAAGAATCAAGGAAAACAATTGCTTAGAGCAAATCTGGAATTATATGGACCAGGACCTGAGCACCGAGCAAATATGCCAGAGCATTTTAAAATCTCTCGTTTTGGCGTTACAGTATCCTGAAATGGCTATCGCCATGATAGAACTTGGAAACAGAGAATTTGCCACAGCGGAACATAAAGAAAAACCTTACCACAAAATCAGCGCAAAAATTATGTCAAACGGGGAATTATGCGGGCGATTGCAGGTAGCTTACTTACAAGACCTTCCATTTTTATTACCCTACGAACAAAATCTTATTGATACTATTGCACGTGACCTGGGCCGATGGTATGAACGCAAGGAAGCCAAGCAACGCATCATTCAAATGGCCACGCATGATGCGTTAACAGGGTTGCCCAATCGGCTTTTGCTCCAAGATCGTATTGAACAAGCCTTGGTACAGGATGCTCGCAATCAAAAGCAAATAGCGGTGCTGTTTATAGATCTGGATCATTTCAAAACGATCAATGACTCCTTAGGTCATGAGATCGGTGATTTCTTGCTGAAAGCAGTAGCTGAGCGATTGCTAGCCTGTGTCCGCAACGAAGATACGGTTGCGCGCCAGGGGGGTGATGAGTTTATTGTCGTTTTAAATTCGATCGGGGAATCGCTGGATGCCGCGAAAGTAGCACAAAAAATTCTCGATTCGTTAGGCCAGCCCTACCATATCCATGAAAATGAGCTCCATATCGGCGGCAGCATTGGAATTGCAATATTCCCAGAAGATGGAACCAACGCAGAAGCATTATTAAAGAACAGTGACATCGCCATGTATTACGCAAAGGAAAACGGACGCAATAATTACCAGTTCTTTACCAAGGAACTCAATAAGTCAGCGCACGAGCGGCATACCTTAGGCCTTGATCTACGCTATGCATTAGAACGCAATGAATTGGTTTTATATTACCAGCCAGTCATGAATATGCCCGGCAATCGACTCCATAGTGTGGAAGCACTGCTGCGCTGGCGTCATCCTGAACATAAATTGATGGCACCGGATAAATTTATCAACCTGGCGGAAGAAACCGGGCTGATTATTCCAATTGGTAAGTGGGTCCTAAGAACCGTTTGTCGACAGATCAAAATCTGGCAGGATCAGGGTTATGATGTTCCAAAAGTAGCCATTAACCTGTCGGGAAGACAATTCCGCGATAAGGAACTCATAAAAGATATCTCCTCTATACTGAACGAAACAAAAGTGGCAGCAAAATATATTTCCCTGGAAATCACCGAAAGCATGCTGATCGATAACATTGAGAAAGGCGTAGAAACGCTAAAATGCTTAAGTGAAATGGGTATCCATATTTCAATTGATGACTTTGGCACGGGTTATTCCAGTCTCAGTTATCTGAAGCGCTTCCCGATTAATACGCTTAAAATTGACCGTTCATTTGTGCACGACATCGTAACTGACAAGAATGACCATACTATCGTGACAGCCATTATTGCGATGGCGCACAGCTTAGGAATAGATGTCATTGCTGAAGGGATTGAAACAAAAGAGCAGCTTCGTCTATTGATAGCGCAAAAATGCAATCACTATCAAGGCTATTATTTCAGCCAGCCGGTGCCCGTTTCTGAAATGAT
>CBFGXU010000061.1:0-13499 GCA_965652935.1 uncultured Nitrosomonas sp.
TTACTTAAGTACTAAGAACCCTATACTACAATTGACTTACTTAATCACAGCGTTCAATTCGCCTTTGGCATAGCGGTTAGCCATCTCTTCCAGCGAAATAGGCTTGATTTTTCCAGCTTGGCCGGCGCAACCGAAGGCTTCAAAACGGGCTTTACAAATTTCTTTAGCCGCAGCAGTTGCTTCTTTCAGAAACTTACGCGGATCGAAATTGCTTTTGTCTTTCTCCAGGCTGCGGCGAATCGCGCCAGTCATGGCCAGACGGATGTCGGTGTCGATATTAACTTTGCGCACACCGTATTTGATGCCTTCTTGGATCTCTTCAACCGGTACGCCATAAGTTTCCTTGATATCACCGCCATATTGACGGATGATTTCCAGCCATTCTTGCGGTACCGAACTGGAACCGTGCATTACCAGATGGGTATTGGGAATGCGTTTGTGAATTTCCTTAACGCGTTCTATGGCCAGAATATCGCCTGTCGGTTTACGCGTAAATTTGTAAGCGCCATGCGAGGTGCCAATCGCAATGGCCAGAGCATCTACGCCGGTTTTTCTCACAAAGTCGGCGGCTTCTTCCGGATCGGTCAGCAGTTGATCATGCGATAATTTGCCTTCCGCGCCATGGCCGTCCTCTGCTTCCCCCATGCCGGATTCCAATGAACCTAAGCAGCCCAGTTCCCCTTCCACCGAAACGCCGACTGAATGCGCGATGTTAACAACCTCTGCGGTGACTTTGACATTGTAGTCGTAGGTGGATGGTGTTTTAGCGTCAGCCTGCAACGAGCCATCCATCATGACACTAGAGAAACCGCTGCGTATCGCATTCACGCACACAGATGGCGAAGCACCGTGATCTTGATGCATCACAATCGGTATATGCGGATAAGCTTCAACGGCGGCTGCAATTAAGTGCCGTAAAAACGCTTCCCCAGCATATTTTCTAGCGCCTGCAGAGCCCTGCATAATAACCGGACTGTTGCATTCATCAGCCGCTTGCATGATGGCTTGGATCTGCTCCAGGTTATTGACATTGAAAGCAGGCAAGCCATAACCGTTTTCTGCTGCGTGATCAAGTAGTTGTCTTAATGATACGAGTGCCATTTAAATCTCCTTCAAAAAATTATCTTAACGTCATCCTGTCTTAATATCGTCTATTATTCGAATAATATAATTTGATTGTTTTTTTACTACTGCCTGATGTTCCGAGCCAAGTCTGCATTGCATTAAAGAGTTGGTGAGGCATGAACCCCTTGCCTAGTTTTCCATTCACCTACTTTAATGATTTTCATGGTATTGGTGCCGCCTGACTTGCCCACCGGTTCGCCAATCGTCATCACGATGATATCACCATTACGCACCACGCCACGCTTGAGTAATTCCTCTTCAGCAAGATTGAGGATAATTTCCGGGTCCTTTAACCCTCCACCGAATTCCACCGGATACACACCTCTGAACAGTGTCACCCTTCTGCGCGTTTCTTCATTCGGACTTAGCGCAAAAATAGGCACTTTAGAGCTTCTTCGCGACATCAGCAAGGCAGTCACACCACTTTGCGTTAACGCTGCAATCGCGCGAATCTGCAAACCGCTGGCTGTAAACATCGTGGCGCGCGCGATGGCTTCTTCAATGGTAGCCTGATTGATCGTTGTGGGTATGCGTCGCTCATTACCGACCAAATATTCCTTCTCAGCTTCCAAACAGACTCTTGCCATTGCTTCTACCGCCTGAACCGGATATTCACCCGCGGCAGATTCTGCCGAGAGCATGACGGCATCAGTGCCATCCAACACGGCATTAGCAACATCAGACACTTCAGCGCGCGTTGGAATTGGGTTAGTTATCATGGATTCCATCATCTGTGTCGCTGTGACCACCAGCTTATTATTCGTTCTCGCTGAACGAATCATTCTTTTTTGTAGCGCCGGAACTGCAGCATCGCCAACCTCAACGGCAAGATCGCCGCGTGCCACCATAATGGCATCCGACGCTTCCAGAATATCATCCAGGGCAAGAATGGCCTCTGAACGCTCAATCTTTGCCATCACCATGCCCCTTCCGCCAGCTTCAAGCGCCAATTCACGGGCCTGCCGGATATCATCGCCTGAGCGTACAAAAGATACCGCCAGAAAATCTGCACCAAACTCCGCAGCTGTTTTGATATCTTCCAGATCCTTATTCGTAAGCGCGGGTGCACTGAGCCCGCCCCCTTTACGATTAATGCCTTTATTGTTTGACAGCACACCCCCTTGCTCAACCACACAGAATACCTCATGTTCACGCACCATGGACACACCCAATATGATGCGACCATCATCCAACATTAGTGTGGCGCCGGTTTCCAGATCACTCGGCAATTCTTTGTAATCTAGCCCGACTCTTTCCTGATTACCCAACTCACAATAAGAGTCCAGAATAAACTGATCACCAACTTCAAGCCGGATCTTGCCATGTTCAAACTTGCCAATACGGATTTTCGGACCTTGCAGATCGGCCAGAATGCCGACAGTGCGACCCGCCGCTCGTGCCAGCGAGCGAGTTAACTCTGCTAATTCAATATGCTGTTCACGTGTGCCATGCGAAAAATTGATCCGAACAACATCTACACCGGACTGAATCATGCGTTCCAATATTTTTGGGTTACTGCACGCAGGACCAAGGGTTGCTACAATCTTTGTTCTCCGAATCATTATTTTTCTTGACGATTAGTGAGCCCGCGTTTCCAATATTTCCACTGCGGGTAATTTTTTACCCTCTAGGAATTCCAGGAATGCACCACCTGCGGTTGAGATATAAGATACCTTGTCATAAATATCGTACTTCTGGATTGCGGCAATGGTATCACCACCACCTGCCAGGGTGAAGGCACTGGTTTCTGCAATGGCTTTGGCGATTTTCTCAGTTCCGGCGCCAAACTGATCAAATTCAAATACACCCACCGGACCATTCCACACTACAGTTCCGGCCCGCATGATGATATCAGCCAATTCCTGCGCACTTTTAGGTCCAATATCAAAAATCATGTCGTCATCAGCAACGTTGTTCGCATCTTTTAAAATAGCAGGCTCGTTGGCATCAAACTTTTTACCGACCACAACATCGACTGCAATCGGAATGGACGCCTTACGCTGAGCCATTTTATCCATCAGCGCCTTGGCAGTTGGAACCAGATCATCTTCACACAATGATTTGCCCACATTCTTACCGGCCGCTTTCAGGAAGGTATTGGCAATACCACCACCCACCACTAGTTGATCAACTTTCTCAGATAACGATTCGAGCACTGTCAGTTTAGTCGATACCTTAGAGCCGCCAACAATAGCCACCATAGGCCGCGCTGGATTAAGCAGTGCTTTGGTCAATGCTTCCAGTTCCTCTGTCAGCAGAATACCTGCACAAGCCACGGGTGCATGCTTGGCGATACCATGCGTTGAAGCTTCAGCACGATGCGCCGTACCAAATGCATCCATCACAAACACATCGCATAATTTCGCGTATTTCTGCGCTGTTTCTTCTGAATTTTTCTTTTCACCTTTATTGATGCGGCAGTTTTCCAGTACCACTAGTTCTCCGTCAGCCACTTCGAAACCGCCATCGACCCAGTCCCGAATTAAACGTACTGGCTTATGCAAACGATCCGCAATATCATCCGCTACCGGTTTTAATGAATTTTCTTCCGTCCATACCCCTTCTTCAGGGCGACCTAAATGCGATGTGACCATTACTTTAGCGCCTTGTTTAAGGCAATGATTGATCGTCGCCATTGAAGCAGTAATGCGTGCATCTGATGTTACTTTGCCATCTTTCACAGGCACATTCAGATCAGCACGTATAAATACGCGTTTACCTTTCAAATCAAGGTCAACAAGTTTAATAACAGACACGGCAAACTCCAGAATTGTCTTTAAGAAAATAAAAGGATAGCAAGCGCTACCCTTTATATCTTTAATTAAATACTCAAGTTGAGATAGGAATCAAGGTTTTTACTGAACTCCACTCCTCAATCGCATACCTCAATACTAAATTATTTGGCGACAGTACGAACCATCTCCAATATTTTGGTGGAATAGCCCCACTCATTGTCATACCATGCAACCACCTTGACAAAGCTTTTATCTAACGCCATGCCTGCTTCAGCATCAAAAATGGAGGTACAACTGTCTCCACGAAAATCGGTAGATACCACTTTCTGGTCGGTATACCCCAACACGCCTTTCATGGGGCCTTCGGAAGCCTCTTTCATCGCCTGGCAAATCTCGTCATAGGTCGCCTCTTTTTCCAGCTCAACGGTCAGATCAACAACTGACACATCCGATGTTGGAACACGAAAAGCCATGCCGGTCAGTTTTTTGTTCAATTCCGGTATCACAACACCTACTGCTTTGGCAGCGCCGGTTGTAGACGGTATGATATTTTCCAGAATACCGCGCCCACCGCGCCAATCTTTATTGGATGGACCATCCACCGTCTTTTGTGTAGCTGTTGCAGCATGCACCGTCGTCATCAGTCCGCGCTTAATGCCCCATTTATCGTGCAACACCTTAGCCATTGGCGCCAGGCAGTTCGTGGTACAGGAAGCATTGGAAATGATGCTTTCACCTTTATAGGATTTATCGTTCACACCATACACAAACATCGGTGTATCATCCTTGGAAGGCGCTGACATAATGACCTTTTTGGCGCCTGCCGCCAAATGCTTTTCACAAGTTTCTTTAGTCAGGAACAACCCGGTTGATTCAACGATCACTTCGGCACCCACTTCATTCCATTTCAGTTCAGACGGATCTTTAATCGCGGTTAAACGAATTCTTTTACCATTGACCACCAGTGTATTGCCATCGACTGCAACATCACCCTGGAAACGACCATGCACTGAATCATGCTTTAACATATAAGCGAGATAATCTGGTTCTAGCAAATCATTAATTGCGACAACCTCAATGTCAGGGAAATTCTGCACTGCAGAGCGAAAAACCATTCGCCCTATACGACCAAACCCATTAATACCAACCTTAATTGTCATACTAAGACTCCTTAAATAAGAAACTTGTGCTTCTGGAGTGAATACAAAATTCACTCGACTACTGTAATCATAAAATGAATTAGAGAATACTTTTTACGGTCTTAACCACGTTTTCAACGGTAAAGCCGAAATGTTTGAATAGCACATCCGCAGGTGCTGATTCACCAAAGGTATCAATACCCACCACGGCACCATCCAATCCGACGTACTTACGCCAGAAATCGGTCACGCCCGCTTCTACGGCAACGCGCTTGATACCTTTCGGCAAGACACTGTCTTTGTAGGATGATTCCTGACGATCAAATACATGGGTGCAGGGCATGGATACAACACGTACCGGAATACCCTCACTAGCTAATGCTTTTTGCGCATTCATGGCCAAGCCAACCTCGGAGCCTGTCGCGATCAAAATTGCCTGGGGTTTACCGCTGTCTGCTTCAGATAAAACATAACCGCCTTTTTCAATCAGCTTAATTGTGTCTGTATCGCGCTTTTGAAAGGGCAAATTTTGACGGCTGAATATCAATATGCTGGGACCTTCTTTACGCTCAATCGCACACACCCATGAAACCATGGATTCAACCGTATCGCAGGGACGCCAAACATTCATATTGGGAATATAACGCAAGGTAGCCGTTTGCTCTATGGGTTGATGCGTTGGACCATCTTCACCTAAGCCGATCGAATCATGGGTAAATACGAATATATTGCGAATTTTCATCAATGCAGCCATACGCAGCGCATTACGGGCATATTCTGAAAACATCAAGAATGTAGCGCCATAAGGAATTAAACCGCCGTGCAAGGATAATCCGTTCATGATGGCGCTCATACCAAATTCGCGCACGCCATAGTACACATAATTACCACCTTCATCCCGGCCGATTCCCCTTGAGCCCGACCATAAAGTTAGATTAGATCCGGCCAGATCCGCAGAACCGCCAATCAATTCTGGCAAAATAGGTGCCAAACTTTCAATGGAATTTTGGGAGGCTTTACGGCTAGCAATTGTCTCTGCCTTCGCATTGACCTGGTTAATCAAACTATCCACATGACTGCGCCAATTGGCTGGCAAATCGCCCGCCATGCGGCGATTGAATTCAGCAGCTTCTGCAGGATATTTTTCTGAATATTCATAGAATTTCTCATTCCATTCCGTTTCAAGTTTCTGACCTTTTGCTCTTGCATCCCAAGCGCTATAAACATCTTGTGGAATCTCAAAAGGCGGATGATGCCAGCCGATGTGCGGCCGTGCAGCCGCAATTTCTGCATCCCCCAGGGCAGCGCCGTGCACTGAATGCGTATTGGCCAAATTCGGTGAACCCAGTCCGATCACTGTCTTGCAACAAATCATCGACGGTTTATCATTTACCCGCTTAGCTGCTTCAATCGCCGCTTCAATCGCCACCGGATTATGGCCATCCACATTGGGTACGACATGCCAACCATAGGATTCAAACCTTTTCGGCGTATCATCGGTAAACCAGCCTTCCACATGGCCATCGATGGAAATACCATTATCGTCATAGAAACAAATCAGCTTGCCTAATCCCAAGGTGCCTGCCAGAGAACATGCTTCGTGGGAGATACCTTCCATCAAGCAGCCATCACCGAGAAAAACATAGGTATAGTGATCCACAATATTGTAGCCAGGACGATTAAATTCAGCAGCCAGCACCTTTTCCGCTAATGCCATCCCTACTGCATTGGTAATCCCCTGGCCCAGGGGACCGGTTGTGGTTTCTACGCCAGGTGTATAACCATATTCCGGATGGCCGGGCGTCTTAGAATGGAGTTGTCGGAATCGCTTGATCTCTTCCATTGGCAGATCATACCCTGTCAGATGAAGTAGCGCATAGATCAACATTGATCCATGTCCATTGGAAAGAACAAACCGGTCACGGTCTACCCACTTTGGATTACCAGGATTATGACGCAGATGGTGCATCCACAGTACCTCAGCGATTTCGGCCATACCCATTGGCATACCGGGGTGACCAGAATTGGCTTTTTGCACGGCATCCATCGCCAATGCACGAATCGCACTGGTCAAATCCTTAAACACCGGCGCGTCAAAATCCTTGAATGTACCCATTTGATACTAACTCCCTATATTTTCAACAAATAATAAAAATAGTAGCCATTGCATATTTACTATGCACTATTGGCAAATTTAGCATTATCTCTTAAGATGGATAAGACGACAACTAGAGATCTTCATTTTACGCATTAAAACCAATCCAGTAGCAGTAAAATTTCTTTATGCCGTCAGTTTCCTCGCAGTTTGATTCCCAACAATTTTATCTTGCGATAAAGATGGGTGCGCTCTAATCCGGCTCGCTCAGCGACGCGCGTCATATTGCCATTTTCTTGATCGATCAATCTTTCAAAATAACTTTTTTCAAATAAATCACGCGCCTCACGCAAGGAAAGATCAAGGGGAATTTCTGGAGCTACTGAGGTTAAGGCTGATTCTGGAAAAACCATTGCTTGCTGAACAGCTTCGACTGAAATCTCATCTCCCGTACACGTCAATGCCAATGAGTGCACTACACCCGTTAGCTGGGTAAGATTACCAGGCCAGTCATAATTTCGTAAACAATTTAGCGCAGCAGTGCTGAACTGCAATGCTGGTGAAGCTTCACCCGACTCAACAAAGCGCGACAGAATCTGGTTAGCTAATTCAGGAATATCCTCTCGATGCGCTCTCAATGTTGGAATTCCAATACTTAAGCTACTAAGCGCCTCATAGAGCTTGGGATGATAGGTCCCCTGCGCTGTCAACTCCGCTAAAGGCTGAGAAGTCGCACAAACCAACCGCACATTATATTTATCCAGTTTACTCAACAACAATAATAAACCCTTTTGGGCTAATTTATTGATCTCACCTACATCTTTTAGAAACAATAGCCCATCACGTGCAAGCTCCAGCAAATCCAATGGTGATTCAGCCAGCACTGTTAAAGTTTCTGGCTCGACCCAAGGCGTATTCGAGCGATGCATAAAACGTGCACAGATTTCTGCACCAACACCTGGCTCGCCCATCAGAAGCAAGGGAGTTTTCAGATTGGCAACTTGCTCTAATTTTTTCCTAAGGTCTGCAATTAGAGGACCTTTGCCCAAACTGGCGAGTGAAAGCGCCAAATGCTGTTTGCTTTGACCTCCTCGCAAAGCTTTGCTGACAGTACTGAGCAACTTCTGCAGCGGTATCGGTTTTTCCAAATAACCAAATGCACCGATACGTGTCGCTTCAACCGCAGTGTCTATAGTGCCATGCCCCGACATCATAACGACCGGCATCGTCAGCATGCCGTTACTGGCCCAATCTTTCAACAACGTAATCCCATCAGTGTCAGGCATCCAGATATCTAACAGCACCAAATCTGGGCGGGTCTGACTACGCCAAGCTCGGGCTTGTTCGGCATTCTCTGCCAACGCCACCCGATAGCCTTCATCACGCAAAATTTCAGACAGCAACTCACGTATGCCAATTTCGTCATCAACAACAAGTATTGTATTGTTTGTTATCATTTAAAATCTTCTCCGCTGCCGAAAACCAATCAGCTTATGCACAACTGTCAATTTCAAAGACCTTTTTTATCTTTCTTATCCATGATGCCATTTCATGCCAACTTTATATCTCTCGCTGATATATGCTTTTCTACTGTTGGCAAAATGATTGAAATTTGCGCACCATGAGGTTTAATATTTTCAATATGGATAAGCCCTGCATGCTCCTCAACAATTTTTTTCACAATTGGTAAACCCAGCCCCGTTCCTTTCGGCTTAGTAGTAACATAAGGCTCAAAAACCCGCGCTTTGATCTCCTCTGAAAAGCCCCAGCCATTATCACGTATACTCAATTGCATACCTCCATGCACCATCTCGGTTTTCACTTCTATCAAGGGTTCTGCTATATCAACCAATGCATCCTGAGCATTTTGCAGTAAATTGTGCAGCACCTGCCGTAACTGTGCAGAATCCCCTCTGACTGCCAGTAAATCCTCTGCTAATGTCTGCTTGATTTGTATGTGCTTACTATGATCAGTTGCCATATGAGTTGTTTCATACAAGGACAGCACTTCCCGCACCAATCGATTAAAATCGAGCTGGTGTAAGTCTAATTCAGGAACTCGCGCATACTGATTGAATTCATTTACCATTTTCTTTAAGGCTTCAACCTGATTAACAATGGTTTCCGTAGAACGCCGCAATATTCTTGCATCATCCTCATCAAGTTTATGAATTAGCTTATGCTGTACCCGTTCGGCGGAAAGTTGAATAGGAGTTAGTGGATTTTTAATTTCGTGCGCCAGCCGACGGGCCACTTCTCCCCAGGCGACCGCTCGCTGTACTTGCAATAGATGCGTGATATCATCAAAAACCACCACACCTCCTCCACCTGATATCTGAGGCAGACGCGTTCCTCGTATCAGCAAAACCTGATTGCGTCCATCTTCAAGGCGTGTCAATTGGCGTTCCCAAACTCCGGCCGCTCCGGAATTAAAACCCTCCTTGATTTCAGCAACCAGGACATTTAACTGCGGCTCATTGTCCAAACATCCTTCAATGATTGAACCATCCAGACTGATCAGTGGGGCTTGTAGTATTTGTTCTGCACTACGATTTGCCTTGGATAAAACTAATTGATCATCAAATACCAATACACCCGATGAAAGATTTGCCAGAATACTTTCCAGATGCGCACGCGCGCTTTCCACTTGCTGCTGATTATGTTGCGCTGTGGCTTGCGCTTCCTCTAACTGTTGCGTCATCAGATTAAAAGACTCCGTCAGCACACCCAGTTCATCGCGGCTCTGCACTAAATGACGGCGGCTGTAGTCGCCTTGCGCAATAGCGCGCGTGCCCTCTGCCAGCATACCGAGCGGCGCACTCAGCCTTTCACTGAGCAATGAAGCTGTCGCTAGCGCAGAAAATAATGACAATAGCAGCGCCAATGTCAATGTAACGCTATACAACCGCGTTAATCCTTGGCGTGACAGAGAAAGCTCCTGGTAATCCTGATATCCTGCCTGCACCCGCTCGGCGTCTTTTGCCAATTGCACAGGAACCGGCTGCAATAGCTGAAGTACCCGAATATCTTCTTTTAAGCTTAATACATTAACAGGCGCCACCACACGCAAATACAATCCCTTATCTGCGATGGATTCAACCGCACTGTAAGCCTTTTGAATTCGTATATGCCGCATGACCATTGCGTTAGGCACATCGGGAAATAGCGCCGCATTACTTTCACTGGAGAACGCAATAACTTTGCCATCCTGATTAAACAAAGTCGCCTCCTCAACCTGTGATTGCAGCAATAATTCGTTGAGCACCAGCAAAGGCGGATTGGAGGGTTCAGACAATATCAGCGCCGTAGCTTGCGCTTTCTTTTGTAATTCTTCCAACAGGCTCTCAAGCATGGTATGCCCCAGATTCAAACCGCCTTCGAGGGCGCGATCTACCTTCACATCAAACCAGGATTCGATACTTTTTTCAAGAAACTGAACAGATACTGCATACACTAAAACACCTGGAAGGATGGCCATCAATGAAAAAACCAGCATTAACCGCAATGCCAGCCTGGATCCAAATACACCTGATTTGAGCCTGCGCCTGAACCGCCACAATAAAAATCCCACGATAACCATGAGAAATAATACGAAGGCAATATTAATACCCAGCAATAACCGGTATTTCCGCTCAAAAAACTCAGTATTGGCGCCTGCTGTAGCCAGCAGAAAAAGCATAACTGCTCCTAATCCCGCGCCAATAATCAGAACATATTTCATTAGTCGCCTTTAATTTGCAATGGCTGCTCTGGCGTTGGTAACTTCATTCGCCATTCCAATTTATCCGAACTCAGGCTCCATTGACTGGAACCCAGCGCTTCTATCTGGAATGGTTTGGGCATGCGTGTCAAGTCAAGCCACATGCGTAACGAGGCGATATAGTCGATATCGTGTTTTAACTCAGACTTAATGGTTAATGGATAACCGTGCAATTGACCCAAAGCCTGTAACGCTTCCTTTAATGTGTTAAAGCTTCGTGAAAATGAAGGATAGCTCAAATGATATTGACGTGTGAGTGCATAATATCTTAACCCCATTCTTAGTTTACCGCGCGCAACTTCGTCGTTAAGCCAATACCAGCGCGAATCAACCAAACTGAATTTAGTCACAAAATACAGCACAATACCTTTTTCAAGCGCTTGCTCCAAGGTCGCATTGAGAACGATTTCAGAGTCAACACTGAGCTCATAATCCTGCTTAACCGCTGTCAGCGTAACAGATTTTATCCGGATACCCTCCGCTTGCGCGATCGTGACTGGCAAGGACAGAATCAACAACAAAAGTATTGGATTGATATAAGGCAACCATACTCGCCACATACTTCGATTAAATCTTATGCAACAAAGTGTAAAAGAAACCATCATGCTGAATATCTGGTAACAATTGCCCATCTGTCATGGCTACCCCAGCAAGCGGTAATGGGTATGCATCAGGATGCTGTTTAAGAAATTTTTCTATTTGCATGGTATTTTCTTCAGCAAAGACTGAGCAAGTCGCATACAACAACTTACCATTCTTCCTCAAAATTTTCCATAAAGCATTGAGAATTGCTTGCTGAGTTGTCGCAAACTTAATCAAATCACTCTCGCGCCGCAGCCATTTAATATCCGGGTGCCGGCATACCACACCGGATGCAGAACAAGGCACATCAGCCAAAATACGATCAAACGGCCGACCATCCCACCATACATCGGGATTCGATGCATCCCCGCATATCAAACATTCTGCTGTCATATTCATGCGCCCAAGATTCTGTTGCACCTGAGCAAGCCTTGACGAATCATTATCCAATAGCGTCAACGACACATCCGCCAATTCCAGCAGATGTGTACCCTTACCTCCGGGCGCAGCACAGGCATCCAACACCCGCATACCATCATGCACATCCAGAAATGTTGCCGCAAGCTGCGCCCCTGCATCCTGCACGGTCACTAAGCCTTCACTAAAGCCTGGCAGATTTTCCACCATCACCGCCTGACTCAGTTGCAGCGCACCAGACCATAGCAATTCAGCAGGCATCGATTTCTCTGTTAACAACTTGCGGTAATCCTCCACGCTGATCTTCCGCTGATTAACCCGCAAGGTCATCGGAGGACGTTTGTTACCTGCCAGCAGGATCGCTTGAAAATCTCGTGGATATTGCAACCGCAGTTTATCGATCCACCATTGCGGATACGAATAACAGCCAACGTCTTTTTCAGCGGCTTTTTTTAACAAATTTTCACGCTGCCGGATGAAACTGCGCAATATTGCATTGACCAATCCCTGCATTCCTTTTCCCTGCACTAAGGAACGTGAGGCTGAAACCGCCTGGTTTACCACCGTATGTGAAGGTACCTTACTGTATTGCAGCTGATACAAACTTACCAGCAGCAAATGATGCAGAGACCTATCATGTAGCGATTTTTTCAGTAAAAATCCGAGGATGGCTTCGAGTTGCGCATAAAAACGCAACACGCCATAACTCAAATCTTGAATGGCACCTCTTTGTTGCTTCGACAACATGGGCTCAACGCGCCAAACCTCCTGAAGTACTCCGGTCAAACTAGCCCCTGCTAGCACCTTGCTGATTACAGAAGTAGCAGTAAGCTGTGTTTTAATCATACTGTGCTGTAAAATGATTATCCTCTTGAAAAATAATCGCCCGGCTGCACATCATTCCCAGTCAGGAAATCTATTATATTCAGTTTCTTGCCGCCCGGCTTCTGCACCATTTCAAGCCGTAACATGCCAGAATGGCATGCTACTGAAATACCTTCACGATCGACGGTAATAATTTCACCTGGTTTACCAGTCTTCCCTGCAACTATTTTAGCTTGCCAAATTTTCAAAACGTAGTTCCGGAAATAAGTGTAGGCGCCTGGACTCGGGTTGAACGCTCGCACAACGCGATTCACTTGTTCTGCACTCTGCTGCCAATCAATTGCTGCCTCAATTTTTTTAATTTTGGCCGCATAGCAAGCTTGCATTTCATCCTGCATGACAGGAACCAGTTTATCCTGTTGCAATAATGCCAGCGCCTCAACAATACTCCGCGACCCCAACAGGCTTAGCTTGTCCTGCAATGATTGCGTGGTATCATCCGAAGCGATAGCTATTCGATGTTTTGACAAAATAGCGCCGGTATCTAACCCTGCATCCATCTGCATAATCGTAATGCCGGTCTCATTATCACCCGCCAAAATAGCTCGCTGAATCGGTGCAGCACCACGCCAACGCGGCAATAGTGAAGCATGAATATTCAAACATCCCAGATGAGGAATATTTAATACGGCTTGCGGCAGAATTAATCCATACGCCGCCACAACCATTACATCCGGCTTCAATGCTCGCAATTGTGCTTGAATGCCGGAAGTTTTAAGCGTTAATGGCTGCAATAATGCAAGATCATGCTGCTGGGCAAG
>CBFGXU010000062.1:0-13419 GCA_965652935.1 uncultured Nitrosomonas sp.
CCTTTCTCAAGTGGATAACCAGCATCACGCCAGCTTTTAATCCCACCATCCATGGATACCACATCGGTATAACCCATTTGCTGCAACGCATCCGCCGCCAGCGCCGAGCGATAGCCTCCTCCGCAATACAATATGATAGGTGCTTGTTTGTCAGGTATCACGGTTTCAATATCACGTTCAATGATGCCTTTTCCAAGATGACGAGCGCCTGCCGCGTGATCTATCTCAAACTCATGATCTTCGCGCACATCAATAAAATGAAATTGCTCTCCTCGCGCCAATCTTGCCTGTACCTCGGCTGCGCTACATTCCTTGATCCGCTGTTTTGCCTGTTCCACTAATCGTAGAAATCCTGGATTGTGTTGCATTGTTCTCTCCTGTTATTCAAGCTGTACAACCGGCACATTCCCAAGTACATAAAAATGCTGAGATTAATCCTAAGTTTTCCGATCCAATTAAAATTAAGTCGACTACAGAATCAGGCTGGAATGTATCAAAGATCGCGTATGCGGTCAAAAGGCAGCAAGCAGACAAAAGTGATGATCGCACATATTGAAGAAATCAAAATAGAACCATCATCCGAATGGCATCGTGCTGTTTTTGACTTCACCTCGAATCTTTGCTACTTTCGTCTTTTCCTCGCCCGGGGAACATGAGATAGCAGATGCACGAAGAGACAGTAATGCACGGACTAAAAGCCAAGGGATTAAAAAAAGGATCTGTGTCCAGATCGGCTGCGGTCACCATCGGGCTGGCAGCGACTGCTCCAGCTTACTCATTAACTGGCGCACTGGGTTACGGCGCTTCCGAAAGTGGGTATCAATTGCCGATAGTATTTATTTTATCGGTAATTCCAATGTTCTTTGTCGCCTTATCCTACAAGCATTTAACTACCTCTGCGCCAGATTCCGGCACGGTTTTCACCTGGGGCAGTAAAGCCATCGGACCGCGATTCGGCTGGCTCGGCGGATGGGCGCTGTTATTGGCAAGCATACTGGCGGGGGTTACTGCAACTCAGATCATCGTCAATGCAACAGTAATTATCTTTAACTTGGAGCAGGTACCGGTGTGGTTCAACTTCGGTATAGCCACGCTTTACATCTTCAGTACCACCTATCTGACTGCACTCGGGGCCGAAGAATCCTCGCGCACCACCATGATCCTGACCATCGCGCAATATGGCGGACTTATCGCGTTAGCAGCCATCTTGTTCATGCGTATTCTGCAGGGAGATGCGGTGAGCACTGCCGAGCCATTTTCACTGGAATGGTTTAATCCGTTTGCAATCTCTTCATTCAGTGCTTTTCTGAATGGATTTCTTATCGCATTGTTCATATTCTGGGGATTTGATGCCTCACTGGCGATGTCTGAGGAGACAGCGGGCGACTCAGAACAGGCAGGGCAAAGTGGCATTATTGCGATGATCATCACTGTTGTCACCTATGTGGTTTTCTCCACCGCAGCGCTGGCGTATGCCGGGATTGATGTACAGAGTCAATCGAGTCTGACGTTCAAGGATAATATCGATTCAATTATTACAGCACTGGCAACCGACATTATCGGATCCAAAGGCGCACTGGTAGCTGCGTTGATCATCGCAACCTCGGCTTTCTCAGCCACCATATCTACGATCATGCCGGCCGCGCGTGTTGCATTGGCCATGGCGACATACCAGGCAATTCCACGCAAATTTTCGTCAATCAACGCAACCACCCAAACCCCAAAGTTTGCAACATGGACGATCGGCTTGATGACGCTCATCATCTATATCACTTTAAGCCTGATCAGCGAATCCATCGTTAAAGATTCGATCCATAGCGTCAGCATTGCGGTTTGTACCTACTACACAGTAGCGGCACTATCCTGTGTGGTCTATTTCCACCGTACCGCCTTAAATCACTGGCACACAGCGCTATCGCAAGTGATTCTGCCCGCGATTGCCGCGGTTGTCTTGATTGCGGTGAGTATCCTGCAGGCATGGAACATGATGGATCCGGATTATGGTTCCAGTGGATCCATTGCCGGTGTGGGTGCCGTGTTTCTAATTGGTGTGGCCACTTTACTTTTTGGTGTGCCATTGATGGTACTCTGGAATATGCGCGAACCCAGGTTCTTCCGCGGCGAGACGCTGCCGGTTGAAAGAGCGCACATGGTACCTAATCATCATGATGACGACGCACACGGGGACCAGCGTAAAACCAGCAATCACTACATGCCATAGGTAACCTCTTAAGTTAAGCCTATCAAGGATTAACTTGATGCATCAGCTTAAATAATCGTTGTAGACTATTCCACTCGGGACAATTCTGAGACTTCCTCCCTTGTATTATCACATCTAATAACATTAACTTAAGGATATTCCAGAAAATGAGAAGTTGAATCTGTAGAACTTAAATTTTGCTATCGGGAGGTATCAAAATGAAATTTTACTACGCAATATTGTCTTTACTGTTACTGGTTATTGCTGCCAATGGCACAGCAATTAACGCTGATTCAACACCCAGAGGAAATTCAGTAGCTTCTGCAGCAGGACAACGCCTTGACGATCCGATCCCGGCTCCGATTCAGAAAGGTTCCATTCGACTAAGATTAAAACAAATCGCAAGTGGCCTGACTGCGCCCAACTGGGCAATTTCCATTCCAAGCGATCCCGAGCATTTATATGTGGGTGATCAGGACGGAAAATTGTGGCGTATCAATCTGACGACCCATCATAAAGAAGTTTTTCTGGATTTTACCGATGTACTAGTGCCGTTGGGAGCTTTTGGCAGTGGTTCATTTGATGAACGCGGTTTTCTCGGCTTTGCTTTTCACCCTCGTTATACTGAAAATGGCCTGCTGTATACGTGTACCTCCGAGCCGGCAGGAGACAGCAGTGATTTTTCCACTCTGCCTGCCGGTGCTACTCCCAATCATCGTTCAGTCATTCGGGAATGGCGGCTAAATTTCATCCGTTCGCCCTTAGTTGTGGAGGAAGTGCGCGTATTATTGACCGTGGATCAACCTCAGTTCAATCACAATGCCGGCGCGCTTAATTTTGGTCCTGATGGCATGTTGTATGTCGCGTTCGGAGACGGCGGCGGTGCTGATGACCGCGATGGTCAGAATTTCGCAGGCAGTCCGATCATCGGTCATGGTTCCGATGGCAACGGTCAGAATCCCGGAAATCCACTCGGCAGTTTGCTCAGGATAGATCCGGCTGGAAATAACTCAAGCAATGGAAAATATGGCATCCCCAGTGATAATCCTTTTGCCGACTCCGACACGGCACTGCCTGAAACATATGCCTATGGATTCCGCAATCCCTTCCGCTTCTCTTTTGATTCCCAAACAGGTGTGCTGGTACTTGCTGATGTCGGCCAAAACGATATCGAGGAGGTCAATCTGGTGCAGCCAGGAGGTAATTATGGCTGGGGATTGAAGGAAGGCAGTTTTCGCTTCGAACCTAATGGCAACGAGCCAGGCTTCGTCACAGATGGCTCGGTTGCAGGAGACTTCATCGATCCCGTTATTCAGTATGATCACGATGAAGGCACTGCAATCATCGGGGGATTTGTTTATCGTGGCAATGCCATTGCTGCCTTGCAAGGAAAATATCTGTTTGGGGATGTCGCCAAGACTGGCCAAGGAGATGGCCGGTTATTTTATTCAGATGGCAGTGCAATCCTGGAATTGGATTTGACCGAGCAAGATCAGCCTGGATTCTGGGTGCTGGGCTTCGGGCAGGATGGTGATGGCGAGCTGTATGTGCTCAGCAATACCACGGGAACCCCTTTCGAGACGACGGGAGCAGTATACAAAATAATTCCCAATGCCAGCTTTGATTCTGGTTTTCTCGACATAGCCGCAGTCAATGTCGTGTTGGATAATGGCCATAGCAGCGGTACTTACCGCGCCCGCTTGCAGCTCATCCAGGATAGCCAGCCACTACGTTTCGAACTGGTTCATCATGAAAAACTAGCTGATCGCTTTCGGGATGACAATTCCACCTTCGACCAGACAACCGGCAAGCTCAATCTCTCGTTTATTAACGTTTTTGATACCAGCGGACAAGCCTTCACTTATGCAGCTGAATTGCAACAAGTACCGGATCTGTCCAATCTGACTTTTGAACTCAAAGAGGTTCAGCTTGTGCGATAAAAAGCAGGGAAACTCGATTAATACAAAGTGATGTCATGTAGATTCCGGCGACCCCAGCAAAAAAAATTACAGAAAGCGGCCAATTCCTTGACACGGCTGCCACCGGTCATGTAAGTTTGCGTCCTTGCTTTTCAGGTGCCTTCAAGTTCTTCCTTGAAGGTTAAACGGGAAGCTGGTGCGCTTCCAACAAATAAGCAATGCCAGCACTGCCCCCGCAACGGTAATTGAGCTAAGGGTATCACTATACATTCTGATTTCTAAAACAGAATCTTGCATGAAATTTGGATTCTTTTAGAGATACCTTTAACGATCTGCATCAGGTCACTGTGTCATGACACGGGAAGGCGCAGATCTGGAATTATTCCACTCATGAGTCCGGAGACCGGCCTGAAATGAACACACTACGGTATTGCGGAGGGCAATCAGTGGCATTCCGGTTGACGCTTTCAGTCAGTCTGTCTGTTGATTCCTGATTTTCTTCTGCATGCCTTGATTTTATTTGATAACGCGCGGGTGGGCGCGGAGGAATCAGATCATGAAAAAATGCCGTTTACCGGCACTGGCTGTGCTATGGCTTGGCACAACCGCAACTGTATTCGCAACCAATGCGGATCAGCTAGAGAAAACCGTTATTGTTACAGCAACGCGTACGCCCCAGACTGCCGATGCGGCGTTGGCTTCGGTAACAGTGATTACGCGCAAGGATATTGAACGCCAGCAGGCACGCTCTGTTCAAGATTTGTTGCGCGGTGTACCGGGGGTGAGCATTGCCAACAGTGGTGGAGCAGGCAAAAATACAGCAGTTTTCATGCGCGGCACCGAATCTTCCCATGTTCTGGTGATGATTGACAACATCAAGGTCGGTTCGGCCACATCGGGTACGACAGCATTTGAAAACATTCCCATTGACCAGATCGAACGTATCGAGATCGTGCGCGGCCCCCGATCCAGTTTGTATGGCTCGGAGGCTATCGGCGGTGTCATCCATATTTTTACGCGCAAAGGCGACACCAGCGGAGGATTCAAACCAAATTTTAATTTTGGCGGTGGCAGCTTCGGTACGCTGGAGGGCTCGGTGGGTTTATCACGCGGATGGAAGCAAGGCTGGTTCAATATGACAGCCAGTGGTATCGGTACGAGGGGATTCAATGCCTGTAACGGTACCAGCAATGCCGGCTGTTTTGTAGATACAACCGACCCTACTCTATATGATCGGGATGGCTATCGCAACGTGGCGGGTTCCATGCGTGCAGGTTATCGTTTCCAGAATGGACTGGAAATCGACGGCAGTTTTATGCAATCCGCGGGCAAAACTGAGTTTGATGGCAGCATCGCCAACAGAGGCACTTTGATGCAGCAGGTTTTTGGCGGCACAGCACGGTACTCTCCCACGGATTTCTGGCGCATCAATCTGATCGGCGGCCGCAGTCGGGAAGACACGGACAACTTTCTTGGTAAGGTTTTTTTTAGCCGGTTCAATACCACCCGCGATACCATTTCCGTGCTGAACGATTTCACCATAAAACCAAACCATTTATTGACCATCGGCATGGACTATCAGAAAGATCATGTCAAAACTACCGAGGCCTTTACGGTGCATTCGCGCACCAATTGGGGCGTTTTTGCGCAACATCAGGCAACGCTCGCCAAACATGATGTCCAGTTATCGCTACGGCATGATGACAACCAGCAATTTGGCAGCCGGGTGACAGGCGGCGCTGGCTGGGGTTATCCGCTCACTGAAAATATCCGCCTGCTTGCCAATTTCGGTACTGCCTTTAAAGCCCCCACATTCAATGATCTGTATTTCCCCCTCTTTAGCAACGCCAACCTACGCCCGGAAGATTCACTCAGCTACGAGTTCGGTACACGCGGCAAGGCGGATTGGGGGAACTGGTCGTTAAATGTTTATGAAACCCGCATTGATCACCTGATTGCCTTTGATGTAAGTACCTTTGCGCCTGCTAATATTGACCAGGCGCGCATTCGCGGCTTCGAAGGCATACTCAGCACGCAGATCAAAGGTTGGCAATTCAACGGCAACTTGACACTTCTGGATGCTGAAAATCGTTCATCTGGACCAAATCGCGGTAATATACTGCCACGACGCGCTGAACAATCATTCCGCCTGGATGCTGATCGCCAGTTCGGTCAAAATTATATGATCGGTGCGATGCTGCTGGTTGAAGGAGAACGTTATGATGATTTGGCCAATACGCGCAAGCTGGACAGTTATGTCAAATTTGATTTGCGCGCCGAATATATATTGAACAAGCATTGGCGCCTGCAGGGACGCATTGAAAATTTATTCAATGAGCGCTATGAAACAGCGGCATTCTTCAATCAGCCAGGGCGCAATTTCATCGCCATGGTACGCTATCAACCCTAACAAGGAGTTTTAGACATGTTGACTTTATCCATTCGCAATCAAATAGCTATCGGATGGCTGCTGGCGTTGCTGATGATTCTCACCCGAAGTCATCATTTTGCATCCATGCAAAACCTGGCGGATGCCTCCTGGGCGATTTTCTTCCTGGCAGGAATATATCTGCGCTCGGCATGGCCATTGTTAGGCTTTTTTGTATTGAGCTGGTGGCTGGATTTTGCAGCTTACACCTGGGGTGGTGTCAGTGATTTCTGTTTGACCCCGGCTTATGTGTTCCTGCTGCCTGCTTATGCCTCTTTATGGCTGGCCGGCCGCTGGTATGCCAATCGCTACCAATTTGCATGGCGCACCGTTGTGCCGCTTTCTCTCAGTATCATGGCGGCTTTAATACTCTGCGAATTATTTTCCAGTGGCGGTTTCTATTTCTTCTCCGGCCGCTTTACAGATACCACCTTGAGCACATTCGGCGCGCAACTGATCAAATATTTCCCGCTCTATATCGAAACATTCGTATTTTACATAGGTATCGCTGTTGTAATTCACTCGCTATTTGCGTTGATTGTTAAGTCGATCCATCCACGCAATACCACAGCAGGATAATGGCATGGCTAATTCCGAACGCGCCCAGCGCTACCGCGAGCGCATGCAGCGAAAAAAAGAAGTCATTGATGCAGCGATTGCGCGGGCCGATCATGAGAAAGGTTTATTGCTGATTCTCACTGGCAACGGCAAAGGCAAATCCACTTCGGCATTTGGCATGATTGCGCGGGCACTGGGCCATGACATGCATGTGGGGGTGGCGCAATTTATCAAAGGCCGTTCAGACACCGGCGAAGAAGCTTTTTTCCGCAAACAGGACAATGTGATCTGGCATGTCCTCGGTGAAGGTTTCACCTGGGATACTCAGGATCTGGAGCGCGATACTGAAACAGCGCAACGCGGCTGGAAAATTGTGCAGGAAATGTTGCGCGATCCGTCATTCGATCTGATCGTACTCGACGAGCTGACTTATCCGCTCAAGTTCGGCTGGCTGGATTTAACCACGGTACTGAATGATTTGAAGAATCGCCCCCCCATGCAGCATGTCGTCATTACCGGGCGCGGTGCACCCGATGCGCTGTGTGAGGTAGCGGATACCGTCACTGAAATGACCGACATCAAACATGCCTATCGCGCCGGTATCCAGGCACAGAAGGGCATCGACTTGTAGGACCATGAGCAATCACCATCGCTTCAGTGAAACCGAAAGGCTCCCGGCCGCCTGTGCTATCCAGAATCTTTAGCTGGCTGAGCGCCCGATGCTGAAACTGCAGGCTTGGACTGCCAGACGGGCACCACACACGGCACATCTGTATCACTTACTCAACTTGCAACCAAGCACACCATGACAAGCACCAAGACGTTGATTCTCGGCGGCGTGCGTTCAGGCAAAAGCCGTCTGGCTGAACGCTTGGCCACCGAAAGCCGGCTGCCGGTTATCTATATCGCAACAGCAACCATCGAAGATGAAGAAATGCGCGAGCGGATTGCTTTACATCAGGCACGGCGTCCTGATCATTGGCAAATTATTGAAGAGCCTTTGAAACTGGCTTCTGTACTGAGCCAGCATGCGGATACCGGACATTGCCTGTTGGTTGATTGCCTCACACTCTGGCTTACCAATTTATTGACTCACCAGGACACATCCAGATTTGACATTGAGCGATCGGCGTTCCAGGCAGTGCTGCCTGGTTTGTCGGGAAGACTGATTATGGTCGGCAATGAAACGAACATGGGCATCATACCCATGGGTGAGTTGAGTCGCCGCTATTGCGATGAAGCCGGTAAATTACACCAGGAAATCGCGAGCTACTTCGATCAGGTGGTGCTAACCGTTGCTGGATTGCCATTGATACTGAAAGGAGATCACGTATGATCAGACCCACCACCCTCGGTTGGCTGAATGCACCATTAGCCGTCCCTAATCTGGCAATGGGCCGGATGGCGCAGATACACCAGACGCAGCTCACCAAACCGCCCGGATCTCTTGGCCGCCTTGAAGAAATTGCCATTCAGCTGGCTGCGATGCAAAATACGCCGCGGCCTTGCGTTGAGCAGGTACACATTGCGATATTTGCCGGTGATCACGGTGTGGCGGCAGAAAATGTCTCGGCGTTTCCGCAATCGGTAACCCGTGAAATGATCAGAAATTTCTCGCGCGGCGGCGGTGCCATCAATGTGCTGGCGCGCGCGCTGGGTGCCTCACTGGAAATCATTAATCTGGGAACGGTGCACGATACGCAGTCATTGCCAAATGTCAGGCATTATTGTCTTGGACCAGGAACGGCCAATTTTATCCATGACCCCGCGATGACTTGGGATCAACTGAGTCAGGCACTCAATGCCGGTTATGCAGCCATTGCGCGTGCGCAACAAAATAACCAGCAACTGTTTATCGGCGGCGAGATGGGTATTGGTAATACCACCAGCGCTACTGCGCTGGCCTGTATCTTATTGAATGAACAACCCAGTCTGCTAACAGGCGCCGGCACTGGCCTTGATCATCAGGGTATTGCCCATAAAGTAGCGGTGATTTCACAAGCGTTGTCCTTACATGGCCCGCACATCAATTCCCCTTTGGATGCACTACGCCGTGTCGGCGGTTTTGAAATCGCTGCTTTAACAGGTGCCTATATTCATGGCGCTCAATCAGGACTGCCCATGCTGATCGATGGCTTTATCAGTACCGTTGCCGCATTAACGGCTGAGCGTATTTCTCCAGGATGCAAGCAGTGGTTTATTTATTCCCATCAATCCGCCGAACTGGGTCACGGTATGATTCTCAAAGCGCTCGGTGCGGACCCGTTGATTGCCCTTAATCTGAGGCTGGGCGAAGGTAGCGGTGCAGCCGTCGCGCTCAATTTGTTACGCATGGCTTGCCAATTACATAATGAAATAGCCACTTTCTCGGAAGCGCAAGTTGCGCAAAAAATTTGAGCTTCATTCAGCCATGACAACCTTTATTGATCTCCTCAGGCATGGCGAAACCGAAAACAGCCATCATTATTGCGGCAGCACGGATTATCCCTTGACACCGCTTGGCTGGGCACAAATGTGGCATACCATTGAAAGGAATCCATCCCAGTGGCAGCAGATTATCACTTCCCCGCTGATTCGCTGCGCAGATTTTGCGCAAGCATTGGGGCAGCGTTATTCCATTCCCGTTACACATGATACGCGCATCCAGGAAATCCACTTCGGGGCATGGGAAGATCAATCAACGGCTGATTTGATGAAGAACCATGCGGATGCTGTATCCCGCTTCTGGCAGAATCCCTTAGTTCATCCACCTCCCAAGGCTGAACATCTACTTGATTTCGAAAAGCGCATCCTATCCGCTTGGTATGAAATTCAACAACACTCTGTTGATAAAAGAATTTTACTCATTACACATGGCGGTGTCATACGAGTGATCATGTGCCATATTCAGCAATATCCTGTTGAGCGGCTGCTGGAATTTGAAGTCAAGCATGCCAGCATGCACCATGTTTACATAGAACAAGCAGAACGCTCTCAAGCAAGACTTGTTTCCGATCCTTGTCTATGATCATCAAGCCCTTTCTCGTTGCGGTGCAATTTCTGACCCGATTACCTGTGCGGCTGACGGTTCAGCCAAATGATAGAGACCTGGGATATTCCTTGCTCTTCTATCCGCTGGTTGGTTTAATCATAGGATTAATACTCATGGGATTGGGGTGGGTGTTGCACAACACGCCACCTCTTGTAACTGCAGCGTTACTGGTTGCTGTCTGGGTATTATTAACCGGCGGATTGCATCTGGATGGCCTGTCGGACAGCGCCGATGCCTGGATTGGCGGAATGGGCGACCGGGCAAAAACCATGGCGATCATGAAAGATCCCAATTGTGGACCGGCCGGAGTGGTAGCCATCGTATTAATTTTACTGCTCAAATTCGTTACGCTTTATACCCTGATCTCTGCCAATGAATGGATCGCTTTGCTGCTGGCTATCATTCTCGCGAGGACACTATTGCCGCTGCTGTTTTTAACCACACCGTATGTCAGAAGCAATGGACTAGGCGCATCACTGGCAGCGCATCAGCCACGCCATTTGAGTATTTTTATCATTACTGTCACATTTGCGCTGATATTTCTGCTTACGGATATGCGCTATGTGTGGTTATCGCTGACTGCGATGATTATTTTCTTGTTCTTGCGCTATCTGATGCTTCACCGGATTGGCGGGACAACCGGTGATACAGCAGGGGCATTGGTGGAAATGGCGGAAACGGCCGTGTTACTGACTTCGGTGATAACTTTAAACCAACCGCTTTAATGGTTAAATCAGCGAACATAATCTTCCGGAAATGGTATTTCGTTTTTTTCGCGATTCAATAAGCTTATCTGTTGACTCAACCTATCGATATCTGACCAGCCCTTTTGATCTATTGAGGGAATCCAGCGTGCCCGTAGGTATCCGTATCGGTCCAGCAAAAATTCCATATGCTCAGGGTTTGTTCCACGCCCAATGATGTCCGGATGACTCAACGTTCGACGCCACAATGAATAGCTCATTGCAATTTCAGCGGCACCGTGGGTAATGATTGGAAAAGGCAATGTCGCTAGTTGCGCCAATTCATCGGTAGTCAGATCGCGCGATGGCACTGCCAATATCGCAATATTTTGTTTACTTAACTGATGATAAGCCTGTTTTAACTGCTCTATTCGATCTTGAGATTGCGGCCACGAAAAAATAACCAGCAAAACTGCTTGATTTCCACGGAAATCTTGCAGAGCACCACTGCTTTCATCATGCCCTGAATAAGAAAAAACTGGAGGCTTGACATAAGCTTTGTTGGGAACAATTTCTGGCGTCAGAACTCGCGCTTGATAACCCCGCGATAGTGCATGAATGAAGTTGACTAAATCCCACCGATCCTCATCGGATAATTTCTCTGCATAACCGGGCATATCCGTATTGGCCATACCATACGTAATCCAGTGATAAAAATCCCCCGGTGTGTGCTCTGCTGTATGTGGTTCAGTCAACAAATCCGGCAATTTTGTCGATAAGGTTCTTGATTTGATTCCATTACCTTTTCCTTGATATCCATGACATTCTACACAATGTTCCGCATAAAGCGCTGCACCATTAGCCACTGATATGGCATCAAAGGGCACCGATGGTCTACGGTAAGTTTCCGGGTAAGCTTGAATTGTCAATGGGGGCAGGGCAATGGCAAGACCAGATACAAAAAGGATCGCTGGAATACTGATTAAGCGCTTCAATCCCCAGTGACGAGACAGGCCTAGCTTTATAACCGCTATCGCAAATAACAGAATTGCTACACCTATCCATACTTGGGTCGCCACATGAGGTTGATTCCAGGCAATAATCGAAAATCGGAATGGAAATGGCCAGTTTTCAATCAATGCATCCTTTACGGGTGTGGTATTGGTAACTAACGTCGCCAGGAATACCAAAATCAGCGCCAGGACAAACTCGATACCCACCCATTTTTTTATACTTTCCCTGCTATCCTGCTCTGCGATTTGCTTACCGCTCGTCAGCAAAGGTAACCAATATGAGCGGATGCGTGCCGCTATCAAGAGAATGAGACTTAAAATAAATATTTTGGCGCTAAGCAGCCAACCATATGAAGTAGCCACCAATGCTGCGTAGCGATCATCGAATATACGGTCGCCAACAATAATACCCGTCAGAATAATCAATAGCATCACCGGCAAAGCGATTGAAGAAAAACGCTTCAAGGTTCCAAACGCTAAGCCATTTTCCTTCTTATTATTTTCATAAATCAGCAAGAGAAAGGCCGGCAATGCTCCAAACCATATACCCGCAAAAATGAGATGCAGTGCGTAAGGCATCACGGCCGTAAAGGATAAATCTTCTGCGGCGGTGTGGCTGGCCAGTGAGCTGGCAATTAATGGTAAAGTCGCAATTACAGCGCATAAAATAAATCGCCAGCGAGCTCTGGGTGCGTTACGCAGGTATATAACCGCAAACAGTAGCAGAATAGCCAATACAGTTCGCCAGAGCCATACCTGCCCCGCTCTGGTATCTCTTATGATGCCCAACCAGATCTCTTGCTGCCCCAGGCTAGCGATATTACCGGTAACCTGTACTATGGTTGCAGCCAACATGATGAGTAACCCCAGTGGGATACTCACCGCCAACCAGGGAAACAAGCGCTCTAATCTCTCAATCCATGCTTGTAAGTATGCCCGCTTCCCAGGGCTAGTAATGGCTAAAAAAACACTGCTTCCTAACAAAATCAAATTTGCTGCAAGTTGAAACCAACGTGCAATTGCTGCAATGATTTCTATCATATTTACTACATTTTATTTTTTTACACTGAAGTCAAAGTTTGATTCAATTACATGCCCATCCACAGACATCACACGATATTGCACTGTATAACGCCCCGGTTCGATTTTCGGTATGCTTAATACAACGGATTTTGGATCATCTGAAACAACTTCCGGACTATTCTCAGTAATGGGATTTTTATCCGAATCAAGGACTGTAACAGATGCATACGCTCCTTCTATTTTTTCATTAAACCATAGTTGAATTTGTTTCGGTGGTGAAGAAAGAGCAGCTCTACGAGGTGGATCGGATTTGATCAAAGTGGCATGTGCCATTACTGAATTCGCTTGAACTAATAACGACAATATAACCAGCAACGCAAGGAAAAAACTTACCTTTTTAAGTATAAATTCTAATGGTTGTTTATTTTGCACAATTTTTCCTCCAACCTTATAAAAATTTGATAAATTTTTATAAGCATAAGTTCAATAAATCTTACTCATCCTTATTCCTTTAAGCCGCAGTTGGATGAGTTTTACGCCGGCTGCGCATCAGGAAGAAAGCGC
>CBFGXU010000063.1:0-13324 GCA_965652935.1 uncultured Nitrosomonas sp.
TATAGCCTGCCTTAAATCCTAATCTACACTACCTTAGCCACTTTCTTCATGTCAATATTTTTTGACTTGTGAAATGCACAAGAAATATTCATAATTACTCTTCCAATTGATTTAATTCATTATACGGTGTTAATTAACAATAAATGATTAGATCAACTTCAGGGATATTACGCAGGAAGATAGTCAGATCTTGCAGTACTATGTACTAAGCCGAAGCTTCAGATGTTTTTTTACGGCGCATGAAATAAAATGCAGCAGCACCTCCGCCAGCAATAACGATCAGCGCAGTTTCCATCATCCCTAAACCACCATGACCGGCATGTCCACCACCCATACCCACGCCAAATGGAACACGCACGGCTGTTTTAACATTGCCTGCTTCATCCTTTTTCTCAAGCTGCACCGCATAATGTCCTTTTTCATTAAGGTTAGCTGCGATCACAATAATTCCAGAGTTATGTACTTGCGAAGGCATGTACACAATGCCATGTTCGACAGCGGCACCATGTCCTGCATGCTCGTCATGATTCATTCCTTCATGTCCTTCAGGATTCACTGCTGTGCTTGCTTGTTTCTGCTCGGCTGCAGCGTCGTGCTTTGCGCCATGCCCATCATGCCCTTCTTTTACAAGGCGTACAGCAAGCGGTATTTCGCGAGCTTCGCGAGGCAGCTCTATGGTTAAATTTACTTTGCCTGTAGCCGGCAGGTTTTCACAATACGAATGCATGGGCGGTATATTGCCTTCTGGTACTTCATAGGCGCTAAAGGTTACTGGAAACTCACCGGTTTTAATGGTACACCCACCGGCATCATGATGTCCCTCGTGAGCAAGCATTAACTGCGCATACGATGGCAGCGCTAAAAAAGACGCTAAAACCGCGCCGCTTAACTTTGTTATCCAACCACTTCTAGAAACTACCTTCATATTTTCTCCAATTTATATCTGTAAGCTAATTTTATTTATAAGGATGCTCAGAAATTCTGCCCGAACAATTTAGCACCGGATTGTATAACAAAAAATTCAGAATATTAACCGAAATGAAAATTTTTCACAGCTCAGCTTCTGGTTAATTGCTCATCCATCAGTTCAATCCAGTGTTTGACAGATAATGTACTACCACTTTGCAAATGCATCAGACAACCGATATTGGCAGTAGCAATCCGATCAGGCTTACCCGATTCCAGGGCAGCCACTTTATTCCTCAGTAGCTGTTGCGAAAGTTCGGGTTGCAGAATTGAATAAGTACCGGCCGAACCGCAGCAAAGATGCGCATCAGGAACAAGGGTCAAATCAAAACCCGCAGCAATCAGAATTTTTTCGACTACCCCGCGAATTCTCATACCATGCTGCAAGGTACAAGGCGAATGAAAAGATAGTCTCGTTTTGCTGGCACGGTTATGTTGTTTACTCACCAGTCGCTCTATATTTTCCAGTTCGGCATAAAGGATTTCGCCGATATCTTTAGCGAGTGCTGATATCCGTGCCGCCTTCTCGGCATACACCTCATCATGTTGCAGTAAATGGCCATATTCTTTGACAGTCACACCACAGCCGCTCGCTGTCAGCACAATCGCTTCAATTTCCTTTTGCTCCACAAATGGCCACCACGCATCAATATTGCGGCGCATATAATCCAATCCTTCCTGCTGGGCGTTCAGATGAAAAGTAACAGCCCCGCAACATCCCGCATTCTCAGCCTTGATCAAGGATATGCCCAGATGATTCAGTACCCGCGCAGTAGCTGCGTTAATATTAGGTGCCAAGATAGGCTGCACACAGCCTTCCAGCACGAGCATTTTGCGCGGATGATGTGCTGCAGCAGGCCATGCTTGCTCGAGCTTAGATTTGAGTGGAATTTTTCTTTTTAAACTATCCGGTAAAAACGGACGTACCATTTGCCCTGCTTTAAGCAATACACTAAATACCGCTGCATTCGGCAAAATCTTGCGCAATGTGTAGCGTAGAACATCAGACCGGATATCACGCTTTACCTGTTCTTCGACAATGCCACGGCTGATATCCACCAATGCGCCATAACGCACTCCTGATGGGCAAGTCGTTTCACAGGCACGGCAAGTCAGGCAGCGATCCAGATGTAATTGGGTTTTTTGCGTAACCGGCTGCCCCTCCAGCACTTGCTTCATCAAATAAATACGTCCGCGCGGACTGTCCAGTTCATCCCCCAGAATCTGATAGGTCGGACAAGTGGCTAAACAAAAACCGCAATGAACACAACTGCGCAGAATGGCATCGGCTTCCTGTCCTTGTGGTGAATTTTTTACAAAATCAGCAAGCTTAGTTTGCATTTAAATCTCAGGATAGAGTCGACCAGGATTAAAGATTCCAGATGGGTCAAATTTTTCTTTTAGTGCACGATGAATTTTCATCATACCGGGATCGAGCGGATGAAATACAGGAATATATGACTCATGGCTGCGAAACAAAGTTGCGTGACCGCCCGCATCTTTTGCTGTGGTACGTATGGTTTTTGCATTTACACCTGCGTCCCCAATTAGCCAGCGCAAACTACCATTCCACTCTATCAATTGCAATCCGGGTAAAGGCAAGACGGAGGTTGTTGATTTAATCGATAAGCGCCACAACGGCCTGTCGGATAGAAAAAACTGATGCGTCTGTTCACGCACCGATTCCCAGAAAACCACACTTTCACCGAGTTCTTCACCACCCAGTTTCACCCGAGCCGCACGAACCGCAGATTCAGCACCGGAGAGTCTGAGAAACAATTCACCCGCCGTAAAACAAGTTGCGGAAATCGGTAGCGGCCTACCGGCCCATTGATTCATTTTCTCGATAGCCGTAACCTCATCCATTTCCAGACGCAGCGTAATTTCAGCCACTGGCTTTGGCAAGACTTTGAGTGAAACTTCCAGCAACACTCCCAATGTACCCATGGATCCCACCATCAACCGTGAAACATCGTAACCGGCGACGTTCTTCATCACCTGCCCACCAAAATGCAAATCCCCGCCTCTTCCATCCAGTAGCCGTACACCTAGTACAAAATCGCGTACGCTACCTGAGGCAGCACGGCGCGGACCGGATAAGCCTGCAGCAATACAACCACCCACTGTGGCCGCCGCACCGAAATGAGGCGGTTCAAATGCCAGCATTTGCCCTTGCTGATCAAGCACCGCTTCCACATCGGCCAGCCGTGTACCAGCACGTGCCGTAATGACCAGTTCAGTCGGCTCGTAATCAATAATACCGCTGTATGCCGTTGTATCCAGACATATATTACTTTGCTCAATGGGCAAACTGCCGTAAAAGTGTTTAGTCCCGCCGCCGCGTATCTGTAACGGGATTTTGTGTTCGACCGCTGTACGAATGGTTGTTTTGTATTGATCGATAATGGTTTGCATGAGTTTTAAAAACGTGGCAGTTCAGCAAATTTTTCCTCACCTCGGTGCACATGCATGGCGCCCAGCTCCGCGCAGCGGTGCAACGTGGGCACAGCTTTGCCGGGATTCAGCAATCCAGCCGGATCAAATGCAGCTTTCACGGCATGGAACATTTCCAATTCACCTGTTCTGAACTGTTCACACATTTGGTTGATTTTCTCCATCCCCACCCCATGTTCGCCGGTGATCGTGCCACCCGCGTGAATACACATTTCCAGTATTTTGCCGCCAAATTCCTCTGTTTTCTCCAACTCGCCCGGCTGGTTAGCATCGTATAGAATCAGCGGGTGCAAATTACCGTCTCCGGCATGAAATACATTCATGCAGCGCAATCCATATTGCTGCGAAAGTTTTTCAATACCGCGCAACACATCCGCCAGATGCTTGCGCGGTATAGTGCCGTCCATGCAATAATAATCCGGTGAAACCCTGCCCGCCGCCGGAAAAGCAGCTTTACGACCGGCCCAGAAGCTAAGCCGCTCGGCTTCATTACGTGAGGTGCTAATTTTGGTCGCACCGCTTTGCTGCATGATGGCATAAATCCGCTGAATCTCATCCGCCACCTCTTCAATGCTGCCGTCGGACTCACACAATAAAATAGCTGCTGCATCCAGGTCATAGCCGGCGTGTAAAAACTCTTCCACGGCGTGAATGGTGATCTTATCCATCATTTCCATGCCGGCCGGAATGATGCCGGCGCCAATCACATTCGCCACCGCATTGCCCGCTTTTTGCACATCATCAAACGCTGCCATCACCAGTTGCGCCTTCTCGGGTATCGGAATCAGCTTTACAGTGATTTCAGTGACTATGCCGAGCATGCCTTCACTGCCGGTCATCAGCGCGAGCAAATCATAACCTGCACTATCCAGACTCTCACCGCCAATTTCCAGGGATTCACCTTCGATGGTCAGAACGCGCAACTTGAGAATATTATGCACCGTCAAACCATACTTCAGGCAATGCACGCCGCCCGAATTCTCCGCCACATTGCCGCCGATCGAACACGCAATCTGCGACGACGGGTCCGGCGCATAATACAAACCATACGATCTTACTGCTTCACTGATCGCTAGATTCCTGACGCCCGGCTGCACGCGTGCGGTACGTGCCAGCGGATCCACTGCAATGATTCGATTGAGTTTGGCAAGCGACAATAAAACGCCTTGGGCGTGCGGCAATGCGCCACCCGATAAACCCGTACCCGCACCTCGTGCCACTACCGGTGTTTTCGTGGCACGGCAAAGCTGCAGAATTTTGGCGATTTGTTCTTCATTACGCGGCAATACAACTATCATCGGCAGTTGCCGGTAAGCCGACAAACCATCACATTCATAGGGTTTAAGATCTTCAGTTTCATGTAACACTGCTTCGGCAGGTAAGAAAGACCTTAAACTATTGACGAGTTCTTGAGGGGACATGCAATTACTCCGAATGCTTTTGAATTTCGTGATTAGCCAATTTTTCCAGTATTTTCACCAGCGCTGAATTATCCCACTTTGCACCGCCCTGTGCGAGACATGCGGAAAACAATTCACGAACGTTAGCTGTATTGGGTAAACTCACACCCAGAGCGGAAGCGCTCGCCAATGCAATATTCAAATCTTTCTGATGTAACTCGATACGAAAGCCCGGCTCAAAACGCCGATTAATCATGCGTTCTCCGTGCACTTCCAACACGCGCGAAGCTGCAAAACCACCCAGCAAAGCCTGCCGCACCTTATCCGGATCCGCACCTGCTTTGGAAGCAAACACCAATGCCTCCGCCACAGCTTCAATCGTCAATGACACGACAATCTGGTTGGCAATCTTGCAGATTTGGCCTGCGCCATTGTCACCCACTCTTGTAATATGCTTTCCCATCAATTCAAAAATGGGCTTAATTCTTTCAAATACGGCTGCATTGGCGCCCACCATGATCGTTAGCGTGGCATTTTGCGCGCCTATATCACCGCCCGAAACCGGTGCATCCACATAATCATGACCCAGTGCATTGATCCGTGCCGCAAAATTTTGCGTCTGCAATGGAGAGATGGAACTCATATCTACGACTATCTTGGACTGATCAGCATGAGGCTCTAGGGCATCAACAACGCCATCCTCTCCAAACAACACTTTCTCCACATCCGGCGTATCCGGCAACATGGTGATAATAATTTCCGTATGCTGTGCCACCTCTCCGCACGAAGCACAAGCCCTGCCGCCCAGCGCAACCAAATCCACCGGCACTCCGCTACGCGTGTACAAAAACAAACGATGCCCACCTTTGATCAAATGTTGCGCCATGGGCTTACCCATGATACCTAAGCCGATAAAACCGATATTCTCCATAACTTCATCATTTTAAAATAGTTTATTGATATAACAATTACCTCCAGCTCCTCCTTAATTAGTATAGGCGTATCGGTCATTATTGTATGCATTTCCTCATCAGTTGTTGAGGAATGAGGGAAAACCCTGTAAATTTACGAGTCATTGATTAGGCCGTGTTTCCATAATTATCTAGATCCAAATGGATAAAAACCTTTTATTATCGCTGCGCTATGGTTTGCTGTGCGGTCTATTCGGCAGCCTTTTTCTGCTGAGTGGTTGTCAATCGTTTTTATTCCGGCAATCAGCCTTGCCCACACCGGTTAAATCCTTACCCATTCCATTAGCCAGCCATGAGTTTAGTTTTGATCCCGCCCGCGACGATGTGGTGGGCAAGCTGCAAGTCATTACCGCCAACGAAGACGACACACTCTCTGATATCGCCCGACGCTTCAACTTGGGTTACGAAGAGATCGTGAACGCTAATCCCAATGTCGATCCCTGGTTGCCGGGAACAGGCACTCAAATTGTGATTCCTACCCAGTTCGTGCTGCCGGACGCCCCTCGTCAAGGCATCGTGATCAATCTTGCTGCGATGCGGCTGTTTTATTATCCAAAAGCCAAAGCTGGCGAATCACAGAAAGTAATCACCCACCCTGTGGGTATCGGACGCGTGGAATGGAAAACACCGGAAGGCACAACCCGGATCACCTCCAAAAAGGCAAACCCTGCCTGGATACCGCCCCCGTCAATCCGTAAAGAACACGCACAAAAAGGTGATCCACTACCAGCCATTGTACCGCCCGGGCCGGACAATCCCATGGGCACTCATGTGTTGAAACTCGACTGGCCGAGCTACGCCATCCACGGTACCGACAAGCCACCGAGCATTGGTCTGCGCGGCAGCCATGGCTGTCTGCGCATGTACCCAGAAGACATCGTATGTATATACAATGATGTACCGATCGGCACGCCAGTGCGCGTAGTGAATCAACCCAACCTGCTCGGCTGGCGCGGTGATAAGTTATATCTGCAAACCTACCCAATCCTGGAAGATGACAAGCGCAATCACAGTCTACTACTCAAGAAATCATTGAGCGCTGTTCGTTCAACACCCAAGGCAAAACTCGATACCCGGCCGCAAGTCAGGATTAATCAAGCCCTGCTCAACGAAGCAATCCGCAATCCACGCGCCATTGCCACACCGATTACCCAACCGTATATGACCTTGCAAGCCTATCTCGACCGCGCCACCGAGGTGGAAAATACTTTACCCTTCAACGCCACTTGGGATGGTGATATGAGTAAACAACTGACAGCAGCTGAGGTATTGGAAATGACGAATAAGGAATCAGGTCAGGTTCGATAACCTTATTACATCAAGGCCGGCAGTAATCGGCTATATTGCTGAGAACAATACAGATAAACATCATATGGCAGATTATTCATGCATCCGGCTGGTGATTCACGGCGGTGCCGGTACTATCGAGCCCAGCAAGCTGACAGCGGAACGCGAACAGGTTTACAGACAAGCGCTTGCACAGTCGCTGGCTGATGGCTATACGGTGCTGGCAGCGGGAGGCAGCAGCATTGATGCAGTAATTGCGGCGATCGTGGTGATGGAAGATTCCCCATTGTTTAACGCTGGCAAAGGTTCAGTCTTCAGTCATGCTGGCCGCAATGAGCTGGACGCCTCCATCATGGATGGCTCCTCGCGCATGGCAGGGGCCGTTGCCGCAGTTACGACAATCCGCAATCCGATCCGCGCCGCGCACGCGGTGATGGCGAAAAGCGAGCATGTGATGCTGATGGGTCAGGGCGCCGAAGCTTTTGCCGCCGAGCAAGGCTTGGAAATCGTCGATCCTTCCTATTTCTATACTCAGTACCGCTGGGACCAGCTGCAAAAAGCCATTGCCAACGAATGCGTGCTGCGCGATCACGATGCTGATCCCGGTACATCGCTGCCTGGCAACCATGAAAAGCGAGGAACGGTCGGTGCGGTGGCGCTGGATCGCTACGGTAACCTCGCCGCCGGCACATCAACCGGCGGCCTTACGAACAAGCGCTTTGGACGCGTGGGGGATTCACCGATCATCGGCGCCGGCACTTACGCGGATAATCGCTCGGTTGCAGTATCCGCGACCGGCACCGGAGAGATGTTCATCCGCGCCGCAGCAGCGTTTAACACAGCCGCACAGGTGCGATTGCAACACATACCGATTGCGGAGGCGGCCGATAACACGCTAGCGGAAATCGCCGCCATTGGCGGTGATGGCGGCTTGATCGTCCTGGACGCAATTGGTAATTTTGCGATGCGTTTCAGCACGAAAGGTATGTTTCGCGGCACCATTGGCAATGATGGTATTGCTTGGACGAGTGTTTTCTCGGAGACTGAAACGCCGGTTAAGCATTTCCCGGGATCTTTCCCATAACCATCAGTATTGCATCCAACCCAGTTGCTGTAATAACGGCGAATGAAAACGGCACTAACGCATGAACCAGAAAAATTGCAGGACAAGATCGCGATCCGGGCAAACAATATGATGACTGTGTCGTTTTAGCTTTGCATTTCTGGCTCAGGGTTCATTCCTGGAGTTGCTCACCTGCGCTTTCCAGCTTCATTCCTTGAATGGCGCTTTTTCCGGTTCCACGCTCTCAACCTGGGGTATGGCTTTGTGCGGATGCTGTTTGATCATCCGCTTCAATTCATCATCCTTCGCAGGCCCATGCATGCCGCTCTGCTGAATTTCCATCTCCGGAGAAAACTCCTGAGACTCGGACATTTTATGATCAAGCTCGGCTTCGGCTGCAAGCCAATCATCAAGATCATGCCCGGGAGTATAGCCACGCTTCGCATAGCGATGGTAAGCAGCCTCGCGAATCATTGCCTCACGCTGTTCGGGAGTGGAAGTCACGGGCCGCTTCACATCGGAATTGCTGTTCTGGTTAACGGGGGTACGTTTAGCCATGTTTGGTCCTCCATCGTTAAAGATGAGTGGCAGACAAGGAACGAACTAAGCATGCATGCTAGCCACTCGTAAATACCTGATCAGTCTGTCAATCCTACCTAAGAGGTGAAAGAACCTCTGCTTTGGATATGTAAAGAATAAAGAACTCAATGTCTTTTATTCAATCCTTTGCTTTCATAGACTATCAAAATACACTGGTTAAAGAAATAGTGGATATGCACATTCTCATGGCGCAGCTTGTCCGGTAATGCGCTAAAAAAAACGAGTTTCATTCATAGGTATCTCAATTCTCAATCCGCTTCACGTTCAAGGTCGCAGCAATGAAAACTTTTATGATCTGCTTCCACTTTACTGAGGATAGCGCCGGTGATTGGATTAGGCCGGAATGTCGTGCATCCTTTCAAGCCGAGATCATAAGCATCTCTATAAAGATCGCGAAAGGCATCGAAATCATAGTCTACCGGTATATTGATGGTCTTAGAAATAGCCTGATCAACGTAAGGTTGAATAGCCGCCTGCATGCGCAGGTGTTCAGTAGGCGCTAATTCATGCGCAGTAATAAAGGCAGGCGGCAAAGCGTCGCGCTGACGGCCTTTACGCCATGCAGCTACCGCATAATCCATGATTGGATAGTCTGAGTAGCCTCCATCCAGCTTTAATACCCGCCGCGTGTAGAGACTATCAAATACCGGTTCCAATCCGCTCGAAATATTATTAGCCAGCAGGCTAATGGTTCCAGCCGGCGCAATGGCTGTCAGATGGCTATTGCGGATACCGTATTGAGCGATGCTATCACGGATGAATTCAGGTAAGGTCCGCACAAAAATACCAGCCAGATATTTTTCCTTATCGAAATATGGAAACGGTCCCTTTTCCCGTGCAAGATCAATTGAGGTCTGGTAAGCAATATGGCAGATACGCTGCATGACTTGCTGTGCGATTTGCATTGCTTCGCTGCTGCCATAACGGATTTGCAGCATGATCAGTGCATCAGCTAAACCCGTCATTCCCAAGCCGATACGGCGTGAATTATGGGCTTGCATGTCCTGTCTTGGCAGTGGGAACCGTGAAATGTCTATCACATTATCGAGCAAACGCACCGCAGTCCCGGCTGTCACGCCTATTTCATCTAGGTCAAGCTGCGCCTGTGCAGTAAACGGATCACGAACGAATTGCGTGAGATTAATAGACCCCAGATTGCAGGCGCCATAAGGCGGCAACGGCACTTCCCCGCAGGGATTGGTTGCTTGAATCGTTTCGCAATAATAGAGATTATTAAGCTGATTAATGCGATCAATAAATAGCACGCCAGGTTCTGCATAGTCATAAGTGGCACGCATGATTTTTTCCCATAGCGCACGTGCGCTAACACGCTTGTAGACCTTGCAGGGCACAGGATTTTCATAACCCGGCCAGGCGCGCAAGATGATCTCTCCAGCGGTTGCGCATTCGCCGCTTGGAAAGACTAGCGGCCAATCTTCATCCCTCCTCACAGCAGTCATGAACGCATCGCTGATCAGCACTGAAATATTGAAGTGCCGCAACTGGCTGCGGTCTTGCTTGGCTGCAATGAATTCTTCAATATCCGGATGGTCGCAGCGTAATGTGCCCATCATGGCGCCACGCCGTGCGCCAGTCGAGAGAATGGTTGCACACATGCTATCCCAGATCCGCATAAAAGAAACCGGACCAGAAGCCACCGAACCTACCCCATTGGCCTGTGCACCGAACGGACGCAATGTAGAAAAATCATAACCAACCCCGCCACCTTGCTGCATTGTCAGCGCCCCTTCCTTGAGTGCATCAAAGATGCCCTCCATGGAATCGGGGATCGTTCCCATCACAAAACAATTAAATAATGTCACCTGGTGCGAAGTACCCGCTCCCGCCTGAATACGTCCGCCGGGCAAGAATTTAAAATTGTGCAGGATGTCGTAAAAGCGTGATACCCAGTATTTGCGTTTACATTCTTTCGCAGCCAAAGCCTGCGCAATACGGCACCAAGTATCGCTCATCGAAGCATCCAATACTACCCCGCGTTCACGGTGGCGGTACTTTGTGTCCCAGACATGCTGTGCAATGGGGATGGTGAAGTAGGAATTGTCCATGGTTTTCAGCATAACACCGATATTACTTAAAGAGTATGATGTCCAAAGTATTAAAATAGATCAATTGATTCAGTATGATTACCGTGATTTTATTTTCTGGTTCTTTTCATTAAAGATGGAGACAAGGGTTGAAGCGGATTTATAAAATTACTTATCCCAAACAAATGAAAAACTACCGAGTAAACCCTGACAGTAAACTGACCCTATCTCATCTCGCCCCTGGCGATACGGGCGATTATGAAAAAACCGACCAAGGTAAGGAAAAAGCCAAGGCAGTCACGAGGAAATTGACCGGTAAATTGAGCGAGTTGCAAGAACGTCTGTATGCCAATGGCAACCGTGCCTTGCTGATCGTACTGCAGGGAATGGATACCAGCGGCAAGGACAGTACCATCAAGCAGGTCATGTCCGGGGTGAATCCCCAGGGTTGTAAGGTAGTCACTTTCAAGACACCGTCAGCGGAAGAGCTTGGTCATGATTTTTTGTGGCGTGTACACCAGAAGGCACCCTCCAAAGGCCAGATCGGCATTTTCAACCGGTCGCATTATGAAGATGTGCTGATTACCCGAGTGCATGGACTGGTATCGGACAAGGTGATTCGGCAGCGATTTGATCAGATCAAGGAATTCGAGGAATTATTGTTTGAAAACGGCACAGTCATCCTGAAGTTTTTCCTGCATATCTCAAAGGATGAGCAGAAGAAACGGCTGGAAGAACGCATGAGCAATCCGGAGAAACGATGGAAATTCAACGATGCAGATCTGGCAGAACGAAGATTGTGGGAAAAGTATATCGAGGCGTTTGAAACCATGATAGCCGCCACCAGTACTGATCAGGCACCCTGGTATATCGTGCCGGCCAATCACAAGTGGTATCGCAATCTGGTCATTGCTGATCATATCGTAAACGCGCTGAAAGGCATGAAACTGAAAACACCACCGGCTCCTGCGGGCATCAATTTTGACACCTTGAAAATTGTTTAGCCACACGGCAGCAGCATTGCTTAGACAAGGAAGTTTTCATGGAAATTGAACTGAAACTGGCTTTGCTTCCACGCCATACTTCGCGTATCCGGCGGCATCCCTTGTTGCGCGAAATCGCACCGGAGCAGCGTTCCCTACTCAGCATTTATTTCGACACGCCAAAATTTGATCTGATGCAGCGCGGCATCGCATTACGTGTTCGCCGGGTGGATGAACAATGGATTCAAACGCTGAAAGCCGAAACCCAATCAGTGGGCGCGTTAACAAGCCGCCCGGAATGGGAAATGGCGGTCACTGACGGCAGTCGCCCGGATCTTTCCGTGTTGCCGCACACCGCCTTGGATCTGCTCACCGGTATCAAGCTGAAGCGTATCGCACCGGTATTTACCACCGAGTTTCAACGTACTACCTGGCAGGTAAGCAATCATGCAACGCATGCCGAAGTGGCACTCGATACTGGAAAAATCTATGCCGGAGAAGCATACCGGGAGATTTGCGAAGTGGAGATCGAACTCAAATCCGGAGCACCGGCGTTTCTATTCGATATCGCAACGCAGTTGCTGCAGCAAGTGCCGCTTCACATCGAACCTCGCAGCAAAGCAGAACGCGGCTATCTACTGAGCGGTGCAGTGCAGCCTGCACCGAGCAAAGCGATACCCCCGGCAATTCATAAGGATCAAACCGCCGCCGAATCCTGGAATACCATCATGCAGACCGCATTGATGCAAATGGTCGCCAATGTGCCCGGCTTTCTGGAAAATGCGCACGACATCGAATATCTGCATCAACTTCGCATCGCATTGCGCCGCTTGCGCACCGGCGTACTGCTGGCGAAATCGTTGAATCAGGCTCCGCCTGACTGGGATCAGTCGCTACGCAAGTCAATGCAGGCACTCAATGCCGCACGTGATTGGGATGTTTTTCTGCATGAAACGCTGCCCAAGATACTCACCACACTGGAAGAGTCAACGGAAAATACGCCGATTGAAAATGCAATTCTGAACCAAATGTACGAAGTGGCTTCACACACCCGCCAGCGGGCGCAAGCATTATTGCTCAAACCCGCGTTCACCCAGCTCGTGCTCGATATTGGTTGCAGCCTGCTAACCGCATTCACTGGCGCGCCCATGCAGAATACCACGCCATGGGCTGAAGCAGTTCTTGAAAAACGCTGGCATAGCTTGCGCAAGCGATGTCACGGCTTTGCCAAACTTGATCCAACCGAACGCCATTTGGCGCGCATAGCCGCCAAGAAAATGCGCTATGCAACGGAAGCCTTTGCACCACTCTACGGAAAGCCTGCTCATCACTTCGTCACTACGCTGTCAGCCTTGCAAGATGAGCTGGGATATGCCAATGATTTGCGGATCGGCACGCAGTTGCTACAAAAATTGTCAAAGAAATTTCCCACGTTCAGCTTTGAGCTTGGCCGTATCAGCGGTATGCTGGCATTCGAGGTTGCGCAGCACACCGATTTATCCAGCGCCAGGTGGAAAGAACTGGCGCAGTCGAAATTGTTCTGGCGAAAGAAAAA
>CBFGXU010000064.1:0-13245 GCA_965652935.1 uncultured Nitrosomonas sp.
TTGAACCAGTAATGATAGGACGATAAGATTTACACCCAGGATTCGCATTGTACCGGGTTAGCAGCAACTACGTAATGTAACAACCCATGGATAAAGCTCTCTAAAAAATGCAGCAATACCGTGGACTTATCAAATGAAACCGGTTTGGCAGGAAAAAATCGAAGCAACCGGCTTCTATCCAGCAGCAGTATGATTTTTCAGGTATATGATTCTTCGGGTTTATGATCAGCTCATGATGGGCATTATTCATGGCGTTCTGACATAGTGAAGCCTGTTAAATAATCGCCTCAGTGCATAGCTTCTGGCAATCGATACAATCGTAAAGATTAATCCGATCTGTATATTCTGCGTCATGGTGACTTTAATGTCATACAGTGGAAACACGATCATCTGTGCGGCAAGTGCGATGAAATAACCTATTAGTACATTTGCCCAAGCTTCTATGAGTGATTGAATTCTTGTTTGCATCATTTGCCCCATCGAATTTTTTATAATTATTCCTCAAGGATATCTATTCCAAACTACTCGTGCATTTCATTAATGATAACTTGCATGACTTCCTGATGATTAACTCGACAGGCCTGACCCCTGTGCTTTGCCTTAAAAACAGGCCCTAAAGGAGTCATTCCTGCTCGGACTAAAAAAGCAATTGGCTTGCCCATCGGCAATCAGTGCTGTTTAAGTTGCTGTTGGGGTGGCTTGCAGTAGAATCGTGATGGAAACTCTGCATTGCGTTGTTTGTTTCTAATCACATCCCCTCCTTCGTTTACACAAGCCATTACAGATTTATCCAGACTTGGGAAATACTCATTGGATCCAGGTTCTGCTGAAGTCGGGGGTACTTTTTCTCTTATTCTGGCGCACAACTCAGGTTCATTAGGTTTTGGCGGAACATTCTCCATAGCCGGTAATGGGCAAAGATTGCAGGGATCCCCCGGGCATAAACACCCTTTACAACTAGCATGTGCGGATAAAGATAATAAGGTCAACCCCAGACTGCAAAAAACAAACAAGCTTACTTTAATTATGAATTGCATAAACATTATCATTCCCTTCGTGAACATTTATTTCTATTTCATTGCATAATCTCAAGCTAAATAAGCTCTTCAGGCTATTATAATTTCATTACAACTGTTCGTTTACTTGTCTGATAACCTATTCCTCATCAGGAAAAACATTTAGCATGTGTTTTTTAGTAAACTAGTTATTTGTATTGATCAATAAACTCATTGACCACTTGAAATTTAAATATCGCTTTCATTTGAATTCATCAATGACTAATACTGTATCCAGATGCGCAGATACTTAATTTTATCTCGCAAAAGCAAGAACTGGTTCTTTCTTGCAAAAACCATCACTCGAGATGAATCCGAATAACACTAAACAATTCGAAGATAAATATGAAGACTGCCTCCATTTTTAAAAAATTTACTTTCCAATCATTGACTAGAATCTGCTTTGCTCTTTTTCTGAGCGCTCTGTCTTTATCGTCTGCAAATGCAGAGAGGATTGAGAATCTTCAGAAGAATGCCAGTATCACTTATGAGCAGATGATACAAGCCAAGCGATCAGCTGAAACTTTAGCCAAGGATGCAGCATTTGCAGAAAAAAAGCTGGCTTCCATTAAACAAAAATTATCTGCAGCCGAGCAAGAAGTAGAAGTTACTCGAAAAAAAGCCGAACAAGCCAGAATTGCGATGGAACAAGCGATTAACCGATGGAAGCAAGCTACAGACACTTTAGCTAATGAATGGGGAAAAACGGAAGTAAAATAATTAAGATTGATTAGCTATAACTGAAGAACCATTTTGACATGAGGAATTCCCGCTTCCATAAATTCGTTTCCGGACACCTGAAATCCAAATTTTTCGTAGAATCGGATAGCCGATGTTTGGGCATTTAACACAGCTTCCGGCATTCTGCGCTGGTTTATTTCTTCCAATATTTTTCGCATCATGGCGCTACCGATCCCTTTTCCACGCCATTCGTTTAATACCGCCATACGTCCGATGCGGCAGTCCGGTAACAGTCTTGCAGTTCCCACTGCCTGTCCATCAGAATTTAATGCAAGCACATGCAGACTGATTGCATCAAACTCATCCCATTCCAGATCGGCTGGAACTTGCTGTTCATGAATAAAAACAATTGTTCGAATATGACGTAAAATGGGCGCTTCGTCTTCCCAAGCTACCATACGTATTGAATGAGAGCGCTGCATAAATTCACTTTACTCTGACACACAACCTAAAGATAAAGACCCTAAAGACGGCTATTTATAAATAAGTACCGTTATTCAAAGGGATGACGCAATAAAATAGTATCTTCTCTGTCAGGTCCTGTAGAAATCATAGTTATCGGAATTCCGCAAACTTCTTCCAAACGTTTCAGATAATCTTGCGCTGCTTTTGGCAATTGAGCAAACTCTCTAATTCCTGCAGTATTTTCAGACCAACCAGGTATTTTTTCATAGATAGGCTCACAACAATCCAAATCCTCGGCCCCGATGGGTAATACATTGCTATTATTGCCATCACTCAGTTTGTAGCCTACCCCTAGATTGAGACTTTCTACACCATCCAAAACGTCAAGCTTAGTGATACATAATCCGGTTACACCATTTATTTGAATGGAGCGCTTTAGCGCAACCGCATCAAACCAGCCACAACGACGAGGGCGACCTGTGGTCGATCCAAACTCATGGCCACGTGTAGCCAAATGTTTACCAATTTCATCATCTAGCTCGGTTGGAAAGGGACCAGAACCAACCCGAGTGGTATATGCTTTGGTAATGCCCAGTACATAATGCAGCATTTGTGGCCCAACACCACTGCCTGGTCCTGCCGCTCCAGCCACACAGTTACTGGATGTAACAAACGGATAGGTACCATGATCAATATCCAGTAACGCACCTTGCGCACCTTCAAATAGTAAATTATTACCTGACTGGTGCGCCTGAAATAAGAGCTGAGGTACATCTGCCACCATTGGCTTAATTCGTTCAGATTGAGCCAGTGCCTCATCCATAGTTTTCTGAAAATCTATGATAGGAGCATTAAAATAATTTCTTAATACAAAATTGTGATAGTCCAGCATTTCACCCAGCTTGGCTGCGAAACGATCCCGATGAAACAAATCCTGCAAACGAATGGCACGCCGAGCGACTTTATCTTCATAAGCTGGTCCTATGCCGCGTCCCGTGGTACCAATTTTCCCGATGCCACGAGCAGTCTCGCGTGCATTATCCAGTGCAACATGACAAGGCAAAATTAACGGGCAAGCCTCGCTAATTCGCAATCGTGCCTTGACATCAATCCCATTTTGCTCAAGCATGTCAATTTCATCAAGCAATGCAGTGGGTGAAATCACCACCCCATTTCCAATATAACAAATGACATTATTGCGCAGAATGCCCGATGGAATTAGATGTAATACCGTTTTTTTATTACCAATAACCAGTGTATGACCCGCATTATGTCCTCCTTGAAAGCGCACTACACCTTGTGCGTGATCGGTTAACCAATCGACGATTTTGCCTTTTCCTTCATCACCCCATTGAGTACCAATGACTACAACATTTTTAGTCATATCTAATCTCTAAAAAACCCCATTTCTAAAAAATTAAATTTCTTCAATGATCCATTGCCCGTCATGTAGCAGTAATTGCCTGTCACAATCCAGAAGCTCATTGTCCTGCCCTGGCAATTCCACAACAACAATGTGCCCTGCTTTTCGTAACTGCTCAATTTTAGTTTCTAGTGCTGTATTCTTTTTCTGGAAGGGTGCGCGTATTCCCTTGGGATATGGTTGAGGTTTTACTAATTTGGAGAGTTCTCTGAGATCCATACTAAAACCAGTTGCCGGCCGCGCTCGCCCAAAAGCTTTACCAATTTCATCATAACGCCCACCTAAGGCAATGGCGTTTGAACACCCCTTCGCATAGGCGGCAAAGACAATTCCGGTATGATAATGGTATCCACGTAAGTCAGCCAAATCGAAGGCAATCTTATCAACAACTGGCTTTAATTCCTCTTCGGCTGTACTAAGCTCATTCAATGCAGTTCTGATCTCAGGATAATCCGGTAATCGTTTACTGGCATCTGCCAGAATTTTCTTATTTCCATAAAGCTCAGGCAGCAGCATTAATGCTTCACGAGTTTGTTTTTTCAACTTTATACACAGCTCCTTTAAAGTTGAAATATCCTTGGCCTGTAAAATCGTGAATAATTCGGTTTCAAGTTGTTGTGAAATACCTGCGCCTTTAATTAAACTTCGGAAAACTGCCACATGCCCGAGATCGAGGTGAATCCCATCCACGCCGGCAACAGACAAACACTGCAGCATTAGTCGTTGAACTTCCACATCACTTTCCAAACCTGAGTGACCATATAGTTCTGCGCCGATCTGCAATGGCTCTCGTGTTTGTGCTATTCCAGATGGCAATGTATGCAATACGCTATTGACATAACATAAGCGAGTAATACCTTCGCAATTCAATAAGTGTGCATCAATTCGAGCAACCTGCGGTGTCATATCGGCGCGTAAACCCATCATGCGACCACTCAGTTGATCTACGACTTTAAACATTTGCAAATTCATGTCGCTACCACTACCGGACAATAACGATTCAACGTACTCCAATAAAGGAGGAATTACTTGCTGATAACCATGAACCAGCAGTAAATCGATGATCTGTCTACGCATTGCCTCAATATGCAATGCTTCTACAGGTAATATATCCTCGACGTATTCTGGGAGCAGCCAATTACGCATGTTCATGCTCAAAAACTATCAATGGAAAAAATAGAGGAAATACGTTAGCTTACGATTAGAAGCAGCATTAGCCCGATTAGCATCGATGTCAGTCCAACAAAACGTATCTGATTATCATTAGCATCAATTAATTTCTTGAATGCTTCTCGCCAAGTTTGAGGAGATAAGAATGGCAACATTCCTTCTAAAATCAGCATTAACGCAATCGCAATCAGAAAAGTTTCCCACATAAACAACAGCTCCTGGCTTAGTCAATTCCTCATTCTTCTTCAAAGAATAAGCGGAAAAAATTAAGAGGTTCTGTTGTAATCGAGTATAAAAATAACTGCGATTTCCAGAACCCCTTTATCAATCACTACAAAATAAAATTACATAGCCTTACTACATAAGCATAGGTCTAGATTCAGGAATAATTTATGTGTTATAAAATTCCCAACGTAAAATCTTTGAGCGACACTCATCACTTAATTCAGCCTAATTCCCAACTATTTTTTATTAACAGTTGATTCTTTCAAATACTTAAAGAATTCAGAAGTTGGATCGAGAATCATCATATCAGACTTGTTTTTAAATGATTGCTTATAAGCGTCCATACTACGCCAGAAAGCATAAAACTCCGGATCTTTCTGAAATGCCGCTGCATAAGTCGCAGCCGCTTGACTATCGCCATCACCCATCGTTTTCTGAGCTTCACGATAGGCTTCTGCCAATATCACTTCTCGTTGCCTATCTGCATCTGCACGAATTTTTTCTGACTCTGCCGCTCCAGTAGAACGTAATTCATTAGCCACTCTTTTGCGTTCTGCTTCCATACGTCTAAAAACAGACTCACTCACTTCCTGCGGCAGATCGACACGTTTCAGACGCACATCCACAACTTCCACGCCAATCGAACGAGCGTCAGCATCTGCTTTCTGCCGCATGATTTCCATAATGACATCCCTTTCACCTGAAACGACATCATGAACAGTACGATTACCAAATTCGTCTCGTAAACTCGCATTTATGGTTTGGGCTAAGCGCGTTTGTGCCAAGCTTTCATCGCCACGTACACTGATATAGTATTGTTTGACATCTACAATTCGCCACTTCACGAATAAATCCACCAAAACGTTCTTTTTCTCTGAAGTAATGAAACGTTCAGGCTCTTCCGTATTCATTGTCAGGATACGTTTTTCAAAATAACGTACATTTTGTGCCAAAGGAATCTTGAAATACAAGCCAGGGCTGGTTTTAACATCAATTACTTCTCCTAATTGAAACAGGATCGCTTGCTGCCGCTCATCTACAATATAAATAGCTGAGCTACCCAGAAAAAATATAGCAATAATGATACCCGCAAAAACTGATGTAAAACTCTTCATTTATCTAATCTCCCGTTCACGACTACGAAAAGATTCCCGTGTTCGTACACTGCTATCAGGTGCTGATTCCTGTGCCGATGGCTGTACAGTCACAGGTGAAACTGATGTAGGTCCAGTTGTTTGAATTAATTTATCCAACGGTAAATACAACAGATTATTGCCACTCTTCTGATCAATCATGATTTTGCTGGTATTAGAAAGAACTTGCTGCATCATATCCAGATACAGCCGCTCACGAGTTACCTTTGGTGCCTTGCTATATTCTACAAGAATTTGTTCAAAACGCTTGGCATCACCTTCTGCACTCACGATCACGCGTTGTTTATATCCCTCAGATTCTTGAATCAGTCGAGCAGCATTACCCACAGCCCGTGGAATCACATCATTTGCATACGCCTGACCTTCATTTTTTTGCCGCTCTCTATCTTGTCCAGCTTTCACCGCATCATCAAATGCAGCCTGAACCTGTTCTGGTGGTTGAGCATTCTGCATTGTCACTTTGCTGATCAAGATTCCTATTTCATATCGATCCAAAATTTTCTGCATCAGCTGCGTTGCTTTAGCAGCCACCTGCTCACGACCTTCATAAAGCACATAATCCATTTTACTTTTACCAATTACCTGTCTAATCGCAGTTTCCGCAGCCTGCAAAACTGCATCATCAGGATTTCTGTTTTTAAAAAGAAAATTTTCTGGATTATTTAAGATATATTGCACAGCAAATTGAATATCGATGATGTTCTCATCATCGGTTAACATCAATGATTCTCTGAGAACCTTGCTTCTTACATTATTACGGTAACCAATCTCAACGGTACGAACTTGACTGACATTTACTATTTCTACTTTCTCAACAGGGTAAGGTAGATGCCACCGCAAACCAGCCGGTGTAGTTTCAACATATTGGCCAAAGCGCAGCACTACTCCTCTGTGCCCTTCATCCACGATATAAAACCCACTGGCCAGCCATACCACCAGTAGCAATCCCAGAATCAGTGCAATATTACTGCCACTTTGCTTAGGTCCTTTATCCCGGGGGCTTTCATCGCCTCCGCCAGTTTTTTTTTGTCCAAAAATACTATTAATTTTTTTATTGACATTACGCAACACATCGTCCAAATCGGGTGGACCAGAATCCCCTTTATTTTTTCCCCACTGTGGATCATTTAATCCCATAATAATTCCTGTTTTTGTTCGTTCAAAAAAGTTCTTGTACCGTAGCACAACCTCCAATTATTTTCTTAGTATCTTTAGTTTTCTCATGCAGTTTCTTGGAGTTTTCTACAATTGCTTCTGCTAATGCTTGCCTTACAAATTCTATACCCTCACCTGTTTTTGCACTTAAACGAATACGTGATATTCTATCATATTCATCGCGCACGCAACCTTTGCCGCCTAGCGACAAATCAGTCAAGTCAATCTTGTTCAAGATTAGAATTTGAGGAATGGTGTCAGCACCGATTTCCTGTAATATTTTATTTACTTCTTCAATTTGCTCATCCCGACTAGGGCTACTGGCATCTATCACATGAAGCAACAGATCAGCCTGAACAGTCTCTTCAAGGGTTGCACGAAAAGCTGCCACTAGTGTATGCGGCAATTCGCGGATAAACCCTACTGTATCTGAAATTACAACTGAGCCACCTTCAGGAAGGTATAGTTTTCTTGTTGTCGTATCCAGTGTAGCGAATAACTGATTGGCAGCATATGATTGCGCGCGCGTTAATTTATTAAAGAGGGTTGATTTTCCTGTATTGGTATATCCGACAATGGACACCGATAATACTTGTGTGCGTTGTCTGGATCGCCTTTGAACATTACGCTGACGCTGAAAAGTTAATAATTTTTCTTTTAGTAATTTGACTCGTTTTTTGATTAGCCGACGATCTGTTTCTAGCTGGGTTTCACCAGGGCCTCGTAAACCGATACCACCTTTTTGTCGCTCAAGATGCGTCCATCCACGTACAAGCCGAGTCGCAAGATGCTCAAGCTGCGCCAGCTCTACCTGCAGTTTCCCTTCATAACTCTTAGCACGCTGAGCAAAAATATCCAGAATCAAACTTGTACGATCAATGACATTACAATTCAAGCGTAAAGATAAATTACGCTGCTGCGCTGGCGATAAATCGTGGTTAAATATGACAAGTGGAGCTTGAGTTTGTGTTACTACCTGTGCTAACTCATTCACTTTGCCGCTTCCAATATAAGTCGTTGGATCAGGCCGAGAGCGCTTTCCTTCAATTACTGCTGCAACCTGAAGTCTAGCGCTGATAACTAACTGCCGCAACTCTTGCAAACGATCAGAATGATCTCCATTACCAAAATCGAGACTAACTAAAATCGCTGTATTTATCGCTTTGAATGTATGCATGCCTGAATAGAATATTCAGGAATTAAGTATCATGTGCTTCCGCTGGTTCGATCGGCATAGTTACTGCTCTTGCAGGTACCACTGTAGAAATTGCATGTTTGTATACCATCTGCGTAACTGAGTTTTTCAACAGCACCACATATTGATCAAATGAATCAATGTGTCCTTGTAATTTAATACCATTCACTAAATATATTGATACGGGAATATGTTCTTTCCGCAATATATTGAGAAATGGATCTTGCAGTAACTGCCCCTTGTTACCCATAGGTAATTCCCTATTCTAATTATTGGTTATCGGAATAGTGACTCTACTTTATTTTTTAACGTAAATCTACACCAGATTGCATAATGCTGCCAAACAACTATTGAATCCCTTTACCTCGACCATCCATCGATAAAACTCAAGCTTAAGTTAATTGATCTTCCTCAATCAAACAAAATTTTTTACTGTTAAATGGCATCCTATAACTCGGGAGCAAGCTCCCGAGGTCCTCGTTAAAACGGTACAGGTTTTGGAGTATTATTGTTAGAGGGTGGCAGGATAGGCAATTTGATATCTGGTTGCTCACCTGTCAGTGTTTTCAAGAAAGCAACAATACTATCAATCTCTTTCTTATTAAAGTCGCGATCTAATTGCACTTTACCCATTATTTTGACAGCATCTTCTAACGTTTCGACCGCGCCATCATGAAAATAGGGATAAGTTAATTCAATATTACGCAAAGTTGGCACTTTGAAAACATTCAAATCCGTATCTTTTCCAGTAACCCCTTTTCTACCTTCTGCTTTGCTTTTTGTTTCATAGGGATGAAAGACACCAAACTTCTGATATAGTGCGCCGCCTACAGCTTTCCCATTATGGCAACCTGCGCAGCCGCTACTCTTGAATAATGTATATCCTTCAAGCTCCTGCTGATTTAAGGCTTCTTTATCACCTTCCAGCCATTTATCAAAGCGTGAACCAGGTGTAACCAGCGTTTCTTCAAAAGCAGCTATGGCGGTGGTTATTCGATCAATATCAACTTGGTCCGTTCCGAATGCCTTTTTAAAGCGAGCACGGTACTGAGGAATAGACTGTACTACATCAACAGCTATTTGATGGCTAGAACCCATTTCACCTGGATTTGCGATTGGACCACCTGCCTGTTCTTTCAAGTCTTTAGCCCGTCCATCCCAGAATTGGGACAAACTCATACTGGAATTTAATACCGTTGGGGCATTAATAGGTCCTTTAAACCATTTATGACCGATAGAACTTGGAAGATTATCCGATCCTCCCATACTCAGATTATGGCAAGAATTGCATGAAATAAAGCCAGATTTAGATAAGCGAGGATCAAAAAATAACATTTTGCCCAGCTCAACCATATCAGGATTCTCAACTTTGGGTGGTTTGATAGGTTGGATAGGCTCATTGGCTAAAATATTCATCGAAGTGACAAGAGCGCCAATCGATAGCAGTGACACAACTAGTGTGCGTATTTTCATCGGTATTCTCCCTAAAAAACGGCTGTAATGGCGCAGCCGATGACGCCTGATGAAACACCCACAAAGGGAATTCTATAAAAAATTGCAGAGTAAATCACACGTTCAGCTATTTTATCCAATTAGAGAATTTTTAACTCAGTTATTCATTAACTTCCAATTGATCAATCAAGATAATTTTCTCTGCTTTTTTGATTAGATGTTTTTTATCATAATACTTATTACCTCGACATGGACTTGTTTTTAATAAATACGATAATTCGGTTAATGCTTGCTTATAAACTTTACGTTTAAACTCAACAACCGAATCTAACTCAACCCAATACTGATTCCAGCGCCAGGCATCAAATTCTGGATGTGTGCTTTTACGTAACGAAACATCGCTATCGCGCCCTATGAGGCGCAACAAATACCAGATTTGCTTCTGCCCTTTGTAATTTCCGCGCCATTCACGGCGTATCCATCGTTCCGGTACTTCATATCGCAACCAATCTCGCGTACGACCAACAATTTCGACATGATTTGGATGCAGCCCTATCTCCTCGGTTAATTCCCGATACATGGCTTGTTCAGGACTTTCTCCTGATTTAATGCCCCCTTGTGGAAATTGCCAAGAATTCTGTTTAATACGCTTACCCCAGAAAACTTCATTTTTCGAATTCAGCAATATAATACCAACATTGGGACGATACCCATTACGGTCAATCATGTTAATTACTCATTTGACCCATCAAACGTGTGAATTTTTTCATACTTTACTATAGATTAAAAGTGTCAAATAAACAAAATCAATACTTCTGCTAGCTGCTGTCTTCTTTGACAGACTATCGACCTTATGTATCCGCACTTCAACAATTATTCAAGGTAAAATTACTCAATTTTATTATCATAATGGAATCCCCCATGCGCGTCTCGCAATTTTTTATCTCCACTCTCAAAGAAGCACCCGCTGAAGCAGAACTCATCAGTCATAAACTTATGTTACGTGCCGGGCTAATCAAACGCCTTGGCAGCGGGCTGTATACTTGGATGCCGTTGGGTTTAAGAATATTGCGAAAAATAGAAAATGTGGTTCGAGAAGAAATGAATAATAGCGGTGCCATAGAAGTTCTGATGCCTGCTATACAGCCGGCAGAGTTATGGCAGGAAACCGGCCGGTGGGATCTATTCGGGCCGCAAATGCTAAAAATCAAAGACCGCCATAAGCATGATTTTTGTTTCGGTCCAACGCACGAAGAAATTATAACCGACATAGCTCGAAGGGAAATCAAAAGCTACCGTCAATTACCCCTCAATTTCTTTCAAATACAGACAAAATTTCGGGATGAAATTCGACCGCGTTTTGGTGTCATGCGAGCAAGAGAGTTTTTGATGAAAGATGCGTATTCATTTCATACTGATGCGAGCAGCCTAGCACAAACCTATCAACTCATGCATGAAACTTATAGCCGGATCTTTACACGCCTTGGATTAAAATTTCGTGCAGTAGCCGCTGATACCGGCGCCATAGGTGGCAGCGGATCGCATGAATTTCATGTGCTGGCAGAATCTGGTGAGGATGCGATTGCATTTTGTCCGGATTCAGACTATGCCGCCAATATTGAATTAGCTAGTTCTTTATTAGCACCCCCGCAAAAACGAGATCAACCAGAAGGTGTCATGCAAAAAATCTCAACACCGGATAAGAAGACTTGCGCTGAAGTAGCAGAGTTTTTAGGGGTCCCCTTACAAAAAACTGTAAAAACCCTCGCAATAAAAGTAAAAAATAAGCTATTTCTATTATTGCTACGCGGCGATCATCAACTTAATGAATTGAAAATCAGGAAAATACCCTTCTTATCTGAATTTGAAATGGCGAGTGAAGCGGATATCCTGCACGAAATGGGAACCATACCTGGATACATTGGTCCTGTTGGCTCAAAAGCTTGTGTAATTGCTGACCAAGCGGTTATCAATATGAGTAATTTTGTTTGTGGTGCCAATGAAGAGGGTTTTCATCTGACTCAGGTGAATTTTGATCGCGATCTCAAAATACCAGAGTATGTTTTCGATATCCGAAACGTGGTTCCAGGCGACTCTTCGCCAGATGGTAAAGGAAAACTGGAAATTTGCCGCGGAATTGAAGTAGGTCATATTTTTCAGCTGCGTACAAAATATTCTGAAATCATGAAAGCAAGTTATCTTGATGAGTCAGGTCAAACGCGATACATGGAAATGGGTTGTTATGGGATCGGCATCTCACGCATTGTAGCTGCTGCCATTGAACAAAACTACGATGAACGGGGCATTATTTTTCCCGCTGCAATGGCTCCTTTTCAGCTGGCTATCATACCGATCGGCTTACAAAAAAGCGCCTCCGTAAAAAATACTGTAGAAAAACTTTACCAGCAACTCACTGATGCCCAGATCGAAGTACTTTTAGATGATCGAGATGAACGGCCTGGAGTAATGTTTGCTGATATGGAGCTAATAGGTATTCCGCATCGAATTGTGATTGGTGAACGCGGACTTAAGCAATCTGTAGTTGAATATCAGAAGCGGAAGGATCAGGCATCACAAGCCATTCCAGTAGATGATTTTTTTTCTTTTATTACCAGTAAGTTATGCACAAACTAGTCTGCACGATATTTTTCCTGTTCTTCTCCAGTTTGCTGCAAGCCAATAACCTGCATTATGAGCAGCTTGCCGCCAGCACCCAAACGATCGTATTACATGAAACCAGTGATCAAGCAGTTTCATACGCAGAATATGCTGCAATGGCTGACAGCATTACTTGGCTGATTGTTATGAGTAGACGATTGGAAAAATTTATGCCCGATATCATCGAACGGGAAGAATTTCTAAGAACAGTTTATTATGAAGCAAACCGCGCGGGGCTGGATCCACAGCTTGTATTAAGTGTTATTCAGGTCGAAAGTGGTTTTAAGAAATATGCCATTTCACATGCAGGGGCTCGCGGCTATATGCAAGTGATGCCATTCTGGATTGAAGTCATTGGCCATCAGGATCACAATCTTTTTCACCTGCGCGCAAATTTACGCTATGGGTGCACCATTTTGCGCCACTATCTTGATCTCGAGAAAGGTGATTATTTTCGTGCGCTTGGTCGATATAATGGCAGCCTGGGCGAAGCTATTTATCCACAGCTTGTGTTCGATAAGTTGTTGAGTACTTGGCGTTATAATGCCTCTTTCCCCAATAGTTAGCTATTTAAATCCAAGCTCACCATATCGTCATCGAGCACTCATAACG
>CBFGXU010000065.1:0-13226 GCA_965652935.1 uncultured Nitrosomonas sp.
GGCAAGATGTGTATTGTGGGCCTACAAAGCTGCGCTTTTCGTCTCCCCAATACGTCCTTTACTCGCCTTTGGCTCGACGGAATCTTGAAACTTAACCCTGAAGGAGCACGTAATGAACATACCGAAAGAATGGCCGACGCGAGAAATGGTCGATGCCGCTTTTAATAGTCTTCCCCAAGGCGCCGATGTATTAACCAGTTGGTCAGACATGAACAGAGCGTTAAAGCTATCGCTCATGGTCGCACCCGTGCCAAAGCCTGAGCCGTTCGCCTGGGTGCTTGAGTTCAACGATCCCGATCCACAAACGGACATCGAATTTCAGAAGGAAAAACCGGAGGGCTGGCCTGCTGACAAGTGCTATCCCTTGTACAAGGAGCAACCATGAAGAGAAAACCGAACCAACAAAACGCGGTAGATCAGTGGAACGCCAACCATCCTATCGGAACCGTTGTAGACCTGACGAAAGATAGTGGCGAAGTTGTGCGCACCAAAACAAGGTCAGAGGCCGAAGTTCTAAGCGGCCACACTGCGGTTATCTGGCTGGAAGGGGTGCGGGGGTGCTATTGCCTCGACAGAGTAAAGGCGGCGCAACCATGAAGAAACCGAAAGGTTCGGAAGAACTAAAGAATGCGTTAGCTGGCATAGCGGCATTGCCACCTACTCCTACCCCGCCTTACCGCTGCGGTCTGGACGACGCCGAGATTCGTGCCATAGCCCTCGATTGCGGTTTCAAACTGAAGCCGCAACCAGACGGCCCGGACGACTTGAATCCATACGTCTATCGCTTCGCAAACGAGATTCTTGCAACGATGCCTGCGCCGGAAGATGTCGCACGGTTTAGGAGTTACACGCTCAAGATGATCAATCCCGACACGCAGATCGCCCGATTCGAGAAAGCGTATGAAACCCTGGCTGAACAGAGTTGGTTAGTCAGACAGTTGCAAGCGCAAGGGATTGGATATGAAAAACTCGCGCCGCATCTGCAAAAAGATGCCGATAAGCGCATGGGAATTGTTCGTTGGGTGAACGTGCCAATTTTTGAAGGAGATGAGTGATGAGTAAAAGAGTTGAAGAAGAACGCGCCGCGCAGGAACCTGTGACTGTCATTGACGGCTTTATTAAACAAGAGCCGTCATCTATTCCGACATCCGACGAACATAACGCTCTGCTGGTGGAACAGATTGAAGAACTCCGGGAAGCGGTGGACGAGCAAAATAAACAGGTAATTAAAACCACCAGAGACCTTAAAAAACTCCAAAACGACGGGTTCGCGCTTGCGACCAATATCTACATAGTCATCAAGTGGTTTGATGAGGAAATGAAGAAACCATCGGACAACGAACGAGGCAAGAGAATCGCCAAAGCACTAAACGAGTTGGAAATGTGTACTGACAGGTTTGCCCATTTCACGCTCAAACAATCCTTTGAAGAAATCAAAAAGATGAAAAATAAAAAGGTGAAATCATGAGCAGAAAAGCGTTTGAGGAATGGGCGGAAAATAACGATAAGTGGGAATACGATTTAAGAAAATTGCCATTTGGTCATTACGCTGATAACAAAACTGCTCATGCCTGCGCTGGCTATCAAGCCCGCCAGCCCGAGATTGATGCGCTCAAGGCCGAAGTGGAGCGGTTGAAAGCCGCCCCGGCGCCAGATAGTTATGCCGACAAAGAGCTTCTTCAGATAATAACTGAGCGCGACCAGTATCACGATTGGGCTGACAAATTGGCCGATGCAATCGCGGATAGGTTAGGGGTGGAAATCGGCGAACACAGTAACACAAACGCCCCATGGCAGAACGCACTGGACGCGATAGAAGCACCAACGCCAGAGGTTGAGCCGGTTGCGTGGCGCAGGACTGAGCAGGATGTTTGCGACGAATACTACACAGCGTATCGAGACGAAGACTGCCCTCCTGTAGACGAAGGGTGGGAAGCTCTCTACACCCGCCCAGCCAGCGACGAACTGCGGAAGGCATCGTTTCAGGATCGGGTACAACCTTGGATGATGGCTTGCTTTGGTCCGGAAATTTCATCTGACAAGATCGAACGGAATCACAGATTTCTCGAAGAGTCCCTAGAGCTTGTCCAAGCCTGTGGATGCACCAAAGACGAGGCGCATCAACTGGTCGATTACGTTTATGGCAGGAACGTAGGGGAGAAGGAGCAGGAAATTGGAGGCGTTATGGTGACGCTGGCGGCGCTATGCCTTGCTCACGGACTCGATATGCACGAGGCCGGCGAAACTGAACTATCTAGAATATGGACAATGGTTGAGAAAATTCGGGCTAAACAAGCAGCAAAGCCAAAACACTCCCCGCTACCGGCCGCACTGGATAAGGTGAAATCGTGAAACTCAAAGTCTACGGAGTAGGGTGGTGCGGCAAGTACAGGCGAATTGTTGCTGCACCAAACCTAAAAACCGCTGCTGAATTTATCCAAACCACACTCAATCATATGCAACGGTATGCATGCATAACCGGAAACGCTGAAGAGGTTTCTTTGGCTATGCGTGAGCCCGGAGTTGTGTGGGAAAGAACAAACGATTTCAAAGAGCCGGCCGATTGGAGGAAAGTGTCATGAGCGAATTATTTAACTGGATCACAAGCGGCGGGATAGACGGCAGTTTCTACACCATGAAACAAATCCGCATAGCTTGGAAAATTGACGGCAAAGAAGGTCATGGCCTGCCTTTCCATCCCAAACAACGCAAACACTTGGAAGATTTTTGCGCCGACGGCAATAAAAGGTTCGGTCCAGGCACTCATTGGATCGAAGAGATCGAGGTATGACGCGCCCGCGCGGGAAACACATAAAGGTCTTCGGGACCGAAGCGGAACTGGCCGCGATCTCTGCGCGCGCCGCTTCCGCGAATCTCTCCTTATCCGCATACCTGCGGGCTGCTGGCCTGAATCAAAAAGTACGCTCTGTGCTGGACGTTCACGCGGTAGAGGAACTATCCAAGGTAAACGGCGAATTGGGGCGGGCCGCTGCTGTGGTCAAGTTGTGGCTGGAAGCACGGGAAGAAAGCCCGCGCGATGTAGCGCGACTGCTCAAAGAATTCCGCGATCTTCAAAAGATGTCTCACGAGATCATGGGGAGAATGATGCGATGAAAGTATCCGAGTTGGAGGATGAGAAACTTGATTATTGGGTGGCGAAGGCGTCCGAAGATTTGCCGTCATGGTTTACTCATGAACAGATCGATGCAATTGCGAGAGCAAAAAAATACTCCTCCGACTGGGCGCAAGGCGGGCCGATTATCGAGCAAGAGGCGGGCACATTTGGCATCGCCAGCAACGACCAAAGTTTCGAGCAAGTTTCCTACTGGTGCGAAATGGGGAGAACCATTACACGCTATCGCATGAGTGGCCCAACTCACTTGATTGCCGCAATGCGCGCATACGTCGCAAGCAAGTTTGGCGCTGAAGTAGATGATAGCTAAACGCATTACATCTAAAGCCGCTAAACCCCGCATGGCGCGGCTTGTCCGGTATGTCGTAGCAGCTGAAGGCGGGCTCGATCCCCGAAGCTGGCAGCGCACGGCGGATTACATGCTGTGCAGCAAGACGAACAACCGGGGGGAGAAGGTGGGCGGGGTCCGGGTGACAAACTGCCATACGGATGACCCTGCGGCGGCGACAACCCTGATCGAAGTAACCCAAGCGGCGAACACCCGTTCAAAGACGGATAAAACCTACCACCTGGTTTTCTCCTTCCCTCCTGGGGAACAGCCTTCCCTTGAAGTTCTGCACAAGATCGAAGACGAACTCTGTGCGGCTATCGGCTATGCCGAGCACCAGCGAATCAGCGCCGTGCATATCGACACTGATCACTTGCATGTTCATGTCGCGATCAACAAGGTTCACCCCAAGGGGTTCCAGAACATCGAGCCTTACTACGACAAGAAAAAGCTCATGGAAACCTGCGAACGCCTTGAGATTGAATACGGGTTGATCCGTACGAATCATGGACTCACCGGGCAGAAACCGAAAGCCAAGGTCAAAGATAAACAAGCACAAGCCGAGGCACATAGCGGGATAGAAACGCTTACCGGCCATGTAACAAGGGAAATTGCGCCGCGACTCAAGGAAGCCAAAAGCTGGGAAGAGGCGCGAAAGATTCTCTCTGAACACGGATTGGAGATAAAACAACGTGGGGCTGGCCTTGTGATCGGCAGCGGCAAGCTGTGGGTCAAGGCAAGCCAATGTGACCGTGCGCTTTCATTCAAGGCAATGACAGACAGGCTGGGCCCAATCGATAAAGAACAGGAGCAGATGAAACCTACAAAACAATTTGAGCCGAAACCGCGCCAGCAACATCCATCGAGTGCGGTGCTATTCGAGCAATACCAAAGCGAAATCCTGAAATACCGGAAGGCGCGGGAAAATGGTCTTGAACAAATAAACTACAAGGCCGCATTGATGGATGTTCAAGTACGGAAATGGCGCGTAGCACAACGGTTAATCGTCAAGGCGGCGGCAACAGGACCGAAACGGCGGGCCATGCTCAAGATGGTCAAGTTGCAAACGGAAAGCGCCAGAAGACTGAACAGGGCGGCGGCGGAAGCAACCCGCAACGAACTCCTTTCCGAAACCATGCAACCATCGTGGATCGATTGGCTTGCTCGCCAAGCCGAACACGGCAATACCGAAGCACTTGCCGTTCTGCGAAGCCGCCACGCAAAGACGGTTAAGCGGGGAGACTTTGTAACCGCTCGCAACACTTCCGGCGCCAAAAATGTTTTGGTCGATACCATGCGGTTCGATGTTGACAAAAAGGGCCATGTCACCTACCGATGGCACGACGGCGGCGTAGTCGTTGACCGTGGCGATCATGTCCAGTGCCTCGTAAACAGCGCCAACTCAATGAGGTTTTCCCTGGACCTTGCCGTATCCAAGTTTGGCAAGCAAACGCTCTTGGTAGAGGGACAAGCCGGATTCCAGCAAGACGTTGCCTGGATAGCCAACGAAAAAAAGATCAAGGTGATACTGGCAAAGCCAGCGCCGCCACGGGAGCAATTCAATAAACGTACCGTAGAAAAAGGGATAGAGCTATGAGCACATGGTGGGATTCTTATGCTAACGCGCCAACTGCGTTCAGCTACATATTTGTGTTTTCTATGCTTGGGGTGGTGATTGCAATTCGCTTAACTTTCCTCTTGGTCGGAATCAAAACCCGTAGCTCAAAGAAGCATGAGGGTACACACGGGACCGCTGCTTTCGCAACCATGGAACAGGTTAAAGCCAGCGGCCTGCTTGATGGCTCCGGGGTCTACTGTGGGGGATTCGATGACAAATCCGGCCGCACGCTCTACCTTCGGCACAACGGGCCTGAGCATATTTGCGCTATCGCGCCGCCAAGGTCCGGGAAAGGCGTAGGGCTCATCGTTCCTACCCTGTTGAGTTGTCCTGATAGCGTCTTTGTTTTAGACATCAAGGGTGAGAACTACGCCATGACTGCCGGATGGCGCCGGCTGCATGCCCACAATATTCTGCTGCGATTCGATCCTGCTACCAAAGACGCAAGCTGTTCATGGAATCCCCTCGGGGAAATCCGTTTTGGTACGAGTTATCAAATCAGCGATGCACAAAACATCGCGCACATGGTAATAGATAGTGACGGGAAGGGCTTGAATGACCACTGGCGCCGGGCCGCGTTTGAATTGCTCGGGGGAATCATCATGCACGCCCTTTACAAATCTCCTGCTGTTGGCCGCTTGCCTAGCCTTATGGACTGCGCCGATATGCTGACAGGTACAGGTGACTTCTCTGCCCCGGATGAAACCGGGGAGTTTGACGACGGCGATCTAGGGCCGCTCTCAAGCCTCTTTCTCGAAATGCAGAACATTTTTATTGATTCCAATGATCCCGTGGCGCGTGAAGCTGAGATAAATATACGCGGGGTAGGCCGAAGCATGGCAGACAAACCAGAAAAAGAGCTTGCGAGCGTGATATCAACGGCAAGCAGCGAACTTGCCTTGTACCGTGATCCCGTTGTTGGGGGCAACACTTCGCGAAGCGACTTCAAGATATCGGACCTCATGGATTCGGATCGTCCTGTCTCCTTATATTTCATCACAACCCCTGCCAATCTCCCGCGCTTGCGGCCGCTCATCCGCATCTTGCTTACCCGGATGATCATGGGCCTGACCGGGGAAATGACATTCGATGACGGCCGATCCAAAACCGCTCACAAGCACCGCCTATTGCTGATGCTTGACGAATTTGCGGCGCTCGGCAAACTGGAAGTATTTGAAACTGCCCTCGCCTATATCGCTGGTTACGGGATCAAGGCGTACATCATCGTTCAGGATGTGCAACAGCTTTATAAGACATACAGCAACCACGAAAGCATTATTTCCAACTGCCACATACGGATAGCCTACGCCCCGAACAAGCTGGAAACCGCCGAATGGTTATCTAAGATGACAGGTGTTACTACCGTCGTTCAGGAGCATATTTCCACATCTGGTAAACGATTCGGGGGTGTGGCAAAACAATTCTCAAGCAGTTATCAGGAGGTACGGCGCCCATTGATGACGGCCGACGAAATCATGCAACTGCCAGGAGCAAAGAAGAACGCGACAGGTGACATTCTTGAACCCGGAGAAATGCTAATTTTTGCGGCCGGCATGCCTGTCATACGTGGCCGACAAATTCTTTACTTCATTGATCCGATATTCAGCGTTCGCTCAAAGATCGAACCGCCCAAGGTTTCTGACGTGGTGCGAAAAACCTCTCAAGAGTTTGCCGTAGGATGAAACCGCGCACCGTTGTAACCATGGCGTTTGGTTTCTCGGCTCTTATAGTCGCGTGCGGTGCGGCTGGCTTCCGCTGGAACATTACCGACTCTATCCCGCGCGGATTGTGGCTTGTTGAGCCAATGCACAACCTTTCCACCAAACGCGGCACTCTTGTTGCTATTTGCCCGCCTGCCTCGTTCATCGTCCGGGCCGTCGCTGCATCCGGGATGTTACCGGGAGGGGATTGCCCCATTTCAGGGGTTGCGCCTCTCCTGAAGCCTGTAGCGGCGATTCAGGGGGATTCTGTAAGGCTCCAGAATGGATTCCCGGCGACGGTTAATGGTGTTGCTATAGCCAACACGACTGCCAAACCCGGTTTACCGGCGTGGCCGGACGGTGAATACATCGTCCAGCCAGGTCAAGTGTGGCTTTTCTCAAGCTACAGCCCCAACAGTTTCGATAGTCGTTACTTCGGGCCTGTGGAGCTAGCCTATGTACGCGGCCAAGCAGTGCCCCTGCTGGTATCTGGCGACGTTAAGGAGGTTCTTAAATGATCGAATTGATAATGGCTTGTGCCCCAAACGTTGCCCCAGCCACCATTCAGGAAATAATCCGGGTAGAGAGTGAAGGAAACCCACTGGCGGTCAACATCAATACCCGAAACGGCGTAACGCTACGCCCAACCATCAAGATAACCACGGCTGCGCATGCCGCGACTGTAACCAAAGCGGCAATGGCCTTGGGTCATACTGTCGATATGGGATACATGCAAGTAAACAGCGCCAACCTTCCAAAGCTGGGCTATACCGTTGAGGATATGTTCGATCCCTGCAAGAACATCACGGCGGGGGCACGAATCCTTCAGTCTGCTTACGCCCAAATGCTTCCGAAACATAAAAATGAACAAGCCGCTTTAGGGGCGGCTTTGTCCATCTATAACACGGGCAACTCTCGATACGGATTTATGAATGGCTACGTCGGCAAATACTATTCAAGAAAATAGGGGATAGGTTTGTGGATAACCTCTTAATCTCTTGATCCCCTTGCCATCCCTTCATTGCTCAAAAGTTAGGCAATCATCCATCGCGGCGGGCGTACGATTGGCGCCCAAGTCGGACGCCACAAGTGAAGACAGAACGGATGAGCATTCACATATTCTGATTTAGGCGGATGATATTGCAGCACACAATCCTCTTCATCCCAAAAGATAGACTTCACAATGCACATTTGCTCCCACGTTGGACACTTCCCTTGCGCCGTGACACTTACATGCTCCCAACCTTCTCCATCGGAAGCAATCGCATATACTTCTTCGGCGTATGGTTTGTTTCCGCCTTTGATTCTCAATCCAAACGCCCCATTGTTTCCAAACGATTCCGTGCTGGCTAACGGGCCTTTCTTAATCCGATCTTTTTCCGGTACATGAAAACTCATAATCAATTCCTCGCTACAGCTAATGGGTGCCCGGTCCATGGCTTCATAACCATGTCTTTATTTACCGCGATGGTGAAATTAAATCCCGGCCTGATTTCCAAAGTAGGCTGCATGTTCAGGTTGCGCCGCGCGATCTGCATGCCTAATTGCCCCATCTGTTGCCCGATTGCGGCCGCCCCGATCTGCTGGGCGTTATAGGTTCCTGATACCGCGCCGGCCGGCTGGGAAAGTTGAATCCCGGCTGCAAACAGCGACAGCAAGAATGCTTGCCCAAAAGTTCTCACGTAGTGGTTATTAACCTGATCTTGGAAACCGGCCATGCCCGTTTGATCCGCTCCCGGCATCGCATCAAGGAATATCGAAGAACTGTCCGGGAAAATGATTCGGTTCCAGGCAACGAATATTCTTTCCTGCCCAGCTGAAATGCTGCTTTCGTATGTTCCGACAATCCTTGATCCTGCCGGAATCAAGAGATACCGCCCTGTCGCTGAGTCATAAACATTCGAGCGTACTTGACCCGTGATCTGCCCTGGCAATACCGAACTGATCCCGCTTAGCAACACTCCGGGAATGACTGAACCGGCCTTAATCTCGTAGGGAGACATCGCATCAACTCTTGTGTGCTTCAGGTACGGCGATCCTCCGTTGCCGTGCAGGTTCGTAAACTCGCGTTTTAGTTTCTGCTGGTTGTCGCCTCCCATCTGGTCATCATCTTCCATCGGGGTACGCATTGGCAGATGCGGCAGCACTTCGCCAATGGACGGAACTGGCGGGCTGCTAATCGGCTGGACTCTGCTTTGCTGGGTCTGCCTTCTCGAAGAAAAACTCTCCACCCCTGTTTTTGCGGAAAGCGCGGACTCATAGGCCGCAATCCGTCTTTGCTCTGTCTGTTTTTCCGCTTCTGACATTAAGGCTATAGGCGTGCCGTCCATGCTAACCTGCATTGGTTCCATGGGAACCGCGACCGACACGGGATCGGCGGGCCGAGCGATCGGCGGGGTTGCGAACCTTGTTACGGTATCAATTTCTCCCCCCGTCGATGATCCGGTTCGGGCAGTAGCATTTATCTTGTCCGACATCGTATAAAGCACCACGACACCAAACAGAATAATCGCCGCTAATACCGCGAACATGGGCACCTTGTTTAGTTTTTTAGTACCCTTTCCTTTTTTCGGGACCGCCAAAAAATCCGGCGAGTCCATTGGAGCATCAGTGTCGTTATTCACTTTGCGGCCTCGCGTACGGTATAGACGTTGTTGAGAGCAAGGGTTCCGCCTTGCCTACGCGGATAAAACTGGCTGGCCTCCTTACCTTGATACTTCATCCGCAGAATTATTCCCTCGTCCAGTTGCGTGACGGCGTACCGTAACCCTGTCGCGCCAAGCTCCGGGCCGGTTTCGACAATCCCAAAACCCCGGCTCTTAAGGTGCGCCAACAATCTTGCATGAAACTCATTGTTCATCGGTTCAAGTTCGATTGTCGTTTTGGCAGAAGCAAATTGGTTCGATAGAAAGTCCGCCATGTCCCGCGCAACAATATCCGCATCGCTCAGGCTGATTGCCTCAACGTAGGATGATGTCGCGGTTTTAGGTGCATTCTGGCCGACCAGATTGGCAAATGTCGCGCATCCGGTCATGGATAAGCACATCACTATTGCCGAGATTCTTGTCAGTTTCATGGCTGATTTTCTCCCGTGTACTCAATCGTTACCCGAACCTGTTCCGATCCGACTCCTGAAATCAGAATTGCCTTTTCCAACAGGGCATCCACGACAAACTTTTTCCCCCATAACCTGTAATTTACCGCTTGTTCCTTGGGGCCGGAAAACAACCCGCCGTTTTTTCCGAGCGCGACCAGCGCGGGAACACCGTCATGGAACTTGTCGGAATGAAACTCGATGAAGGTTTTTCCGGCGTTCTTGTCGGCATACACTCGAACGGGTTTCCACCTTGGGTTATCGCCGCTCAAGCGAAAACCAAAGTCCATATCGGCAATGTTCTCACCGGTCGGAAGCGTAGAGGATTCGACTGCCCGCCGTTGCTTCTCCTTGTAATTTGCCCAAGCACGCTCTGAATCGTCGGGGTAATGAAACGATATCGATGGCATCCAGTTTTCCCGGTTCTTCGCGGAAATGAGCTTGATTGTGTAGCTGCGCCGGTCTGTAGTAGCAATCAGGTTCGTAGTAACCCCCGGCTCCATAGGTTTAACAATAATGCTTTGGATTGCCATCGCCCCACTGCCGGTTTCGGCGGGATCGGCTGTCCAGCGTATTGCGTCTCCCAAATGCACATTGTTGATAATTTCACCACGTTGCAACTTGATTTCACACACTTGAAGCGTGCTGCATATCAATGTTGGCAGTGTCGCTCCGTACAGGTACTTGACGCTGCCGTCCGCCGCCTTCGCTGGCTTGTCCGGGCTATTCTTCCATTCATTCGCAATCCTCAGCGCGGCCAATTCCTTCGCATCCAGAACCACGTTTGGCTGGTACGGCGCCAGAACAGGCGCTACGGAAGCCGTCTTATCTATCGCTGGCACGGTCTGCGCATTGACACTGAACGGCAGCAACGACATTGCTATAACCAATTGTTTCAGTTTCATGGGTTCACCTTTTTATAAGCGGGTAGTCCACGCGAAAGTTTTCACGTAAAGACCGAGGGGGTTTTCAAGGATTTGCTTATCGTTTGTCGGCGGGGAAATTGCCACGGTAAAAGAGCCCTGCCATGCCTTTGTGTCAATGATTCGGCCTGCGCGATTTTTTGTTATCTCTGTCCATTCGATCTGCCAAGTATCGGCGGTATTCGCAACTATCGCGTTAACCGTTACCTCGACCGTTTCTTTTTGTGCCCGCTCGTATGGGTTGTTTGCGCTGTGAAACGCTGCCATCGTGTGATATGCCGGACTATCCATCGTGATCATTGAGTAAGTCGTGTCCAGTTGATTTTTCTGTGCAACCGAATCCCCGTACACCGTCCTTGCCCCAATAATGAAACTACGCAAGCTGGCCTTGATCTGGTTCGTGGTCGGTTCCGACATCACATCGGCTCGTACAACCCGCACCGGCTCAGAGTGCCCGTTCAGTTCCACCACGTATGGAACAACCTTGTGCTGAAGCGAGACAGCTATCAAACCGCCTATTGCCAGGAGCGCCGCTAGGATGCTGCCCATACCAAACAAGCGCCAGTTATGCGCCTCTTTGATATGATCCGCGTAACGTTCGGCGTATTCCTTCCTTCCGGTCAGATATGGGTTTTCTGCTTGTTTCTTCATGATGATTTCCCTTTCGTGTTAAGAGCTTCCCTGAGACTCGACATCGTATCGATTGGGGTTTCTGGTTCATTCGTTGGTGTTTCTGCTGGACGAATGATGTTCTCTGGTGTTTCCCCGATAGGATCAGAAGGCGGGGGCGGGGGTGCTACCGATAGATCGGCAATGCCTTCCATGCCAGGAACCGCCAGGGCAGCTGCGGTTGCCGTCGTACGCACGGCTGCGCCTGTTGCCATTTGCGCGGCGTTTACGGCTGTGCTTTTTGCACCGGGCCCGGATGGGCCTGATGAGGGGCGCGGACTACCACCGCCACCTGTTCTTGGTGCGGGACCGGAAGAACCGCCATTGCCCCCGCCTGAAAAACTGCTCGCGGAAGGTCCGCTTGATGCGCTCGGTCCTGAAAAACTTGATTTCATAAGATCGGAAACACTCTTGCCTGCTCCGCCGAGAACCCCGGAAACATTTGCGGTAGAAAGCGTAGCCATTGCCGCCGCCGCGCCCGCTGCGCCGGCAGCTGCCATGCCGCCGATAACTGATCCGCCGCCAGCCGAAACGCCAGTTATCAATGCCTGGACCTGTTCAGCGAGTGTCTTTGAGAAATAAGCGCACGCCATGGCAAGCCCCAATAGCGACAGTATCGAAGCCTCGTCCCGTTGGGCGCTATAGGCAATCTGCCAGTGTCGGGCCGCTTCCATGACTACCCCGACCAACAGCGTTAGCACGAATAGCTTTGCCCCCACTGCAACCGAATAGCGCAACATGGCAATTGCGTATTCCCGTGTATGTGGCGAAGCACCAAATCCCATGAACAACACGGAAGCGTTGATCACAAAATAGGACTCGATCAACGTAAGTTGCATGAATGCTGCAATGAAAACGAAACACAACAGGATAATGATTGCTGATAGCGCAACCAGTACCGCTATATCCGGCCTCCACGTATTGATGTCCGCTACGGTCTGTCCCAATTCGACTGCCAGGGCGAACATATCTCCGGGCATAAGCTGTGTGCCTACGCCCGCCGCCGTCGCCCCGGCTTGCCGGAAGCTGTTCACAATCATTTCAGCCCATTCAACCGAATAGACCAGCAAGGCGGCGAAGAAACCCAACACCAATATGAACCTGAACAGTTCCCCGACCACTTCCCCCATGTCGGCTTGTCTGAAGATCATGGGTATAAAGGTCAAGACAAGGCTGATAACTGCCAATCCCGAAAAAAGCCCAATAGCATAACCCCGCAACCGAACACTCCAACCGTTCGCGCTATTCCTTATCAGTTCCAGCAATCCGTTGAACGTGCCGCTGGCGTCGTGCAAATCCGTCACGGCCAGCGCCGTACCGGAAGCAAGCAATCCAGCCAGTAATCCAATGATCAGGATTGGGCGCATGATCAAAATCCCTGTCCACGGGAGTTGTGAAACCGGCCTTTCTTGATGTCTCTGTCTGTGTCAGTGGTGCATTCGCGTAGCGCGTTCACTTGAGCTTGCTGAACAAGTTTCGCGATGTCGTCCGGGGAGGGCGTAACAGCGTAGTAAACCGTCCCGCTGCACACCGCCGAGAGTAGAACCGCGTATGCCATTGCTTTATTGAAAGCGATCATGATTAAAACCCCTGTCCTCTTGAGTTGCGATATGCCCCGTTCTTGAATTGCTGCTGGAAAGCGTTATCAAAGGTCCGTTGCTCGATCTGCTGCGCCATGTAGTTCGCGTGAAGCGAAGTCTGTTCAGCGATCAGCATGCGCAATTCCATCAATTGCTGCGCCTGATTCGCGGCGATCTGGCT
>CBFGXU010000066.1:0-13185 GCA_965652935.1 uncultured Nitrosomonas sp.
CCATTTCCATCAAGTCACTTTTGGAAACCAGTTGAGTATCCAAAGCCTTAAGCAAAAGCACCTTTTGTGCTTCTGCGATCTCTGCCGTTTGATCACGAGACACGTCCGCCTTTTCCAGCATCTCGACAAATTCAGCAATCAAGAATGCCATTATTAAGCCTTCACTTAATCGAATTTTAAAAAAAAAGTATATATGCCAATAAAAAAACCGCCCTTAGTTCCCTAAGAGCGGTTTCATTTAAAGCTTATGCTACAGCTTAGATAGAAAAACTTTCCATCTTCACTTTATTATTATTTATTCCTCTCGCTTAGAGAATGAAGTCATTCGCATTGATTGATCCCGTATCAGCAATACCAGCTAACACAATCGTTCCCTCAAATGCATCGCTGGTAATTTCCACATCAGCACCAGTATCTGTAAATGTGAGATCATCGATACTTTCAAGCCCTAAAGCTGACAAATCAAGCTTATCATCTGACACGTCACCGCCAAATTCTCCGCCACTAATCAGCACTTCATTATCAAATGCAGTGGTAAACTCAAACTTATCACGGGAACCTGCTACAGCAGCCAGTTCAATATCGCCTGAGTTTCCGAGTTTGAAAGTAGTACCATAACCTAGAGCAGCCATTTCAAAAGCACCTGTCTGACCGGTAAGATCGACACTTGCGATCTTAGTAGTAGTGTCGTTTGTCGTATCCGCATCGGTAACTGCATTAATAATCACATCACCTGCCCCAGCAAAAGTCAGCGCTGTTACACCATCGGTTTCGATGGTTGTGAGTGTGGTGTCGTCGGTGTCAGCCGTTGTGCTGACATTCACACTTTCAACAGCGGTGACATCTAGCGAAGCTAGCGTTACAGGAGCGTCTGCGTTAATCACAACACCAAGCGTGTCTTCAGTTCCGGTTGAACTCACGACAATACCATTCGTCTGACTAGCCCGAACTTCAAGTGTAGCATCTCCCAGATTATCGAGAGTCAAAGCTCCAACTGCTGCTACATCACCTGCCAGCACAACTTTCGTAAATCCAAAGTCGTCATTGTCAAAGGTGACAGCACCAGCTGCCGCACCCAATTCAAGTGCTTCAAATCCGGTATGAGCATCTGCATCCAGATCGACAACATCGTCACCAGCAGCAAACGCCAGAGTATCTTCTCCCTCCCCACCCGTCGCTGTATCAAGGTCATCTAAAGTAGCTGATGCGAATGCAACTCTATCGTCACCCGCACCTACATCAATGGTGTCATCTCCAGCACCAGCAGTAATATCATCATTGCCAGAACCACCGGTTACGGTTAAGTCAGCTCCAGCGCCTGTCAGATCAACTGTTACACCACCACTATTACCCGATGCATCCACGGTTTCTAGGGCTGTCACGTCAACATCTGCATTCACCGATCCTGCGCCTGTAACCGTCAAGTCAGTAATAGCAGTAAAAGTTGATACATTGATAAAGTTTACCCCAGCCGCAGCAATACTCATCGTTTCGATGGAAGCCGCATCACCTGATGTCACAGCGGAGATATCCGTATCACTGCCAGCACCAGAAACTGCCAATGCCAGGTTATCTTCATCACCGGATACATCATCAAAGTTTGTAATAGCAGTGTCTGATTTGGTATTTCTAACTCCAAAGGTCGCCGCAATAGGGGCATCTTCATAAGTTAATGTTAGAGCAGCTGCTGACGCGGTATTCCAAATTTCCTCAGCACCAGTAGTATCGCCAAAATTAACAGTTGCAGCAGCGTCAACATTGCGGATATTAATAATTTCCACACCATTGAGTGCTGGAGCAACAGTCCCACCCTCAAGTGTTGCGTTCAAAGTATCTTTACCACCACCTCCAGTAAGGATATCGACATCTTCTAGGCTGTTTACCAGACCACCTGCACCATCATTAACTATGCCAGCGGTGAAGGTATCATCGCCTGCACCACCCGTGAAAGTATCTGCACCAAAAGTAAGAGCAAAATCACTTCCCGGATTGTCACCTTGTCCGATACTATCTAAATATTCCTGGGCTTCCGCTTCGGTTACCGGGAAAGCTGCAGAGACGCCAGCTAGTATGGATTGCAGTTCATCCACGTCAGTTGAAGCGTGGTCTTCAGAATACAGTTTTGCTACTTGTACTTTATTGTCCAGCAAAGCTTTTGTATCAGCAAATTCAGGTGCTGGCGTTCCATTTAAATAAGTGACCGCGTCAAAAACAATTTTTCCGAGACTTTCGCCTGCTTCAAGCTTTTGCGTGAAGTAAGCTTCAGCCTGGGAGCCAGCGCTTGCTGGATCATCATTCGCTTCCAGACCAAAATGATCCATTAAAATGCCAACTTGAGCCTCTGTGGTCACTTTACCGGCCAGAATCTCATCCCTAAACACCGGGGTATCATCCAAGAACTCAGCCAGCTGTTGGGCGTCTGAACCCAGATTCTCATACAGATTCGCCAACTCCGTCATATAGGTTCTGCCTGGTGCTGCATTGAACAAACCTACAACTACTTCCAAAATATCTGTTTGTTGATCTGCTGTTATCGTCATGGGAGCTTCCTTAATATAAAATTAAAAAATGATTACGAAAGAAAATTACCTTCAAGTTTTTCACTTTGTCTCTATGTAACCTCTGCATAACCAGCCTCTGCGTAACCAGCATGCCTAGCAGAAAATACCACAAAAGCCAAGTTAGCTCATTCTGCCCAAAACCAATACGCTTGGCAAGTATACAAATGATGATTCCATTTTTTATGTTGCTTATTTGCAACACTTGTTGTGCTGCACTCGCAGTACTTAACTATACCTTTATCTCACAGGCCGTTGAAAAACTCTCTGCGTTGCCGCTGCGGCGTTAAAAACAGGCTCATAATGCTCATTTATTAAGCATAAACTGCGCTTTTTCGCCCGTTTTTGCCTTGCATCGGCTGCCTCGAATACGTTTTTCAACGGCCTGCTAAAGATTATTTAACGCCAAGCAGCACCATTTTCAATGGTCATTTCTTTTTAATATCTGCGATAATATCCATTTAACCATCACAGCTAATTTCTCTTGCGCCTGTTTAATACGACCACACCTTTTTTTGATATCTTTCTCAGCCTGAAGCGTCATTACCCACTCATCCTGCAATTGATCAAGCGGGAAGTGATCAGCCGGTATAGGGGTTCATTGCTGGGATTGCTGTGGTCATTTATCAACCCGATTATGATGCTGGCCGTTTATACGTTTGTTTTCAGCGTAATATTTAAGGTACGTTTAGATCAGGAAGCTGGCGTCTACTATGATGATAAGTTTGCTTTCGCTTTATTATTATTCGCCGGATTGATCATATTCAATTTGTTCTCAGAGTGCCTTTCACGAGCCCCAGGACTCATACTCGCCAATGTGAATTACGTTAAGAAGATCATATTTCCATTGGAAATTTTACCCTGGGTGACCTTGGGCGCTACGCTTTTTCATGCCGGGATTAGTTTCCTGGTTTTACTGGCTTTTTTACTAATGATTGATCATCCGATTCATTGGACATTAGTCTATTTGCCCATCATCATCTTTCCCCTGCTGCTGCTGATTATGGGCCTATCCTGGTTATTGGCTTCAATCGGTGTTTTTGTCCGGGATATCGGACAATTCATTGGCTTACTGCTGACCGTCCTGCTGTTTATGAGTCCTATTTTCTATCCTGCGTCGGCATTGCCAGAATCCGTGCGTGATTATCTGTTTCTCAATCCCTTAACCTTTATCATTGAACAAGCACGGGCAGTAATTTTATATGGCCGGCTACCCGATTGGCTCGGCCTTGTTGTCTACTATATGATTGCCTTGCTTGTCGCCTGGGGTGGTTTGATATGGTTTGAGAAAACCCGCAAAGGCTTTGCAGATGTCCTTTAATTTTGGAAATTCGGAAGCTGCGATCAAAACCCTGAAGCTATCCAAATGCTATCAGTTATACACGCATCCTAGAGATCGGTTAAAACAATTCCTGTGGCCGCACCGATGGTGGGGGCCACGTCAGTATTATCGTGAATTATGGGCGCTGCGCGACATCGACTTAACCGTCAATCATGGAGAAGTGGTTGGTATTGTGGGTCAAAACGGCTCGGGTAAATCGACACTATTGCAATTGGTTTGCGGCACCTTGACACCCACGCACGGCGACGTACACATCAACGGGCGCGTGGCGGCTTTGCTGGAACTGGGCGCTGGCTTCAACCCGGAATTTACCGGGCGCGAAAATGTTTTCATGAGCGCAGCAATCATGGGATTGAGCCAAGCAAAAATTGCCGAACGGATTGAAGATATTATCGATTTCTCGGGGGTGCGTGATTTTATCGATCAACCCGTCAAAACATACTCCAGTGGTATGTATGTCCGCCTGGCATTTTCTGTTGCAATTAATGTAGACCCGGATATCCTGGTTATTGATGAAGCGTTATCCGTAGGCGATGGTGCTTTTGCCCGTAAATCATTTAACCGTATCATGCAGATGCGTGATGCCGGAAAAACAATTCTGTTTTGTTCACATTCTCTGTTTCAGGTTGAGTCTTTATGCGCGCGCGCGATCTGGATTAATCAGGGTCAGATTGTTCTGGATGGAGAATCCGCTCAGGTAGTAACGGCTTACCAGGCGTTTCTGGATAAAAGCGCAGCCAATTCAACCCCTGGCACTCCCATTACCCACAGCGCTCACAGCGAGGCGCCCGCAGTGGATAAAAAATATATATCGGGCAACGCACATTTGGATAAAGTAAAGCTACAAGCAGAAGGCGTTAACACACAGCATGCCATGATCATCAGCGGGGAATCCAGCATCATGGTATGGATCAGCTTTGCCTCCGACCCTGCGCTGCCATGCCCTACTGTAGCCATGACGCTGCAAACCAAAGATGGACGTACCATCACGAGCGCAGCCACCTGGGAAGATGAATTTACCGTACAGCGTACTTCTGCAGGATTTGGGCAAGTTTATCTTAAGCTGGATCATTTGCCGCTGCTAAAGGGCGAGTATCTGATTAACGCCTATCTATTGTGTGAACGCGGTTTGCATATTTATGACTCAGCAGAAGGGGTAGCAACCTTAGAAGTAAAACAGGCAGGCCGGTTACAAGGTTATTTTTCAATTCCTCATCAGTGGCAAAACAATACGATTACTACGGACAATGACCAAAACTAATCAAGAGGTGACGCCATCGAGTACACAACATGATCAGCAAGCCGGTCATATTCCTTCAACCACTACAGATTCCCCCTCTCCTTTCAAGGATTGGGCTTTTCCATTGAATGTTTATGCGCATGCATTGCTATTAAAGGAAGGCAAAGCTGCTTATTTGCATTATGGATTGCTGCAAAATGACAACATCAGTCTGCAAGCAGCACAGCAATTTGTTTTGAATCTGCTGAGGGCCAGATTGCCATCGCCTCCGTGTCGTATTCTGGAGGTAAGTGATTTGAACAGCCCTTCCCTGTTAAGCCAGTGTGGTTATGAAGTGCATGGTCTCAGGCGGGATTCACAGCAACCTGCCCGTATTCCGGAATCCGTGGAAGCTTTTGAAGCCCAATCAGAAAGCTTTGATGTCTTTTTATTTCAGGAATCGGCAAAATACATCGAGCCACTGGTTATTTTTAATAAGGCGCTGGATTTATTACCTTTAGCCGGCGATTTAATCATTATCGACGAATTTGCATTGCAGTACGACCAAGCAGGCATTGAAGCGCTTCACCTGCTCAATGATTTCTTGGCGCTGGCCGGAAGATTCGGGTTTGAATTGGTTGAACACACGAATTTATCCGCCAAGGCCGCACCAACACTGGATTATTTGTTACAAATCACCCAGATTCATCGGCAAAGCCTGATTAAAAGCCTTACCCTCAGTGATGAACAACTGACTCAACTGGACGCAGCGAGCCAGCTTTATCACAAAAGGTATGCCAGCGGGCACTATGGCTATGCCTTGTTACATTTCAGGAAAAAAACAATGCCGAAATGGCGTCTGCGAAATCTGCAAGAAAATCAGATGCCTGAAATGCTTGACTTATTTAAGAGAAGCTTTAATCACGACCTGGCGCCAGCCATGTGGCAATGGAAATATGGCTCGGATTCAGGACGGGAAATCGGCCTTTGGCGTGACAATCAATTGATTGGCCATTATGGGGGCATCGGCCGGGATATCCTGTTCTTCGGTCAACCCCAGCGGGCTGTACAAATCGGGGATGTGATGGTAGACATGAATGAGCGCGGCACGCTCACTCGAAAAGGGCCCTTTTTTCTGATGGCGGCGACTTTTCTGGAACGCTATATCGGCTATGGCAAGCCCTACCTGGTAGGTTTTGGTTTTCCTAACGAGCGGGCGATGAAAGTGGCAGAGCGACTGGGTTTATATGCTGAAGCCGGCCGCATGATTGAATTTTCATGGACTCCTCGGTCGAGATTTCCGCTATTGGGAACACGCCTCCATTTGATCGATCGCAGCCATGCAGACTTTGCAATCAATGCTGTCAACAAATGCTGGCAGCGTATGGCTGCCGATATGCAGACTTCAATTGTGGGTGTGCGCGACTGGCGTTACCTGGAATATCGCTATCTCAATCATCCAAACCAGTCCTATCAGGTAATCCTGGTCAGAAACCGTTTTGGGGGAGAAGCACGGGGTGTATTGGTGCTACGCCACGATGCTCATGGCTGTGAAATCATTGATATCATTGCACCCCTGGCCGAGATTCCGTTGCTGGTTTTGCATGCCAGACGGCTGGCAGGTATGAGCGGCAATCATCGGTTGTTCTGTCGCATCACAGAAAACTTTGCGGAACATTTTACTGCCGCAGGCGGCATCCGGCAGTCCCTGGATATTCGCATTCCTGCCAGCACGTGGGGCGCTGTTCCGCCAGCCGATTCTCTACGAGACCATTGGTGGTTGATGTCGGGAGACACCGATTTCCGGTAATCAAGCTGCTCATCCTGTCTTAACCAATACGTATCCGTCGATGATTTTCGATAACCACGCCATTAAAATTCTCATGGTTACCCGTGAAACTCACTCAGACCGACGCTACGGCCTTGGGCGCAGCTTGATGCCTTTGGTCGAAGAACTCCACCGGCGCGGAATCGAAGCAGATTATCTTTGTCAGACTGATTTAGGAGAACGCGCTTTACTTTGGCAACGGCGTCTCCAGCGGGTGCTTTCTTCCCTGCTGGGCAGGATGAACAGTCATACCCATTTCTCGGCCCTGCTTCAGGTCCTGTTAGAACGTTTCAATATGGGGCGGCTTGCCGCCAAATTAGCAGTCAAACAAGGATATACGCATATACACTGCCATGATCCCATCATTGCGGCAGGCTTGCGTTTTTTCTTACGATTTCATCCAAGATGCCGGGCAATCTGGGGAGTGACCGAACATGGCTTCAGCTGTTACGCGCAAGCCATTCACGAAGATGGGGTCTATCTCGGCTGGCATATGATGCGCGCAATGCGCAAGTGGGAAAAAAGTATTCTGCTTGCCGCTTCCTGGGTGATTGCTCCTACCCGACGTGGCATCCGCCAGATCGCTCACGATTTGGAGATTTCTCCGTTGCCCGCAAACTGGTACCCCGTGGTTCATGCACGCCCGGCACTTAACCACTACAGCCAGGAAGAGGCAAGAAATCTGCTCGACTGGAATAATGATACCGTTTATGTGCTAGCGGTTGGCCGTATTGCGCCAATCAAACAGTTTCCGATGTTGATTGAAGCCTGCGCTAGACTTAAGATAATAAAAGATTTCCAATTGGTGATCCTGGGCGAGGGAAATCAGGATGACCTGCAAAAACTGGCACAGCAGTTAGGGATGCCACGAAAAATCATATTCGCCATTACTGAAAACATCGGCTTATATTTTTGCGCTGCCGATCTGTATGTCAGTGCTTCGGCCTCCGAATCCTTTGGTATGGCCAATCTTGAAGCCTTGACAGCCGGCACAGCAGCGGTTTGTACCGCTGTAGGCGGCGTGCCTGAGGTGTTAGATGACGGCGCGCTGCTAGTAGAGTCAAATCCTGATGCCCTGGCAAAGGCCATCGATTGCATGCTGACCGACAAGCAGTTGCGTGAAACCATTGCGCAGAAGGGTCAGGCAAGAGCCAGAGCATGGCCTGATATCACTGAAATTACTGACCAATATGAAGCAATTTATCGCCAAGCTGCACGCCAAGCAGCAGCAGGCTAAGATAGCCCGGCTGGGTCTCTGCCCACTACCCATGCTGCTAACTCCCATTGAGGGCGGCAGGATACTTGTTTTTGCGCCCCATCCGGACGACGAGGTGCTGGGTTGTGGCGGCACCCTGGCTTTGCTGCGGCAGAAAAAATGTGAGATAAAAGTCATCTTCGTCACTGATGGCGGTGGCGCTGGCAGTCTCGATGTAGAGGCACCCGCGATACGGCGCAAGGAAGCAACCGAATCGCTTGCAGTACTCGGTATAGATGATTTGGAGTTTCTCGATGAACCCGACGGCAGCTTTCGCAATTCACCGGCTTTTGAAAGTAAGGTTCATACACTATTGCAGCAGTTTAAGCCGGATTGGCTGTTCCTGCCCTCAATGCTTGATTACCATTGCGACCATGTCGCTATTGGCCAAGCCGTTTTATCCTGCTGGCAGCGCTGGGAGGGACCGGGCCGTGCGTTTGTGTACGAGATATGGAGTCCGCTCCCGGCCACCCGCGTAGTGGATATCAGCAGCGTGATTGAGCTCAAGAAGCAGGCAATTTCCCGTTACGTATTGCCGCTCTCTCACTGCGATTACCTCGCTGCCAGCATCGGATTAGCCGGTTATCGCGGCCTTTATCTCCCGGGAAAGCAAAGCTCCAACTATGCGGAGGCCTTTGTCGAAGCCGAAAAGGAGGTCACGTTTGGAGGCTTATTACAAAAAATGCTAGACTTGCGCTTTTATCTTGAAAGGCTTCTGAAGCGCTGATCCAGCAACTTCTCAGGCTGTTTCTTAACGGTTACGGAATCAAGGATGGCTGAAAAAAGCAGTGTTGTTTTTCCTCTGGTAAGCATCATCATTCGCAGCATGGATCGTTCAACACTGGCAGATGCACTTGATTCTGTGGCTTCACAGACCTATCCGAACATTGAAGTTGTCCTCGTCAATGCCAAAGGGGCAGATCACCGGGAAGTCGGCGAGCGGTGCGGGCATTTTCCAATACGAATGGTCGGAAGCGGTGAGCAATTGGACCGCAGCCGGGCAGCGAATGCTGGCTTGGACGAGGCGACTGGGGAATACCTGATTTTTCTCGATGATGATGATCTGTTTTTTTCCGAGCATATCGCTGTCCTGGTTAACGCTTTACAAAACCAAAACCACTGCCGCTGCGCTTATGTCGGTGTCCGCGTTGAACATTACCAGGAAGGCGTATTAAGAACCACCGATCAGTTGAATCAACCTTTTCATTGGCCGAAACTCTGGGGAAGAAATTACATACCGATCCATGCAGTACTCTTTGAAAGATCCCTGCTGAATGACGGCTGCAGGTTTGATGAAAGGCTAGCCGTTTATGAAGACTGGGATTTTTGGGTGCAGATGACGCAACACACGGACTTTGTTCACATTGACCGCGTGACCGCCTGTTATCGGAACTACGGCCATTCGGGTTTTGGATTGGAAACTGACCAGATTTTCATTCGCAAAGCAAAAGGCATTTATTTTAATAAATGGAAATCCATCTGGTCCGGTGAACAAATGAGTGAACTCATCGAATCCAGAGAGACGTTGCTGGAACATCTACAAAACCAACTCCATGCGCAGCAGGCCGAATGTAGTGAATACAGGCAAGCAGTAACTGAGCATAGGCAAACAATAGCAGAGCACGAGCAAGCAATAACGCAGCACAAGCAAACGATAACAGAATACCAGCAAGAAATAGCAGAGTACCAGCGAGCAATAGCGGAACACAAGCAAGAGATAGCAGAGCACCAACGAACAATAGGGGAATATGCTCAGATAATCAATGCGCTCTATAATTCAAACTCCTGGAAGCTTACCGCGCCTTATCGTCAGGTTGGCTTGCAAGCGCGGCGCATCTCGCATGTTCTAACGCTCAGTTCACGCTTTATCAATGAGCATGGCGGAGGCTGGCAGGGTGGGAAGCGCTTGGTACTCAAGGTCGGACAAAAATTCCTGAAAGAGGGCCCCCAAGGCGTACGCAATAGCTTGAGAGACTATGCGTCACATCGCCATCCTCCCAGAGAAATAAGCAGGTTCATAGGCACTGCGATAATCCGCCCTGAACTTGCACCTCATGCAATGGCTGTTGATATCATCATCTGCGTTCACAATGCTTTAGAAGATGTCAAAAAATGCCTGCAGTCGGTGCTACGCCATACTCCTCCTCCCTATGAATTAATCCTGGTTGATGATGGCAGTAGTGCGGAAACCCAAGATTACCTCGAGCGTTTTGCAAAAGATAACCATGCGCAATTGATCAGAAATGAATCAGCGCGTGGCTATACGCTGGCTGCAAATCAGGGGCTCAGAGCTTCGCGGTCGCCTTATGTCATGTTACTCAATAGTGATACGGTTGTAAGCGCTGAATGGATCGATCGCATGATTGCCTGCGCCGAATCCGACCCCACTATTGGCATCGTAGGTCCGTTAAGTAACACTGCTTCCTGGCAATCGATTCCGGATATCGAACACAATGGGGATTGGTCAAACAATCCTTTGCCAGTGGGAATGACTGTGGAAGAAATGGCGCGGCAAGTAGCCATTTATTCTGGACGACTGTATCCGCGCATTCCCTTCCTCAACGGCTTTTGCCTATTGATTAAACAGGCTTTAATTGAGGAAATCGGCGAGCTTGACGAACAGAATTTTGCCCAGGGCTATGGTGAGGAAAATGACTATTGCTTCCGCACGAGGCAAGCAGGATGGTCACTGGCAATAGCCGATGATGTCTATATTTACCACGCTCAGTCAAAGAGCTATTCAACAGAGCGCCGCCGGCTGTTATGTGAGCATGCCGGACAAGTCTTAGCCAGCAAGTATGGACAATCCTCAATCGAAGAAGGCGTGTACTTCTGCCAATCCAATCGCGTATTGGAAGGCATACGCGCGCGTGCAAAGCGGTTGTTTGAACGCCACGCACTGATCGAAAAAGCGCAAGCTCAATGGAAAGGCAAAAGAATCATCTTCATTTTACCGACAAGAGAAGCCGGGGGAGGCGCGAATGTCGTGATCAGTGAAGCTCGGGCCTTGATAAAGATGGGTATCGATGTATGGTTGTTGAATTTTTCTTATTTACGAGCAAATTTTGAAAGTAGCTATCCGGAACTGGATATTCCTGCCGTCTATGCGCCTAACGAAACATCCATTCCACAGCTTTGCGCGGATTTCGATGCCGTTATTGGCACCTTCAACACTTCTGTTGCATGGATTGCACCCTTGTTTAAAAATACTCGTTCGAGACCGATCCTGGGCTATTACATACAAGATTTCGAACCTTATTTTTATAAAAAAGGCACCCCTGAGTATAAAAGGGCATTAGCCTCTTATTCACTGATTCCGGATTTAGTCTGTGTCACCAAGACCCATTGGAATCATCTGAGAGTTTTAGAAAACACAGGCACTCACTGCACTGTACTGGGCCCGAGCATTGATATTGATTTATTCAGACCGAGGCTTCGCAAAGATCCTTCCTGGCCGGAACGACCACTGCGGATCGCTGCCATGATCAGGCCCTCTTCCCCCCGCCGAAGTCCGCGCCTGACAATGGAAACGTTAAAAATTATCGAACAAAAATATAGAAAACAGATTGAAATTATCTTATTCGGCGAAGAAAGTGATACAGCTGGATTTCTTGACTTACCGCTGGACTTTGCCTGGAACAATCTGGGCAAGCAAACACCCGAACAAGTCGCTTTATTGCTGAACGAAGCGGATATTTTCGTCGATTTTTCAGATTATCAGGCGATGGGGCTCACCGCCATGGAAGCAATGGCTTGCGGTGTGGCCGTGATTCTACCCGAGAATGGGGGCGCCGGCAGTTTCTCTTCGCATGAAAAAAACGCGCTGCTTGTCGATACTAAAAATCCAAGCGCATGCCTTCACGCACTTGATCGACTGATATCCGATAACGAATTACGCATCCGATTACAGCGACAAGCATTATCGGATATCACTCATTGTTTTCCCGAAGCTCCGGCTTTCAAATTCCTCGAAGCTTTATTCCAATACCATTGAATCAATCCTTATTTTTATGCATCCAAGAAAAAGAACAGTCCCAACTTGCAGAAACATTTACTAAACTGCAAGGAAAGCGGTATTTGAAGGCTCATTGCAAAAGATGCTAGACTTGTGCTTTATCTCTAGAATCTTTTGAAGAGCTGATCCAGTACTTCTCAAGCTGTTTCTTAACAGGTTACGGAATCAAGAATGGCTGAAAAAAACAGTGTTGTTTTTCCCCTGGTAAGCATTATTATTCGCAGCATAGATCGCTCAACACTGGCAGAAGCACTTGAGTCTGTGGCTTCGCAGACTTATCCGAACATTGAAGTCATTCTCGTCAATGCAAAAGGTGCAGATCACCGGACAGTCAGTGAATGGTGTGGACGCTTTCCAGTCCGTATGGTCGACAGCAAGCAACCCTTGAGCCGCAGCCGGGCAGCAAATGCCGGCTTAGATGAGGCCGTTGGGGAATATTTGATTTTTCTTGACGATGATGACTGGTTCGAAGCAGATCATATTGAGAAACTCGTACAGGCTATCGAGCATCAGTCGCATATAAAAGTCGTTTATAGTGGTGCAAAATGCGTGGATGAAAATAATCATCCACTCGCTACACAATTTGCCACTCCCTTTGATTCAACTCAACTGATAGCTGGAAATTACATTCCCATTCACACGGCTCTGTTCTCTAAGGAATTACTCGATCGGGGGTGTTATGTGGATGAATCTCTTGATCTGTATGAAGACTGGGATTTCTGGATACAGGCATCCAGGTTCACCGATTTCCTTTTCGTCGACAGGTTCAGTGCAGCTTACCGCATTACGCAACAATCAGGCTTTGGCGTCAATGCAGACAGCGAAATAGCTGAAAAAGCCAGTTTAATTCTTTTCAAAAAATGGCTTCCTCGCTTACAAGACACTCAACTCACCCAAATAATGACGGCTGTTCGTCTGAATCGAATCAAAGAACAACAATTACAACGACAAGGACAGCAGCTGGGAGA
>CBFGXU010000067.1:0-13181 GCA_965652935.1 uncultured Nitrosomonas sp.
GCACTGTGCCAGCGATTGTGGATGTGAATAAATTTTGTTGATTTGTGCGAGGTCGGTTTGCTGTGCCATCAGAAACTGATGTACAGGCAACTGGATTTCGCCACAGATGATCAGCGGTGTTTGTAATAACAAATCCATGGATCTGCCAACCGCACCTTCCGACGAGTTTTCAATCGGCACCACACCATAATCCGCCGCATCGGATTCCACGGTGCGAAACACATCGTCGATCGAATCGCAGGCAACCGTTGTGATGGTGCTGCCAAAACGCTTCAACACGGCTTCTTCTGAGAAAGTACCGTTTGGGCCAAGATAAGCTACACTCATGGGTTTCTCCAGAGCTCGGCACAGTGACATTATTTCTATAAATAATTGTTGGATATGCTCGCTGCTGATGGGACCGGGATTTTGTTGCTGCATGCGCGCCAGTATTTGCGCTTCGCGCTCAGGGCGATAAATGGCGCCGCTTTTTTTGATTTTACCGATCTGCTGCGCCAACCTGGCGCGTTTGCTCACCAGTTCGAGCAGTTCGTTGTCAATGGCATCGATCTGGTCGCGTAATTGTTTGAGTTGTTCGGACATGGACGGTGAAAATGTTGGCTTAACGATGATTCATCAGAATTCGGAATTTTACTGGGAAAGGGGCAAATAGCGCGCCATGAGCACACCGGTGATGGCGGCGATTTCATCCAGTACCTGCTGTGGTACTGGACTGTCCACATCCACCAGCGTATAAGCCATCTCCCCGCGGGATTTATTAATCATGGTATGGATATTCAAGCCAGCCTTGGCTACGCTGGTGGAAATTTGTCCCAGAAGATTGGGCACATTGGCATTCGCTACCGCTATCCGGTAAGGCGATTCACGTTCCATCTGGATGTCAGGAAAATTGACCGTGTTGCTGATATTGCCATGTTCTAGATAATCCATGAGCTGATTCACTACCATGACGGCGCAGTTTTCTTCCGCTTCCTGGGTCGATGCGCCCAGATGCGGCAGTGTGATGATTGCTTTCTGGTGCTGCAATTTCTGGCTGGGAAAGTCGCAGACATAGTTTTTTATTTTGCCGCTGGCGATCGCTCTCAGAACGGCTTCTTCATCGACGATGGCGCCGCGTGAAAAATTCAGCAGAATCGCATGCTGCTTCATGATGGCGATCCTTTTCTCATCGATCAAGTGGTGAGTGGAATCCAGTAACGGCACATGCACGCTGACAAACTCACTGCGGTGCAGCAAGTCTTCCATGCTGTGCGCTTTTTTAACTTCCGCGGACAGGCTCCAGGCTGATTCGATGGTTATTTTGGGATCATATCCGATGACTTTCATACCTAATTTGAGTGCGGCATTCGCCACTAACCGGCCGATTTGACCGAGGCCAATAATACCCAGCGTACGGCCCGGTAATTCTATGCCTGAGAAGCGCTTCTTCCCATCTTCGGCCTGCTTGTTCAGCGCTGCATCATCGCCTTGCAGACTTTCAACAAACTGCAATGCGGGCACCAGATTGCGTGCGGCTAAAAACAGGCTGGCCAGAACCAGTTCTTTCACAGCATTGGCATTGGCGCCTGGGGTATTGAATACGGGAATACCGCGAAGGTTCATGTCCTGCACGGGTATATTGTTGGTGCCGGCGCCTGCACGTCCGATCGCCTTGACACTGGCAGGAATTCTCTGGTTCAGCATATTATGCGAACGCACCAGGATGGCATCCGGCTTGTCGATGTCATCGCTTACCTGATAGCTGCCCGCAGGAAAACGTTTCAGACCAAGGGAAGATATCTGATTAAGCGTAAGAATCTTGAATACTCTGTGCGGATGATCAAGCATGCTGATTGGCGAACTCCTTCATAAACGCCGCCAATTTTGCCACACCTTCAAGCGGCATGGCATTATATATGGATGCGCGCATGCCGCCCACAGAGCGATGTCCTTTGAGCTGAATCAAGCCATTCATCTGGGCCTGTTTAAGGAATTCATCATCCAGCGCAGGGTCTTTCAATGTGAAGGGAACATTCATGCGCGATCGATCTGATTTAATCACCGGGCAATGATAAAAATCGGTGTGATCGAGCAAATCATACAGCAGGTTGGCTTTTGCGATATTAATTTTTTCCATTTCAGCCAATCCGCCTTTGTTCTTCAGCCATGCGAACACCAGCCCGGCAATATACATCGCGTAAGTTGGAGGTGTATTGTACATCGAATCATTTTTTGCATGGACTTGATAATCATACAGCGTAGGTGTGCCTGGCAATGGTTTGCCCAGTAGATCTTCACGGACAATGACCAGTGTCAGTCCGGCTGGCCCAAGATTTTTTTGCGCGCCTGCATAAATCAACCCGAAGCGGGCAACGTCCAATGGACGTGACAGGATATCGGATGACATATCGGCAACCAGGGGAACATCACTTTCTGGGGATATTTTCGGTATCCAGTGAAATTCGACGCCGCCGATAGTTTCATTGCTGGTGTAATGAATATAGGCTGACTGCGGATCCAGATGCCATTTATTTTGTGCTGGTACATATGTGAAATGGGCATCCTCAGAGGAAGCGGCGACATTGACGGTGCAATATCTGTTTGCTTCCTCGATGGCTTTGGTCGACCATTGCCCGGTGTTGATATAGTCCGCCTTGTCTTTGCCGCGCAACAGATTCATTGGCACCATTGAAAATTGACTGGAAGCACCGCCTTGCAGAAATAGCACTTTATAATTTTGCGGAATACCAGCCAGTTCGCGTAAATCGTTTTCAGTTTGCTCAGCAATGGCCATAAATTCCTTGCCACGATGGCTCATTTCCATAACGGACATACCGCTGCCATGCCAATCCAGCATTTCATCGCGTGCCTGCTGCAGCACTTCTTTGGGAAGAACTGCGGGTCCTGCACTGAAATTGTAGATCTGCTCCATGGAATCTTCCCGGTCGTTTATCTGATTTTAGTCACTATTATCACTCTCTTCACTTTCTATCACCCGTTCCAGACCAGCCAGCTTCTCACCTGCATCCAGGTTGATCAAGGTCACGCCTTGGGTGGCGCGGCTCATTTCCCGCACTTCATTGACACGGGTGCGAATCATCACGCCGCCGGAAGTGATCAGCATGATTTCATCATCGGGTTTAACCAGTTTTGCGGCGACAACCTTGCCATTGCGCGCGCTGGTGATGATTGCAATCATGCCCTGTGTGCCTCGATTATGACGCGTGTATTCGCTGATGGGGGTGCGTTTGCCATAGCCATTCTCTGTAGCGGTTAATACTGCAAGCTCTTCATTTTCGGCCACCAGCATCGAGATGACTTTCTGGCCGGGACCTAATTTCATGCCACGTACGCCGCGGGCGGCGCGTCCCATCGGGCGGACATCATTTTCGCTGAAACGCATGGCTTTGCCATTGTCCGAGAACAGCATGACGTCGTGTTTGCCTTCGGTCAGTTCAACACCGATCAAGTAATCGCCTTCATCCAATCCAATGGCGATAATGCCATTATTTCGTGGGCGGGAAAATTCTGATAGTGGTGTTTTCTTGACGGTGCCAAAAGCTGTTGCCATAAAGACGAAACGGTCTTCAGAAAAAGTTTTGACTGGTAGGATTGCATTGATTTTTTCGCCTTCTTCCAACTGTACCCAGTTGATAATCGGTCTGCCGCGGGATTGCCGACCACCTTGCGGCACTTCGTAGACCTTGATCCAGTATACCCGTCCCAGGCTTGAGAAGCACAGAATATAGTCATGCGTGTTGGCAATGAACAGCTTGTCAATGAAATCGTCCTCTTTGGTGCTGGTCGCCAGCTTTCCGCGCCCGCCGCGTTTTTGGGCGCGATAATCATCGAGCAACTGGGATTTGATGTAGCCGCTATGCGACAATGTCACAACGACATCGGCTGGTGTGATCAGGTCTTCGACATTCAAATCCTGCGTATCGACAATAATTTCACTGCGGCGTTTGTCACCAAATTGCTGTTTGATCGTATCCAGTTCGTCGGTGATGATGTAGGTGATGCGCTCCGGGTTTGCCAAGATATCCAGATAATCGATGATTTTGTCAATGACTTCTCTATATTCTGCAACGATCTTTTCCTGCTCCAAGCCGGTCAAGCGCTGCAGGCGTAATTCCAGAATAGCCTGTGCCTGCGCGTCGGATAAACGGTAGCCCTGCGCTTGTAAACCCAATGCGTTATCCAAGCCTTCCGGACGCAGTGCATTGGCGTCGGCCAGCGCGCGTGATAGCATTTCCTCTACCAATTGAGAATGCCAGGCTCTTGCCAGCAGGGCTTCCTTGGCGTCAGACGGTGTCGGCGCAGCTTTTATCAGTGCGATAATTTCATCGACGTTGGAAAGCGCAACCGCCAGACCTTCCAGCAAATGACCGCGCTCACGGGCTTTTTTCAGTTCAAATACCGTTCGGCGCGTGACGACTTCACGGCGGTGACGCAGGAACGCATCCAGAACCTGCTTCAAATTCAGCAAACGGGGCTGACCATCCAGCAGGGCTACCATGTTTATGCCAAAAGTGTCCTGCATCTGTGTTTCTTTATACAAGTTATTCAGGATGACTTCAGGCATTTCCCCGCGCTTCAGTTCAATCACGACGCGCATGCCCGCTTTGTCTGATTCATCCCGAAGATCGGAAATACCCTCAATTTTCTTGTCGCGAACCAGTTCTCCAATGCGTATCAGTAAATTCGCTTTGTTAACCTGATAAGGCAGTTCATCGATCACGATGGATTGGCGAATACCTTTATCCAAAGTTTCAAAATGAGTCCGTGCGCGCATCACGACACGGCCACGACCTGTGCGATAGCCATCTCTTACACCGGAAATGCCATAAATGATCCCAGCGGTTGGAAAATCCGGCGCCGGGATAAAATCAATGAGTTCATCAATACTGATGTTGGGATTTTTGAGTAAGGCTAAGCAGGCTTCCACGACTTCGTTCAGATTATGCGGCGGAATATTGGTTGCCATGCCTACGGCAATACCTGATGAACCGTTGATCAGCAAATTGGGCACTTTGGTGGGAAGGATCAGTGGCTCTTTCTCAGTGTCATCATAATTAGGGCCAAAATCCACCGTTTCTTTGTCAAGATCAACCAGCAATTCATGGGCGATGCGCGACATACGGATTTCGGTATAGCGCATAGCTGCTGCGTTATCACCATCCACAGAACCAAAGTTGCCTTGCCCATCGATCAACATGTAGCGCAGAGAAAAATCTTGTGCCATGCGAACAATCGTGTCATAGACGGCGGTATCCCCATGGGGATGGTATTTACCGATGACATCGCCCACAATACGCGCAGATTTCTTATATGGTCTGTTCCAGTCGTTTGACAGCTCATGCATGGCAAATAATACGCGTCGGTGTACAGGTTTCAGGCCATCACGAACATCCGGCAGGGCCCGGCCTACAATCACACTCATGGCGTAATCCAGATAGGAACGCCGCATTTCTTCTTCAAGACTGACCGGCAGGGTTTCCTTGGCAAATTGATTCATATCTTATGATTTTTTTGAGAAACAACAGGTTATGACGATTAAGCGCATTTTCTTAAATTTACTATTCTAACACGCTGCCATCGTTTCTCAGTTAACTTTGAAATAAGGGTTGCGATCATAAGCAATCTAAAGAAAAAAAGCTTGAAAAAACAGATTAAATAGGTAAATATAACCGTTTTTTCAAATTTTCCTTATCCTGCAGATGAGGATTCAGGGTTGAATTTTTTCATTTGAAAATGCGAGTGTTATGTAGTGTCTAATTTGATGAATACTTACTCACGATTGCCGGTTACCTTTGTCAAAGGCGAGGGAGTGTGGCTGTGGGATGATCAGGGTGAACGGTACCTGGATGCACTAGCCGGCGTTGCCGTGTGCGGGCTGGGTCATTGCCATCCAAGATTAACGAAAGCAATATGTGAGCAAGCCGGAACACTGATTCATACTTCTAATCTTTATCATATCGATAAGCAGGAGCGATTAGCGGATCGTCTGATTACGTTATCAGGCATGGATAATGCCTTTTTCTGTAATTCGGGTGCGGAAGCTAACGAAGCAGCCATAAAGCTTGCTCGACTGCATGGGCACAACAAGGGGATTTCGCTTCCTACCATTATCGTGATGGAACGGTCTTTTCATGGACGCACGATGGCCACCTTGACAGCCAGCGGCAATCGCAAAGTGCAGGCTGGCTTTGAACCTTTACTGTCTGGTTTTGTTCGCGTTCCCTATAACAGTATGGAAGCGATTACACAAGTCGGTCTCAATAATAAAGATGTCGTTGCGGTGCTGGTAGAACCTTTCCAGGGCGAAGGCGGCGTCAATATACCTGAGGTGCATTATTTACAAGGGCTACGCGATCTATGTAATCAACATGGATGGCTGCTGATGTTGGATGAGGTTCAATCTGGGGTTGGGCGAAGTGGCAAATGGTTTGCATTTCAACACAGCAATATCATGCCCGATGTGATGACATTGGCTAAAGGCTTGGGCGCTGGTGTGGCGATCGGAGCTTGCTTGGCAAGAGGCGTGGCTGCAGAGGTTTTCAAACCAGGCAATCATGCTTCCACTTTTGGTGGCAATCCCCTGGCATGCGCAGCGGCGATTGAAACACTGGCTGTTATTGACGAAGAAAATCTTCTGGATCACGCTATGAAATTGGGAAACTTCATGCGTAATCGGCTGAGAAATCAATTAACTGATGTGGCGGGGGTTGTGCAAATCAGAGGCCAGGGTTTGATTATCGGTATTGAGCTTTCAGTAACTTGTGGCGAATTGGTGAAAAAAGCTTTGGAAAAGAAATTACTGATCAATGTAACATCTGATAAGGTAATTCGCTTGTTACCTGCGTTTGTCATGCAGCAAGCTGAGGCTGAACAAGTGGTGGATATTACTTGCTCGTTAATAAAGGAGTTCTTGAATAGCTGAAACAGATTACATAGAGTACTGTAGTGCTGATGAGCTATTTATCTTGTTATGCAATTAAAGCATTTTTTGCAATTTAATGATTTTTGTCGTGAAGAGTATGAGTATTTATTTGAACGTGCGCGCTGGATAAAGCAGGAGTTCAAACAATATCGGCAGTATTGGCCTTTGGTAGATCGCACGCTGGCGATGATATTTGACAAAAATTCAACGCGTACGCGCCTGTCATTTGAAGCCGGAATGCATCAACTGGGCGGGGCGGCCATTTATTTATCGACACATGATACGCAATTGGGACGAGGAGAACCGGTAGAAGATGCCGCGCGGGTTATTTCACGAATGGTCGATATCATTATGATTCGTACTTATAAGCACGATACTATTCAGCACTTTGCAGAAAATTCAAGAGTGCCTGTTATTAATGGCTTAACCAATGAATATCATCCCTGCCAAATCATGAGTGATATTTTTACCTATACTGAATACCGGGGAAGCATTACAGGCAAAACAGTAGCCTGGATCGGGGACGCTAATAATATGTGCAACACATGGTTGCAAGCAGCCGAAATTTTTGATTTTAGAGTGCATGTGTCAACTCCGCCTGGTTATGGTATTCATCCTGAGCGGATAGGGTTAAGCGGAACAGGACACTATGAAGAATTTGCTAATCCTCACAAAGCTGTGATTGACGCGGACCTTGTCACTACGGATGTGTGGATTAGCATGGGATATGAATCGGAGGCTGAGCGAAGAAAAAATGATTTCGCCGCATTTTGCGTCAATGCGGAAATGATGGCGCTGGCTAAAAAAGATGCATTGTTTATGCACTGTCTACCGGCTCATCGGGGTGAGGAGGTAAGTTCGGAAGTCTTGGATGGGCCACAATCCGTGGTATGGGATGAAGCAGAAAACCGGCTGCATACTCAGAAAGCATTGATGGAATATTTGCTGTTGGGTAGGGTAAATGCTGGAAATTAAGTTTTATTCTAAGTCGATAATAATAAGTTAAATTATCGCAATGTTAGATAAACGGAAGTTTTTAAAAAATAATGAAAAAAATTAACAAGGTAGTGCTAGCTTTTTCGGGCGGGCTGGATACTTCGGTAATCTTGAAATGGTTGCAAGACACTTATCAATGTGAAGTGGTTACGTTTACCGCTGATATCGGACAGGGAGAGGAAGTTGAGCCGGCGCGTGCGAAGGCAAGGCAATTCGGGGTCAAAGAGATTTATATTGATGACCTACGTGAAGAGTTTGTGCGTGATTTTGTATTCCCGATGTTCCGGGCTAATACGGTCTACGAGGGAGAATACTTGTTGGGCACAAGCATAGCGCGTCCATTAATTGCAAAAAGGCAGATTGAAATTGCCAATGAAACCGGTGCTGATGCGGTGTCCCATGGCGCAACAGGTAAAGGTAATGATCAGGTGCGTTTTGAACTAGGTTATTACGCCTTGCAGCCGGATATTCATGTTATCGCGCCTTGGCGTGAATGGGATTTAACTTCAAGGGACAAACTGCTGCAGTATGCTGAACGGCATGGTATTCCAGTTGAAATGAAAAAGAAGGGCGGATCGCCTTATAGCATGGATGCCAATCTCCTGCATATTTCCTACGAAGGCAGGATTCTCGAGGACCCTGCAACAGAACCAGAAGAGTCAATGTGGCGCTGGAGCGTATCTCCAGAAAAAGCCCCTGATGAGCCTGAGTATCTGGATATCGAATTCAGGCATGGCGATGTCGTTGCCTTAAATGGTCATCCATTGTCACCAGCAGAAGTATTGCAGAGACTTAATCAGTTGGGTGGAAAGCATGGCATCGGTAGACTGGATTTGGTAGAGAATCGTTATGTCGGTATGAAATCGCGAGGATGCTATGAAACGCCGGGTGGAACGATTTTGTTGCGTGCACATCGCGCAATAGAATCCATTACCTTGGATCGGGAAGTGGCGCATTTGAAAGATGATTTAATGCCGCGCTATGCGGCATTGATTTATAACGGTTATTGGTGGAGTCCAGAACGCAAGATGATGCAAGCCATGATTGATGCGACCCAGGAGAAGGTGAACGGGTGGGTAAGATTAAAATTATATAAAGGAAATGTCATCGTCGTGGGAAGAGATTCTCAAGCTGATTCATTGTTTAATTCTAATATTGCAACCTTTGAAGACGATGCTGGCGCATATAATCAGGCAGATGCAGCGGGTTTTATAAAGCTAAACGCATTAAGATTGCGTATTGCCGCTGAGGTTGAGAAGAACAAACCTAAGAATTAAGGAATTATAGGAATACACTGAAGACTATTTTTGTAAAATTACAATTCCATTGCTTCGGTCAAGAAAATAATGCCATCTTTCGATATCGTTTCAGAGGTTGATAAGCAGGAAGTCAGAAATGCGGTAGATCAGGTAAACAAGGAAGTCGCTACGCGATTTGATTTCAAGGGCTCCAATGCGAGAGTGGAGCAAGCGGATTATCAGTTAACAGTTTTTGCAGATGATGAATTTAAGTTGGAGCAGATACTGGATATTTTGAGAACCAAATTGACAAAGCGCAATGTGGATGTGCGTTGTCTGAAGAAGGAACAAATTGAGAAAATAAGTGGAAATAAAGTAAAACAGATTGTCACTGTTAAAACAGGGCTTGATTCAGAACTTGCTAAGAAAATTACAAAAAATATTAAAGATAGTAAGCTTAAAGTGCAGGCCAGTATTCAAGGGGAAGTTGTGCGCGTAACGGGTGCAAAGAAAGATGTGTTGCAGGAAACTATACAATTGGTCAAGAAATTGATTAATGATTTCCCATTACAATTTCAGAATTTTAGAGATTGATAAAATACAGGATTTAAAAGAGACATAGGCTGGCAATTTAATTTGCATTTATAAAAAAATGTCGTGGTCTATTTTTGTAATGTCGTGGTGTCTATGTTTGTCTTGACATATCACGATAAACCCCATAGAATCCGCTCTCTTTTTTGCCTCATCTTCAGTGTGGTTGAAGGTGTCGAATTGCTAATCGTGATGATATTGGCGAGTAAAATATAAAATAATCAGCAAATAGTAATATAAGTAAATAAGTTTGTGGACGGCTGAAAAGCCGTCCCAGTTTTTTAGGACGAAGAAATGCCGACAATTAGCCAGTTAGTTCGAAAACCGCGCATTGATAAGCGAGTTAAAAGTAATGTTCCTGCGCTAGAAAACTGCCCTCAGAAAAGAGGGGTGTGCACGAGAGTGTATACAACGACACCGAAGAAACCGAATTCAGCCTTGCGAAAAGTTGCTAGGGTTCGGCTCACAAACGGATTTGAGGTGTCGAGTTACATAGGTGGTGAAGGGCATAATCTTCAGGAACACTCAGTAGTATTGATACGTGGTGGTCGGGTCAAAGATTTGCCAGGTGTGCGGTATCATACGATTAGGGGTAGTTTGGATACAGCGGGTGTAAAAGACCGTAAACAGGGGCGTTCTAAATATGGCTCTAAAAAACCTAAGAGCGCTTAATTAAAATGTTATTTCTGATAAGTAAAAGAAATGTATGGCGAAAGAAAATGAGGTTGGATAATGCCAAGACGTAGAGAAGTTCCAAAGCGTGAGATACTGCCTGATCCGAAATACCATAATGTAGAGCTAGCAAAGTTTGTTAATGTACTCATGACGCGCGGTAAAAAATCAGTAGCAGAAAGGATTATCTACGGAGCGCTAGAACACATAGAGAAAAAAAAGGGTGGTGATCCCCTGGAAGTATTTACCCAAGCACTGACTAATGTGCGGCCGATGGTGGAGGTTAAAAGCCGTCGTGTTGGCGGCGCCAATTATCAGGTTCCGGTTGAAGTAAGGTCAGTGCGACGTAATGCTTTAGCTATGAGGTGGCTTCGAGATGCGGCCAGAAAAAGAAGTGAAAAATCTATGGATGCAAGGTTGGCTAGTGAATTGACTGAGGCAGCCGAAGGCCGGGGCGGCGCTGTTAAGAAACGTGAAGAGGTGCATAGAATGGCCGAATCGAATAAGGCATTCTCACATTTTAGGTTTTAGTTAATAAATCTGAAGACATTAAAAATCCATTCTCAAAATTGAAATAAACGTAGGGCATTAGAACTGTGGCAAGAAAAACTCCTATAGAACGATATAGAAACATCGGCATCATGGCGCATATTGATGCTGGTAAGACAACTACCACTGAACGTGTGCTTTTTTATACTGGCGTATCTCATAAGCTTGGTGAAGTTCATGAGGGTGCGGCTACTATGGACTGGATGGAGCAAGAGCAGGAAAGAGGAATTACGATTACTTCTGCCGCTACAACTTGTTTCTGGAAAGGAATGGCTGGGAATTACCCGGAACATCGGATTAATATTATCGATACACCGGGACACGTGGATTTTACCATTGAGGTCGAGCGTTCCTTGCGCGTTCTGGATGGGGCTTGTACGGTATTTTGTGCGGTTGGTGGTGTGCAGCCACAAACTGAAACGGTCTGGAGGCAGGCAAATAAATATAAAGTCCCACGGCTGGCGTTTGTTAATAAAATGGATCGATCGGGTGCTAATTTTATGCGGGTGTATGAGCAGATTAAAACACGGCTTAAAGCTACACCTGTGCCAATTCAATTACCGATAGGTGCTGAAGATAAGTTCGAAGGCGTCGTCGACTTGATAAAAATGAACGCTATCTATTGGGATACTGAAAGCCGCGGAATGAAGTTTGAGGAGCGCGAAATACCATCCAATCTCAAAGCGGATGCTCAGGTATGGCGTGAGAAAATGGTAGAAACAGCAGCAGAAGCGAGTGAAGAGTTGATGGACAAATATCTTGAGAATGGGGATTTAGAAATTTCCGAAATCAAGACCGGCTTGCGTATGCGCACCATTAATAATGAAATAGTGCCCATGTTGTGCGGGACCGCCTTTAAAAATAAAGGCGTGCAAGCAATGCTGGATGCAGTTATCGATTACATGCCGTCCCCTACGGATATTGTGGCAATACAAGGCGAGAATGAAAGCGGAGAAGCCGATAAAAGACTTGCGGACGACAACGAGCCGTTTTCAGCATTAGCATTTAAGATTGCAACGGACCCCTATGTGGGGCAGCTGATATTTTTTAGGGTGTATTCCGGCGTCGTCACATCGGGTGATACTATTTATAATCCGGTCAAAGGCAAAAAAGAAAGGATTGGCAGATTGCTGCAGATGCACGCCAATCAACGAGATGAGATCAAGGAAGTTCGAGCAGGAGATATTGCGGCAGCCGTCGGGTTAAAGGATGTGGTGACGGGCGATACTTTATGTGATCCGCAAAAAGTCATTACCTTGGAAAAAATGGATTTTCCAGAGCCAGTCATCCATGTCGCAGTTGAACCAAAAACTAAAATGGATCAGGAAAAAATGGGCATTGCACTGAATAGACTTGCACAAGAGGATCCTTCATTTAGGGTTCGAACTGATGAAGAGTCTGGACAAACAATTATTTCTGGAATGGGTGAATTACATCTGGAAATTATTGTTGATCGCATGAAACGTGAGTTTGGTGTAGAAGCTAACGTGGGAGCACCTCAAGTCGCTTACCGTGAAGCAATAAGAAAACAGGTTGAGATAGAAGGGAAGTTTGTAAAGCAAAGCGGTGGCCGCGGACAATATGGCCATGTGTGGCTTAGAATGGAGCCAAATGAGGCTGGAAAGGGTTTTGAATTTATCGATGAAATTAAAGGTGGAGCTGTTCCACGCGAATATATACCTGCTGTAGAAAAGGGTTTGTTAGAAACACTGCCAAGCGGAGTATTGGCTGGTTATCCTGTGGTGGATGTAAAAGTTATACTTTTTGATGGCTCATATCATGATGTTGATTCTAATGAAAATGCATTCAAGATGGCAGCATCCATAGCATTCAAGGATGGAATGCGAAAGGCAAGCCCGGTTCTGCTGGAGCCCATGATGGCAGTTGAAGTAGAAACTCCTGAAGACTTTATGGGAAATGTTGTGGGTGATTTATCATCAAGACGCGGTATGATACAGGGCATGGAAGATATTCCCGGCTTGAAAGTAATTCGGGCAGAGGTGCCATTAGCTGAGATGTTTGGCTATTCTACAGCATTGAGATCAGCGACGCAGGGTAGGGCTACCTACTCTATGGAGTTTAAGCATTACTCTGAAGCTCCTAAGAATGTGGCAGAAGCCATAATAAATAAAAAGTAATCGAATTTATAGAGTGTAAAGGAACAGGTCATGGCAAAAAGTAAATTTGAGCGGTCGAAGCCACATGTGAATGTA
>CBFGXU010000068.1:0-13077 GCA_965652935.1 uncultured Nitrosomonas sp.
AGAAAGCGCAGGCGAATTCATCTTCATATTGAAAAAGAAATAGCAAATCGTCTCTAACAAAACGTCCGAATCACGGAAATATCGCATCCATCATCAGCGCAACAGCACGGCGTCTTGTTTCAGCAGCGCAAAGACTACGGCAATAAATAATATAGAGTACCACCAACAACAACCTTGCCAGGAGTAGCGCGTGAATACTGCATACCATGAATGTATCGGATGCACAAATCTCACCTTTGGCCAGCCGTTTTATGATAGGATGATAAACATGCAATCAGCCCATCGTAATAAACTTAACCAACCAGCAGCAGCGATAATTTTTCAATCGGTTAATCAAACTGACACAGCGCCCTCATCCCACCTGCATCAAGGAATTCGATACTCCATTCGATCAATAATGCTTTTAAATTCAGTTACCAGCAACAATCATACGATCGATTAAAACAGATCCGATCTGCTTCGATCCACGCACCACAACATCATTACCGATGGCCAATATGCCCTGAAACATTTCCTCCAGATTACCGGCAATAGTGATTTCCTCTACCGGATAAGCAATTTCCCCATGCTCCACCCAATAACCCGAAGCACCTCGTGAATAATCGCCTGTGACTGCATTGACACCTTGCCCCAATAATTCAGTCACCAACACACCCTTATCCATTTTTTTCAAAAGTGCAGCAAAATCTAACGGCGCTGCATTGTGCATGATCAAATTGTGTGCACCGCCGGCGTTTCCGGTTGTACGCATGCCCAGTTTACGCGCTGAGTAACTGCCCAGAAAATATCCTCGCACGATGCCATTCTCAACCACATTGCGCTCGACCGTGGCCACGCCGTCATCGTCAAATGCGCTACTGGCCAAGCCCTTATGTAGATGCGGCAATTCGCGAATCTGAATGTCTGGTGCAAAAACCTGATGGCCGAGACTGTCCAACAAAAAGGAAGATTTCCGGTAAAGGCTGCCACCGCTCACCGCGGAAACAAAATGTCCGATCAGACTGGAGGCAATAGGGGCTTCAAACAATATCGGCACTTCACAGGTTGCAATTTTTCTAGCACCCAAGCGGGCTGCACTGCGTGCCCCCGCTTTCTGCCCAATCTGCTCAGGCGATTCCAAATCAGCAGCATCGCGTGCAACGCTATACCAATAATCTCGCTGTTTGCTGTTCTCTTGTTCAGCGATCATAGCGCAACTCATACTGTAGCGAGAAAGCGGATAGCCACCCATGAACCCAAGGCTATTTGCATAAATAAACTGCGATTCGCTGAGCGAAATAGTTGCCCCTTCCGAATTGATAATATGTTTATCCACTGCAAATGCCGCTTGTTCGCAATTTTTTGCCAATTCTATGGCCTGTTCAATCGATAATTCCCATGGATAATACAAATCCAGATGCGGATAGTCTCGCGCCAATAACTCTGCGTCTGCTAGCCCGGCACAATCATCGTCAGCGGTATAGCGAGCAATCGATAGCGCTGCCGCAACCGTATCGATGATAGCCTGCGGCGAAAAATCAGAGGTGCTGGCGTTACCACGCTTTTGTCCAATATAAACAGTTACTGACAACCCCTTATCGCGGTTATATTCAATCGTTTCGACTGCATGATGACGCACGGTAACGGTCTGACCAAAACCGTCGGAAACATTGGTTTCACAGGCAGTAGCACCGCCTTGCTTGGCATGCATCAGAATATCGCGGGCAATCTGCTGCAGTGTGCTGAATGGATACGAAAAGCGGGAATCTGAAACGGGTAGATTATTCATAAATGGTGATTAACAGAGAGTTTAAGCTGGATTGATTTGATAAAAAATTCGGTGCCAAGAAAACACATCGTCCAAGTAAAACGTTATGATAGCAGCTTCTTGATACTTCATTACACAGGCTAGCGTGCAAAATAATCCGGGAAACGATAGCAAACAAGATACTGCGCCGAGCAAAACACAGCGCAAAAAAGACATGCATGCATTGCAGGAAATTGGCGAGCAACTGGTGGAGCTGGATCAAAACAGACTGAACGAGTTTGATCTGCCAGAAATTTTAATGGACGCTATTAATCTGGCTCGCACCATGCAGAAACATGGCGCACGGCGTCGGCAGATGCAGTATATCGGCAAACTTATGCGCAACATCGATGTATTGCCGATTCAGGAAAAGCTCGACTCCTGGCATCAAGCATCCTTGCACCAGACCGCTCGGTTGCATCAACTTGAGCGCTGGCGTGAACGCCTGCTGACCGATGAGCACGCACTCACTGAGTTTGCACAAAAATATCCTGCCGCCGACCTGCAATACCTGAGATTATTAATACGCAATACCCAGAGGGAAAAAGCGGCTGATAAACCACCCAAAAGCTTCCGTTTATTATTCCAGGCCCTGCAGGCCATGACCACTAAAACCTGATCAATCTGAACCTAGCATACTGATATGTGCAGCAACACAACGCCCCAGCGCATTCAGCTCATAACCACCTTCCAGCACTGAAACGATACGCCCATGCGCATATTTGTTCGCAATGGCTTTAATCTGCTGCGTGATCCAGACATAATCTTCATCGATTAGCTGCAATTGCGCCATCTCATCATCCCGGTGCGCATCAAAGCCAGCCGATACAAAAATCATCTCAGGTTTAAATTTATCCAATGCCGGCAACCAAATATCAGTCACTGCCTTGCGAAAAACCGTACCGTCGGCGCCGTACGGCAGTGGTACATTGATCATGCGTTCAGTCGCGCTATCTGCACCGCAATAGGGATAGAAAGGATGCTGAAAAGTGGAGCACAACATGACCTGCGAATTATCTCTGAAAATTTCCTCGCTGCCATTGCCGTGATGCACATCAAAATCCAGAATCGCAACTTGCTGTAGGTGATATTGCTGGATCGCGTGTGCAACCCCCACTGCTACATTATTAAATAGACAAAATCCCATCGCACGGTTCGATTCAGCATGATGCCCTGGAGGGCGGATGGCACAAAACGCATTTTTCACTTTCTCATTCAGAACCAGATCCGTTGCCAGCACAACCGCTCCTGCCGCCCGCAATGCAGCATTCCAGGTAAATGGATTCATGGCAGTATCCGCGTCAAGCATCACTAATCCGGCAGCAGGGGCAGTCTGCCGGATGCTTTCGATGTAATCAGGCGTATGTACGCGCGCCAACTGTTCTGTAGTTACCAGCGGCGCCTCATAGTGTTGCAGTTGTGATAGCAAACCGGTGGCTTGCAGTTGATTCTGGATAGCCACCAATCGCTGCGGACATTCCGGATGGTACCCGCCCATGTCGTGTTTGAGACAATCAGGGTGTGTGATATAGGCTGTTTGCATCTACTTTCCAATTCTCTAAGACATCCTGCTCGCTGCATTCACAGGAAATAACAAAATACTAAGTTTATACAATCAATTCACCGATACCGTGATAAATTATCATTTTTCTGAAACCAGCCTACAGAACCCAATATAAAAGAATTTAACATGAATGTATTTTTGTCATATGAGGAGGGATTGTGAACGAGTATATCGCTAAAGTATCAAATTTTATTTCCTTTGATGCCCTCACGGGAAGAAGCTGGCTGGACATGGTATCGATTCTGGCGCCCTCGGTTATTTTAATCGCTATACTGTTTTGTCTAAGTTTTTTCATAAAATTTAGGAAATGGAGATTCACGGCGTATGCAGTATGTCTCTTACTTGTACTCGTCTATCTGCCTTATGAATTACTGCGTCAATCCACGGCGATGGCCAGAGCAGATGCCAATGTCAATGAAATGCACAATAGTTTGCAAAAGTTACTCAATTCCGCTCATTTAACTCATTTGAATGCTGCCGCAAATAAAGAAGTTTCTGCCGATATTCTGGACGAATTGATTCATGGCCTTGATCAGGAGAAGAAAAAAGATCTTATTCTTGTTTCATGGGTAATTGCTGAAAATGAAAAGAGTTCACTCAATCAGATTGACGACAAGCAAAAATCACTCGCAGATGACATCAAATCCAGCTTAAATGACACAAAAACCGAAATCATTGCATCACGTCCACCTATTGAAAAGATCTCTGACACGATTGTGAAACGGCTGGACAGTGATATCAACCAGCTGGTAGAAACAAAAATGCAGGCCTTTAAACAGGAGATTGATCATTCAATGGATAGCTTCAAAAACAATATCAATACCTTTATTCAGGGCGAGCTCAACAATTATCAGCAAAAACTGGCTGTCATTACACAACAGAATGTTGATGAGTTAAAAAATTATTCCAATAAGGCTAATCAAGCTTTCTCTAGCCAGGCCAACAAAATAAGCCAAGAGTCATTGAAAAGGATAGACGCCGCTAAAGACAGCATTGATGAAGCCGGCAGCACCATCGCGCAGACTGTTACACAGCAAATCAAGCAACTCTCTGCTTCGATAGAACATGCGCAAAGGAAAAATGATGTTTTATTTGAATATAATGAATGTATGAGAACTGCGGGGTTACTGGATATTCATGGTAAGGAACAACAATGTAAATCAAAATTGAATCAGGACATGAGCAACCTGAAATCACAATAAAAATACATTGATCTGACGGTTGCTACAAGAAACCGTCAGATCAAGGATCTTCTTGGCTTGCTATTTTTTTACAAAGTCAACCAGTTTCTGGTAAGTAAACAAATAGTCCTGTGCTTGTAAAGGGGTATGGCATTGTACACAGTTCAGATCATTGCTTTTCGGAGTGCCATCCGGATTATAAACAGCAAATCCCCAGTTCCCGGTGCGATGTTCTTGGGGAAAAGCAGCATCCCAATTATTTCTGTTTTCCATCACTGCAACTGCTGACAATGAATCTATTTCAAAGACACCCTCTTTGCCTGCAATCGGCTTACCTTCAGCGTCTTTTTTAGGAGTGTATATTTCCATGATGACAATAGAACCGGGAGCGCTTTTATTGCCTTGCTGATAACTGGAAATTGCAACATCGTTGGCGTACAGCTTGGCAACTTGTGTCTGGTTGGCGCGATTCATGGTCGCGTATTTTGTAAAGGTCTTTTCATAACCTTCAGGAAATTTTACATGCTCGGGATCTCCACCGGCATAGACATAGAGTGGCGCTGCAATTAATACTGCGGCGATTATTCTCAAAGCATATTTCATGTTTTTTCTCCTCCTTAGAATATTTATGGATAAAACAGAACTTGAGCTACTATCATACCGTATTAACCTGGGAATATTGATGGGTTATCGTTAATGTTCTTTTATCGCGCAAGATCCAGAATCAGCCTGACAGACAAATAAAGAACCATGATCGTCAGCACCAGATGGACTATAAAACTGACCGGATTTTGCTTAATTGTGCCTATGAAAGTGGTGTTTTTTCCTTCCTGTTTCAAGCGGGCATATTCTTTCCGCATTCTGATCACCCGTTCCTTTTGATAGACATCCAGTAATGCCCGCGCCTGCTGGAACTGACGTTCATCCTTAAGCCATATGGCCGGCATTGATACACCCCAGTTACCCGGCGGTGTTTCATAGAAATCAATCTCATGATCGGCTAATAATTGGCGCACATCATGGGCTTCCTCATCCGAGACGCCGTTGAGACGAAATAAAATTTTTGGCATATAGGAGTTTTCTTGAGTTATTTCGATGCAGAAGATGGAGAAATTTATGTCATTGATATTTTTATCTATACAGTTTAATGTCAACAGCAAGAAACTCCGCTAACCAGTCCTGCGTCTCGCCTTACATAATACGACAGGTTGTTGCGATCGTTTTGGCTTAGCTTTCTTTTGTTAGATGCGAGGATTTCTCGTATTGTTCACGTTAGTGAAAAATAGATTTTTCTCTCATTCCCACTATGATGAAAACAACATTCCCACGATTTCTTTTAATTATTTCTGTCTCTATATTACTCTGCAGTTGTGCAAGTCTATTCTATTATCCCAACAAAGAACGTCTGTATTATGACCCCAAAGTGATGGGATATGAACCTGAAGACGTCTATTTTACTGACACTGCTCAACGAAAACTCCACGGTTGGTGGTTTCCCGCGCAGAAATCTCCAGCAAAAGCAACCATCATTTTTTTTCACGGCAATGCTGAAAACCTGACTTCTCACTACTTACACCTGGCTTGGATTACTGCTGGAAGCTATAACTTATTTATTTTCGATTATCCGGGCTATGGCTTATCTGAAGGAGAACCCACACCAAAAAGTTGCTTAGAGTCTGGCCACGCAGCAATAGATTGGGTCACAAAAAACAAATCTCTGAACGATCCTCTCATCATTTATGGTCAAAGTATGGGTGGTATCGTCGCCTTACGAACTGCGATTGATAAGAAATCTGAAATTAACTTAAAGCTCGTGGTGGCAGATAGTACCTTTGATTCCTTCCAGCGTATTGCCAGAACAAAACTGGCTCATAGTTGGTTAACCTGGCTGATACAGCCGCTGAGTTATGTTTTATTGAGTGATCATTGGGCTCCAGAAGATTTGAAATCTATTTCACCCGTTCCTGTTCTTGTTATCCATGGGCTTAAAGATGTCGTCGTCGAACCCGAGTTGGGCGAAAAAATCTTTGAAAAATTGGCCGAGCCGAAAACCCTATGGAGAATTCCTGATGGTGCTCATACTGATGTGTTTTTGCAGAATGATCGCGGCTATCGGGATAAATTTTTATCGTTTCTAGAGCACTTAGATCAACCGTAGGCTTTTGCTTAATCAATTGATTTTAGAACCTGTCAACTACTGCAGAGATCTAGAACTAAAACTAGAAGAAATAATTGATCGAAAAGATTCCTTCATGATTGTGATCGTAGCGATTCAGTTCCAGCCTTAGATCGAAATCTTGGGATGGTGCATAGCGGGTTATGAAGTGAGACGTAAAAAAATGCTTACTCTCACCCAGGATAAAAACCTGATAACTACCTGCTAATTTGACTCTCAGATTTTTGCTCATATCGTAGAACGCACCCATTTCAATATCACCACCCAAGCGATAATTTTGCTTCAAGTCACTGGAGAGTTCAGTTTTAAGATCGATAAAGGAAAATAACAGCAATGGTGAAAAAAAATCCGGCCTATAGGATATTCCTCTACCGTAATTCGCCTTGAAGGAGTTGCAATAATTACAGTTGCGGTCTCTGAGGGTGTCTATTTCCAAGTCAACACGCCAGGAAGGTTTAACAAACAAGGGATCGTAGGGATTGAGCGCGGTGATAGAGAGAATCTTTGCCTGATCCAGTCTTATTCGTTCAGACTCTAAATAATAGCGGAGCTTGAAATCCAGAAAAATGATTTCCGAATTTTTATCATATCCCACATCTTTCGCCATTAAATCATGATAGGCCGGGCGATAAGCCAATTCTAGGAAAGACTCACGATCATTATGTCCCATCCCTATGCGCAAGCGATCCGTACCATGACCAAGATTTGGCGGGCTGGAAAAGCGAGTTGGTGAGCCTCTCTCATCATCCGTAATTTGCAGCCGGCTTCTGGCTAAAAGAACTGAAGGCGGAATTTTTACCTCTTTGTCGCTCTTTTCTTGCATGCTATGGTACTGAAGATAGTCCAGAAAGGTATCAAGCAAAAGGGCTTGTGATCGAGTGGACAAGTTACCGAAAGTAATGCTTTGTGCCGTAATTTCCCCTTTGATCATACTTTGTAAGATTTGTTTTTCCTCACCGGTCATTTTGAGACGCTTGTGGTTCATTTGGTTGAGCACTGCCGGCCGATGCACGACTTGCTTCACCAAATTTTCCTGCGCCATGACAATTTTTATGGTATCAGCCGGAATAACGCTGAAAAAAAACTGGTCTTTTAGGCGCAGATCTGGATTGGCAATCTCCAACAGAGAAAGCACATGGTAAGAGCAGTTTTCCTGGAAATAATAGTAATCAAAGTATGTTCCACCCAATTCCCATAAGTGTAAAAGCATCGTATTTAGCTGGTTTTGGGTAAATTGGAGCTCATACTCCCACAGATCACGGCTTTCCCAATTATTGTATTCCTGCACTTTGGTGTAATAGGGAAAAATTGCAAATCTACCCTGAAATGAACCTATCAGGCCTTTTAAAGCATATAAAAACGCATTCTCAGTATCTGGAATAGCAGCATAGTTCGCGCCATAATTCATTAGGTTATGATTGCTTCCGGTCCTTCTGCTATCGATGCGTATCAGCGTGTGGCCGAACATGGAAGCAGGATTGTTCATGAAGTAGGATGCAAATACGAGCGTGGCACCGATTGGATCGAGTGTATTAAGCCAACGATCAAGACGATCACATTTTTGTATTTCTAGCCGGCCGGGATCAAAACCTAATTGCTGATTCAACCATTTGAATCGAGCAGGAAAATTGCATTGCGGATGTTCCTTGCCTTTTTCAATCCTGGATAAGGGAACAAAGAAACTCGAAAGGGTGGCTGCTAATTCTGATTCTGGATCAGTTTTTCCTTGAGGGGAATTGAAAAAATCCATCCCATCAGCCTCACTGACCATACCTCCAAAAAAATTCTTTTTGTACTTTAACAGCAAGTGCCAAGGACGCTGATCACTCAGCTTATTTTGTTCTGCTTGCTGCTGCAGCTCTGCCAGATAATCGGCAGTATTTTTATCTTGGGAATAAGCAATAGAAGGGAAAAAACAGAACCAAAGAAATAATCCCAGAAAAAGGCACGCGGACAGCACAGAAGAACCATAAAAAGGGTTATAGAAAAACGGATACAGGTTCCTGGCTATATCCGTTGGGTGCCATTAATTTCTCAATTCAATGCGGATAACTGTATATTGCAGGCTTTTGCAAGTTTGGAATGACGAGTCAGTTGATTTTCCAACTCACGGAGTAATTCAGCCGAAGTAGTTTGGTCGCTCGTCACCAAATGATTGAATTTTTCCTGAACCATTGCGCCAAACTGTTGATGAGATTCCGTAGGACATTGATATAAGCGAGCCAGAGTGTATAGATTTTCACCTTTACCTTGCGCCATTTCTTTTACCAAAGTGGTGTAATTTTCTTGCGCAAAGACTTCACGCTCTTTATCCAACCTGACCAATCCATGATCACCACAGTTTGAAGTTCCAGATGTAATTCCGAAAGTTTGAGATCCTGATGTTCCATTGGTCGTGGAAGCAAAGACTTGTGAAAAACCTGAATCTGATCCCATTACCATCGAACCCAATCCACAACCAGCCGCCCCATATCCAGCAGCAAAAACAGAAACAGGAAGTAAGAGTAAAAATGTTGCCAGTACTGCCAGACTATAACGTATCATGATATTCTTCCATAAAAAATTGTTTTCGCTTCAAGCCCAGATTAACGTTCTATCATTCACTGGCGGTTTGAAGCGCCCGGTTTTTAATCATTAAACTAAGAAAATGCTCTACGATCAATAAGCAACTTTCGTTAGAACACTTTCGAATGTATCGAACCTATCAAATGTTGTCAACGGTATATTTATTCAGCATTTTTATTTAAGAGCCGACTGGAACTCTAATTAGAGGCACCCGGAAATAAATTCCCGAATTGAATACTCACAGGTGATTTGAGCAATGAAAAAAACCATATTGATCACAGGATGCTCCAGCGGAATCGGATACTGCGTTGCCAAGGCACTACAAGGACGGGGCTATCGTGTGTTTGCAACAGCCAGAAGGCGAGAAAGCGTTGAAATGCTACTGGCCGAGGGTTTGGAGAGTTTCCGTTTGAACTTAACTGATTCAAACTCTATCAATTTCGCTTTTGAAGAAGTCATGCGCCGGACGAATGGCGAGTTATATGCGTTGTTTAATAATGGTGCCTATGGCTTGCCAGGTGCCGTGGAAGATCTGAGCCGTGATGCCTTACGTGCGCAATTTGAAACCAATGTTTTTGGTTGGCAGGAATTAACCAATCTCGCGATACCGGTGATGCGCCGCCAGGGTTATGGAAGAATTATCCAGAACAGCTCGGTATTGGGCTTTGTTTCTTTACCTTTCCGCGGTGCTTACAATGCTTCAAAATATGCTATTGAAGGTCTAAGCGATACACTGAGATTGGAGTTGCGAGGCAGCAATATTTATGTCAGTTTGATTGAACCGGGTCCAATTACCAGTCAGTTCCGCATGAATGCGGTCCAGGCACTGGCAAAATATATCGACATCGATAATAGTTATCACCGTGAAAAATACCTAGGGGTTCTGAATCGCTTAAACAAACCAGGCCCAGCTGTTCCCTTCACGTTACCACCCGAAGCTGTACTTGAGCGAGTAATCCACGCACTGGAAACAGCCAAACCTCAACCGCGTTACTATGTGACGTTTCCAACCCATCTGTTTGGCGCACTCAAACGCGTTTTGAGTACCCGCGTACTGGATATCCTGCTCGCCAGATCAGGGAACAGTAACTAACAGAACAGAAGCCTGTCTTAAATTTTACAACGCTAAAATGATCAGCCGATCAAGGCTCACCAGCATTTGCACACGATTGCAAAATTTTCCAGGCCATGGCACCAACATATTCATCGCCTTTCAGCGTTGCATTCACTGTTACCTCATCAATTTTCTTTAACATCAAGGCAAATGTATAAACGGATGCATTCTCCGTGGTCCTATCGGCGTAGGACAGGATTTCCACAGCCGGTTCTGTATCAATAAGAACAGCATCGGGATTTAAAGGCGAATAGGCAGGATATATGTTGCGCAGGTATCTGGTATCAAATGCATGGATTTCTGATGCGTCAACATCTGAGTACTTACGATTTCGGAATTGTAGAATACGCATCGGCATTCGGCCATCGGATCGCAGTTTATCAACCACACAGCTTGCCAGTAAGGAATGCTCCCCCACAAGATTTTCCTCATAAAGCTGGGGTTTTTCTTTTGATTCAATGAAATTCACACAAGCCGATAAGAAAACTGCTATTAGAAATACAAACCCTGGCTTCACAACATGATTTTCCTCGAGCGTTAAAAATTAGCAACATTCAACACGAATTGATCGGCTGATCGTTACTTTTGGCAAATGAATTGCAGTGGGAACCGAATCTAACCGCTTAGCTTAGTTTTTTCAAAGCTATCCACACCAAAATAAACATAAGGTTTCATTGGCTCGGCAGATTCTTTAAAACGCTTCTGTTCTTCTTTGTCGAGTTTCTTGTCCCACCAGATACTCCGCGCTTCCAATCGCTTTTGTTGCAATTGCGGATTCTTCTCCAGGAATTCGCGCATAAATTTTGCATGATCAGATTCGTAGTTATAATCCATCGCTCAATCCATTCTTCAGAATTTAAATAAAGTAAAGCTTAAACTTTAGCATAGGCGTTATTTTCTATACAGCCCTTGCGCAGTATAAACATTATTTTGGCAATTCAAGATTTTTTCTTTGCATGACGTTTTATCAATTGATCTTTTAAATCTCCAAGTAATCATTATGGCTATGGAGGGATTTTCGCCATCTAGATACACAATCCAAAAGAGGTAATCTATATATTTCTTCAAGTTTTCTAGCTCTGGCATTAAGTATTTTCCAAGGCAATCGTCCAGGATTATGTTTAAGAGCAAGAACAATTAAATTACCACGCACTTCTGGCAACACCGTAATAACACGGCCTTGAAAGCTTTCTTTAATCCGTTGCAAATAAATATTGAGGTTTTTATCCTGGCTCAGCAGATTAACGACAAGCATGCCTTTTTTACTTAACGCTTGGTAGGCTTGATTATAAAAATCCTGACTGCACAGAGAAGCACTCTGGCAATCATCATGGAAACCATCTACCATCACAATATCTATGGTGGGGGAATAATCACGCATATACTCTGCGCCATCAGCAAGAATGATCTGAAGACGCTCATCTGCTTCGGGTAGTGCAAAGTGATCAAAGGCTGCGCTGATCACCTGCTGATTAATTTCAACGACGGTGGTTTTAGTCTGAGGCATCTGATGATAAACAAATTTTGCCAATGACCCGCCACCCAGGCCAATCATCAAAATATGGGAAGGAGTTGGTTGGAATAACAAAAATCCCATCATGTATTGCGTATAAAGCAATTCCAATTCATTCGGCGCATCTACTCTCATGGCGCTTTGTATTTCAGAACCGCCCAAATGCAGGGATCGCACGCCATTTTGCTCGCTGATTGCAACATCTATTTCACGAGTGGCTTTTTTAGCAAACCTGATCATATGTCAACCCGATAGTAAGATAAAAAGAAGAATATGAGCCGCTTAAAGAAAATCCGATCCATGCTTGCTTAGTGGATTTATGTTCTCAAAGGTTAGGTATTTTATTTTCTTCATCCATTTAAATATTTTAGTACTTTTACTATCAAAAATTATTATGGATGGCAAGCGAACTTGCAATTAGAAGATCCATGTTGCATGAAACTAAAAACCAAGAATGTTTTAGATCAATTATGGAGAATATCGGGAATTAGGCTGCCTAATCCCGACCAAAGCATATGAATTTATTTAATTTCAGATGTAACTAGGGGTAGATAACATCCTGACTTTTTGATTCATGGTGTGAGTATTCGATGCTAAGAAAACACTGATTTATTCGGATACATCGGCCCGAATTGCTGAAGACTGATAGAGTCCGTTGACTAATAATATGGAATAAATCGATGCAATCGAGCTTTTCTGAACTGGAATATGCGTCAAAGAAGAAGCAGGCGGACGGGATCTTTTTCTGACCGAAAGCTGGTTGATCGGGGGCTATTTCTTTGCGCGATACAGAAATGCACCAAACCAGGAAAGACAATGAGTGGTATTTTGACATGAAGGTGCATAGTGGTGCTGACGCGCGGTCAGGGTTGGTTCACACCTTGATCGGAACGGCTGCCAATGTTCACGACGTTACTCAGGTGCAGGCGCTGCTGCAGGGTGATGAAACGGATGTGTTTGGAGATGCGGGCTATTTGGAGATGCGGGCTATTAAGGCATTGAGAAACGTGAAGCAAATCTTGAACTACCCGTGACCTGACATCACTCTGGTATGCGATGAATTGTTCAGCGTATCCATTACTTATCTTAATGCATCAGGTGTCTTTCGAGTGCTTTATCCAGGTCTTCAAGAGCTGATCCCATAATGAGGCCAGCACAGCTATGGTATAACCATAATT
>CBFGXU010000069.1:0-13068 GCA_965652935.1 uncultured Nitrosomonas sp.
AATAGTTAGCTATTTAAATCCAAGCTCACCATATCGTCATCGAGCACTCATAACGCTCTTCTTAGTCGAGTTTAGCTCAATAAACTTTTCTATACTTTCACGTGAAATAATGCCAAGTTGGCGTGCCGCTGGCCTTCCAGCCGGATCAAAAAAATAAGTGCTGGGCAATAACGATATCTCATCTAGTTGAGAAGCAATTTTTCGATTACCTAAAACGATAGGATAGGTAATTGACATGGATTGCACAAAGTCCATAACCACCTGTGGATCACTAAAATCCATTGCCACACCGATCACCATGATATCTTTACGATCCTCATACAGTGCAATCAAGTCAGGAATTTCCTTCAGACAGGGCGGGCACCAGGTTGCCCAAAAATTAACCAGTACCCATCGCCCTTTATAGTCTGCAAGCTTATGAATTTTTCCCGTTGCGTCTTCAAACTGAAATGCCTGTACCTGATTACTCAACGATAGAGCCGCTACACAAAATAATACTAATAATTTACGCTTCATCATCTTATCGTAGCGCTTCCATCTAAAACGACCAAGATTTCATTCTCCTACACCTGTGGATGAGCGCGCTCTAGTTTGCTGCATAGTTTATTTAGTGCGCTCAGATAGGCTTTTGCAGAAGCTACCACAATATCCGTATCCGCCCCATGCCCGTTAACGATACGGTCAGATTTCCGTAACCGAACGGTCACTTCCCCTTGTGCATCTGTGCCACTGGTAATATTATTGACTGAAAATAACTGTAACTCAGCTCCACTCGCCAGCAGTGTCTCGATCGCCCGGAAAGTCGCATCTACCGGGCCACTTCCTTGAGATTCAGCATGCATTTCTTTTCCGTTATCGGAAATGACGATACGAGCATAGGGAATTTCGCCCGTTTCACAATGAATAGTCAGCGAGATTAACCGGTAACACTCCTGTAATACCAATACCTCATCCGAAACCAATGCGTGCAAATCCTCATCGAATATTTCATGTTTTTTATCCGCCAATTCCTTGAAGCGCATAAAAGCACTGTTGAGCATTTTTTCCGATTCCAATTCAATACCCAGTTCCATCAGACGGTTGCGAAACGCATTGCGTCCAGAGTGTTTTCCCAGCAATAATTTGTTTGCATTCCAGCCCACATCTTCTGCACGCATGATTTCATAGGTCTCGCGATGTTTCAGCACACCATCCTGATGAATGCCTGATTCATGCGCAAAAGCATTTGCCCCCACAATTGCTTTATTGGGTTGCACAGGGAAACCGGTGATACCGGAAACCAGCTTACTGGCTGATACGATATGCGTCGTATCGATTCTTGTGTCACAAGGAAAATAATCCTGGCGCGTGCGAACAGCCATTACGACTTCCTCCAGCGAAGCATTGCCTGCCCTTTCGCCCAGGCCATTAATGGTGCATTCCACCTGCCGCGCACCATTCATAACCGCAGCCAGTGAATTGGCTACTGCCAGCCCTAAATCATTATGACAATGAACTGAAAAGATTGCTTTGTCGGAATTAGGGATACGCTCGCGCAAGTCACGGATTAGCTTACCGAATTGCTCTGGCATGGTGTAGCCGACCGTATCCGGGATATTCAGCGTAGTTGCGCCAGCATCAATCACAGCTTCAAGTATCTGACATAAAAAATCCAACTCTGAACGACCAGCATCCTCCGGGGAAAACTCAACATTATCGGTATATTGACGCGCCCATTTCACAGCTTTCACCGCTTGCGCGATCACCTGTTCAGGCGACATTCTCAGTTTCTTCTTCATATGAATCGGTGACGTCGCAATAAACGTGTGGATGCGTGCCGATTGCGCACCTTTCAATGCCTCGCCTGTACGCTGAATATCAGCCTCAATTGCGCGCGCCAAACCACATACCACGCTTTCTTTCACCGAACCAGCAACAGCCTTGACAGCCTCAAAATCTCCATTCGAAGCTGCTGGAAAACCTGCCTCAATCACATCCACACCCATACGTTCCAGCTGCCAAGCAATTCGTACTTTTTCCTCTTTAGTCATGGATGCGCCAGGACTCTGTTCCCCATCACGCAGGGTAGTATCAAAAATAATTAAATGCTCTTGCATTATGTTCTCCGCCTTGGGAAGAAAAACTTAAAGTTTGATAAAACTCGTTATCGAATTTTATAGGTTTGAAAAGAAATAAAGGATAGAATTTTAGTTTAGCGCGCGAGGCGCAAAAGCAGGGCCAATAAAACCATTGGTGCCGAAAGCAGATATAGTGAATGGATGTGGTTTCTTGCTGACATAATGGCGGAATATAAATAGTTTTCTCTTTTTGTGCAATAGACAATGATCAAGAACCAGATATTTCACTATTTCTTTTATTTCTGCCGAACCGCCATAATTTAATAAAAATGCCAGAAAACGCATAAGCTGCAAACAAACAAAATAATACGACGGGTGGATGACTGGGAATCAAAACAAAGAAGAACAGTACTAACAATAGGATACTAAAAAATGGCACTCGTCGGCGTAAATTGATTTCCTTACCACTGTAATAAGGAATATTACTGACCATGGTTAAAGCAGCAAATAAAGTTATGATACCGACCAACCATTTGATATCGGTTCCTTGTACCTGAAAGTTAAGCGTTACCCAAACAAGACCAGCGATTAATGCAGCGGCAGCAGGGCTGGGTAAGCCTTGAAAGAAACGCTTATCAATTACTTTTATATTGGTATTGAAGCGTGCCAGCCGCAGAGCTGCGCATGCACAATAAATAAATGCGATTATCCAGCCCCACTGATTCATCTCTTTCAAAGCCCATTCATAGACAATCAATGCAGGCGCAATTCCAAAAGAAACCATGTCCGACATGCTATCGTACTCTGCTCCAAACTCACTTTGGGTGCCCGTAAGCCGTGCAACACGACCATCCAATCCATCTAACACCATAGCAATAAAAATGGCTATCGCTGAGTATTCAAAATTTCCATTCATCGCCTGCACGATTGCATAGAATCCGGCAAATAAGGCCGCAGTAGTAAATAAATTAGGTAATAGATAAATACCACGCCGTCGCAGTCGAGACTTAAGCACGATACGTTCTGGTACAGGATCAGGCATTATAGGTATCTAGAAAGGGCAGATAATAAGTTTTTAAGCAAATGAACCATATAAAATCATAACAATCACCACACTGCAGAATGGTAATTGAATAAATTCTGACGTGTTATGAATAGAAATATAATTCCTCTTTATAACAGGCTGTTAATCTTTATATTCATCACGAAATTCTGCTAGTATGGTCAGAGTCGCTGCTACTTTATCTCCAATATTGACGTTAACTTGGACATCTGATGGCAAATAAACATCCACTCTGGAACCAAATCGGATAAAGCCAAAGCGTTGGCCTCGTTCCAAACGATCCCCAGGTGACACATGACAGATAATACGCTTGGCAACAAAGCCTGCCACTTGCACGCACGTTATATCAGCACCGTTATCCGCCTTGATCCACAGTGCATTTCGCTCATTTTCCAGCGAGGCCTTGGGTAAATCAGCATTGATGAATTTTCCCGGGAAATACCATTTGTTACGCACAATACCATCGACTGGGCTACGATTAGAATGGACATTAAACACATTCATAAAAACGCTGATCTTAATAGCTTCTCGCTTCAAATAAGGATCCTGAACCTTCTCCACCGCGACAACTCTACCGTCAGCAGGGGCCAATATCGCCTTACGGTTGGAAGGTACTTCTCTGGGAGGATCACGAAAAAACTGCAAAACGAGAAAGGCAACCACCCAGAAGGGGATTGCCCAAAGCCAGTCCACGAATGTGGCACCAAATGCAATAGCAAACGCTATCCCAATATGGGGCCAACCTTCGCGAGCAATAATAGGATGAGGATAATGAGCCATAAATAAATTACTACAAAAAGCTTGAAGGTGAAAGAACCCAAACTTAGGTATAAAAGTTGTATTTTTTAATTTTTCACTTGATCAACAAGTTTATTCTTCTTGATCCAAGGCATCATATCACGCAACTTGGCACCCACTTGTTCAATCGGATGTTCAGATGCGATACGACGGCTGGATTTGAGCACTGGTGCGCCTGATTGATTCTCCAGAATAAATTCCCGGGCATATTCGCCTGTCTGAATCTGGCGTAAGATTTTACGCATTTCCGCACGCGTTTCGTCAGTAATAATACGTGGACCCCGTGATACATCACCATATTCTGCATTATTGGAAATAGAATAGCGCATATTTGCAATGCCGCCTTCGTAAATCAAGTCCACAATTAATTTAACTTCATGTAAACACTCGAAATAAGCCATTTCAGGTGCATAACCTGCTTCCACCAGTGTTTCAAAACCAGCCTGAATCAACGCGGTCAACCCCCCGCATAACACAACTTGTTCACCAAACAAGTCTGTTTCAGTTTCTTCCCTGAAACTGGTTTCGATCACACCGCCCCGAGTACCTCCATTAGCAGCCGCATAAGAGAGCGCTAAATCCCGTGCTTTACCTGATTTGTCTTGATGGACGGCTATCAATGAGGGAACCCCGCCCCCCTGGAGATAAGTAGAGCGTACCAGATGGCCAGGCCCCTTAGGAGCAATCATGATGACATCAAGGTCCTCACGCGGTGTTACCTGTCCGTAATGTACACTGAAACCGTGAGCAAACGCCAAGGTAGCGTTTCTTTTCAACCCTGGTTCGATTTCTTCTTTATATACCGACCCAATCTGTTCATCAGGCAGTAACACCATGACAACATCAGCATCTTTAACAGCCTCGGATATTTCCATCACCGTTAAACCAGCCTTTTCTGCTTTATTCCAAGATGCCCCTTTACGCAAACCAACCGTAACATTCACTCCCGACTCGCTCAAATTGTTAGCATGCGCATGTCCCTGTGAGCCATAGCCCAGTATCGCTACTTTCTTTCCTTTAATAAGAGATAGATCTGCATCTTTATCATAAAAAACTTTCATTATTTTCCTTTTCAACAAAATTAAGACAGAAACAGGCAGGCAATAGAAAAAACATCTTGTTTAGAAGAGACTGATTGCTCTGTGGGTTACTCACATCAAAGATTTGAATTAATCAGCAAACCGGGGATTATACCTTTAAAGTCCATTCTCCGCGCCCTATACCCGATGCGCCGGTACGCACTGTTTCCAGAACGCTGCTACGCTCGACGGTCTCAAGAAATGCATCTAGCTTCGAGCTGGGACCCGTTAATTCGATCGTGTAGGATTTGTCCGTTACGTCAATAATACAGCCACGAAAAATTTCAGTCAGCCGTTTGACCTCTTCCCGGTCTGAACCTACGGCGCGTACTTTCACCAGCATCAGTTCGCGCTCGATATGGTTGCCATCATTCAAATCGACAATTTTTACCACTTCAATCAGCTTGTTCAGCTGCTTGGTCACTTGCTCCACTACCTCATCAGATCCGATGGTAACCAGCGTCATCCGTGACAAGGTCGGATCTTCGGTAGGTGCTACTGAAAGTGATTCAATGTTATAACCACGTGCTGAAAACAGACCTGCTACACGAGACAAAGCACCTGCCTCGTTTTCCAATAATACAGAAATAATATGTCGCATTTATTTTTACACCAGAATCATTTCAGAGAGCCCTTTACCACCCGGCACCATCGGGAAAACGTTTTCAGTCTGGTCTGTGATAAAGTCCATGAATACCAACTGATCCTTCAGTTTAAACGCTTCCTTTAAAGCATCTTCAACGTCCTCAGGCTGTTCAATTTTCATTCCGACATGCCCATAGCTTTCGGCCAGCTTAACAAAATCCGGCAATGCGTTCATGTACGATTCGGCATAGCGATTGCCATGGAAAAACTCCTGCCATTGTCTGACCATGCCCATGTACCGATTATTCAAATTAATAATTTTCAATGGTAATTTATATTGCTTACAGGTTGATAATTCCTGAATACACATCTGGATACTCGCTTCGCCGGTAATGCATGCCACTTTACCTTTTGGATTAGCCAGCTGCACTCCCATCGCAGCAGGCATGCCAAATCCCATCGTGCCTAGCCCGCCGGAATTAATCCAGCGCCGCGGCTTATCAAATTTATAAAACTGAGCAGCCCACATTTGATGCTGCCCGACATCCGAGGTAACAAACGCGTCTCCCTGAGTGATATTGAACAGCTTCTCAATAACCATCTGCGGTTTAATAATCTTGCTTTCACGATCAAATTTCAAGCAGTCCCGCTCGCGCCATAAATCAATCTGCTGCCACCACTCTTTCAATGCAGCTTGATCCGTTTTTTCCTTTTCAGTTTTCAGCAGCTTAATCAGCTCCTTCAGCACATCCAGAACATCGCCGACGATAGGCACATCTACCTTCACGCGTTTTGAAATGGATGACGGATCAATATCGATATGGATAATTTTTCTATTTTCATTAAAAAAATGTTTGGGATTGCCGATCACACGATCATCAAAACGAGCACCTACAGCAATCAGAACATCACAATATTGCATTGCCATGTTAGCTTCATAAGTACCGTGCATGCCCAGCATACCCAAGGATTGCTTATCCGTCGCAGGATACCCTCCCAACCCCATCAAGGTGTTGGTACAGGGAAAATTCAGCATCTGCGTCAACTCGGTCAATTGTGGCGCGGCATCACTTAATATCACTCCGCCGCCGGCATAAATCACGGGGCGTTTGGCACTCAGTATCAGTCCGGCAGCTTTCTTGATTTGCCTGGTATGACCTTTGATCACAGGATTATAGGAACGCAGGGTGACCTTGTCCGGGTAAGCGAACCTCGTTTTTTGTTGCGTAACATCTTTGGGAATATCCACCAGCACTGGACCAGGGCGTCCCGTCGAAGCAATATAAAAAGCCTTCTTAATGGTTAGCGCCAGTTCGGAAACATCTTTCACCAGAAAATTATGTTTCACACAAGGTCGTGTGATACCTACGGTATCCACTTCCTGGAACGCATCTAAACCAATGGCGCTGGTTGGCACCTGCCCACTAATGATCACCAGGGGAATGGAATCCATATAAGCGGTGGCGATACCGGTAACCGCATTCGTCACACCGGGTCCCGAAGTCACCAAGGCTACGCCTACTTTTTGGCTGGAACGGGCATAACCATCAGCCGCATGAACTGCTGCCTGCTCATGGCGCACTAAAATATGCCGAACCTTGTCCTGCTTGAATAATTCATCATAAATAAACAATACCGCCCCACCGGGATAGCCGAAAATACACTGTATCCCTTCTTCCTGCAAACAGCGTATTGTAATCTCGGCGCCGGTTAACTCGACACTCATGCTTTCCACATCCCAATATTAATTCAACAAGTTATAAAATATCTAGCAGGCCGCTGAAAAACTATCTGCGTTGCCGCTACGGTGTTAAAAACGGGATCAAAATGCTCATTTATTCGCATAAAACTGCGCTTTTTCCCCTGTTTTTGCCTTGTATCGGCTGCCTCGAAAACGTTTTTCAACGGCCTGCTAACAGTAACGTTCCCTTATGATGCCGTCAACTCCCCGTACCCCCTACTGTCAAACCATCAATGCGCAATGTCGGCTGCCCCACCCCGACCGGTACACTCTGACCCTCCTTACCACAGGTTCCGACGCCTGGATCAAGTGACATATCGTTCCCAATCATAGAAACCCGTGTCAGCACATCAGGACCGTTACCGATCAAAGTAGCCCCTTTGACGGGATAGGTAATTTTGCCATCTTCAATCATATAAGCTTCTGCAGCTGAGAAAACAAATTTTCCGCTGGTAATGTCCACTTGCCCGCCACCAAAATTTGCGGCATATAGACCATGCTTAACTGACGCGATAATTTCTGCCGGACTCTTATCACCGTTCAACATATACGTATTCGTCATGCGCGGCATAGGGATATGGGCAAAGGATTCACGCCGCGCATTACCGGTAATGGGGGAATTCATCAGTCGGGCATTCAGGCTATCCTGCAGATACCCTTTAAGTATGCCATCTTCGATCAATACCGTACATTGCGTCGGATTACCTTCATCATCGATATTCAGCGAGCCGCGCCGTTGCGGAATTGTTCCATCATCAACGACCGTGACACCGGGTGCAGCCACACGCTCACCGACACGTCCTGAAAAAGCTGAACTGCCTTTGCGGTTGAAATCTCCCTCCAATCCATGGCCAATCGCCTCATGCAGTAATATGCCAGGCCAGCCGCTTCCCAGAACAACCGTCATGGTACCAGCCGGCGCGGGCCGTGCATCCAGATTTACGATTGCCTGATGGACAGCTTTTTTTGCATAATCTTGCAAAATCTCATCGGTAAAATAAGCATAGCTGAAGCGTCCGCCGCCTCCGGCAACACCTTGTTCACGCCGGCCATTCTCTTCAGCGATCACCTGCAGAGATAATCGAACCAGCGGTCTCACATCAGCCGCCAGCAGTCCGTCACTGCGTGTTACCAATATCACTTCATACTCACCGGCAAGCGATGCCACTACCTGGGTCACCCGCCGGTCAAGCTGCCTAGTATAACGCTCGAGTTTTTCCAGTAAGGCTACTTTTTCTGCATCTTTAAGGCTTGCAATGGGATCTTCCGGCAAATACAGTTGTGCAGGCTGACTAACCGCATCCCGTTTCATTACCTGAATGGCTTGTGCACTGCCTTGATGAGCGATTGCCCGCGTTGCCTGAGCTGCTGATACAAGCGCTGGCATACTGATATCATCAGAATAAGCAAAGCCTGTTTTTTCCCCGCTCACAGCACGAACACCCACTCCCTGCTCGATATTGAAACTTCCTGACTTGACGATGCCTTCCTCCAGCATCCAGCCCTCAGACCGGTTATACTGAAAGTACAGATCTGCATAATCAATTTTATGCGTGAGTATTTGATCCAGTACACGCTGCAATCCGGTCGCATCAATGTTATAAGGGGCTAACAGGCAACGATCAGCAATCGTATAAAAATCTTTTTTTTCGCTCATGCATTCAATGGTCGTCATATCGGATTTGGCTCTATGCTCTGCCAGGGCAGGAAGTTATATATCATTTAAAGTTATTTATGGTTTCAGATTCAGCGCTTCACACAGCAGCTAACCGGTGATTGGCACTACCCAGATTGATCATAAATCCGGGTAAGTAGTTCAATAAATTATTCGCTAAGTGACGCAATAAATTAGGGAATTCTCAGTTACTGATTGAACACAGTTCAACATGGTTGCAGAATTCGATGATCCAGTGCTGGCAAATTCGTTCGCAAACTGGCCTGATATCCTGGATCAAGCGTCGCCACGACGGCGCCAGAACCCCGTGGCAAACGTTCCATCACGACACCCCATGGATCTACAATCATGCTATCCCCATTCGTTTCACGCCCACTCACATGATAGCCGCCCTGTCCTGGCGCTATCACATAAGCCATATTTTCAACCGCCCGCGCGCGCACCAGGACTTCCCAATGCGCCTTCCCGGTAATTGCCGTAAATGCGGCCGGGGCCAGAATAATATCAACTTTATTCATCATACGGAATAACTCCGGAAACCGCAGATCGTAGCATATCGATAATCCGATGCGACCAAAGGGGGACTCCACAGTCACCACTTTATTCCCCGCGCTAATGGTTCTTTCCTCGGCATAATACTCGTTGCCCAATTGCAAACCAAACAAATGAATTTTATCGTAACGCGCAACTTGCTCCCCATTATCCGCATATACCAGACAACTATTATAAACCTTATCCGGCTCGGGCGAAGCTAACGGCACTGACCCGCCTACCAGCCATATTCCCCAACGTTTTGCGGTATCACTGAGAAATTTCTGTATCTGCCCGTCGCCGGGTTGTTCCCGAACCGCCAATTTATCCGTGTCTTTTATCCCCATGATACAAAAATACTCAGGCAATACCACAAGCTTGGCCTGCTGGGAAACCGCCTCCTCTATCAAGCGCGCTGCCTCTTCCAGATTGGCAGTTACACTCGGACCCGAAGCCATCTGAATGGCAGCGACACGAAAAGCTGCCGTTTTTTCATTTTCAGTCGCTGACTGACTTTGTTTAGTGATATCGTTTAACATTCCATTTCTTCTATTACTTTAATTTTCAGAGTTCTGCCAAAAAAATTGTCTATTCATAGAAATTATCAGTATTATCATTCACCTATGATGAACCGGCTTCCTAAAATAGAAACACACTCAATACCAAACCAGATTCTAACACCTACGCTGATAACGTTCTATTTTGATTTACGATTACACTCCGACCCAAGCAAACAGAACAGGATTTACTGCCACAGGCTCCATGATGCACAGTGACCATTCACCCGAGGCGATTGTTACCCACGCACTGCCCTTTAGTCGTTATGTCCAGCGCATACTGGACAGCGAGCCGGCGCGGAAAACAGCCCTGCTGGAAACACTTCAGCTTCCCTTCAGAAAGCTTGAAATGCAGGCATTCCTGGATTCCCAATCCGAGCGCATCACCCATGAAGAGATCCTGCATGGTGTGCTGCGTGATTTGCGCAAGCAAGTCATGCTGCGCTTGGCCATCCGTGACCTCAGTAATCTGGCTGATCTATTCGAAGTCATGTCCAGCATGACCGAGCTTGCTGAAGTGACCATCAATTTTGCATTGCAATATCATGAACAATGGTTGACACAACCCAGCCGGTTTGGGTTACCCAGAGGGGAACACAGTCATACCCCTCAGCGCATGCTGGTTGTCGCCATGGGCAAGTTGGGTGGCGGCGAACTCAATGTGTCATCGGATGTCGATCTGATTTTCGTCTATCCGGAAGAGGGCCAAACGGATGGCGCCAAATCCATTTCCAATCATGAATTCTTTGCCCGTCTGGGACGTAAACTAATCGCCAGCCTTAATGATTATACCGCCGAGGGTTATGTGTTCCGCGTCGATATGCGGCTACGTCCGCATGGCGAGCACAGTCCTTTGGCGATCAGTTTTCCCATGTTGGAAGAATACTTCGTCAAGCAAGGACGGGAATGGGAACGCCATGCCTGGATCAAAGGGCGAGTCATCGCAGGAGGCGCTGATACCGAAGCTGAATCCATTCTGATGGAGCAAATTGTCAGGCCTTTCGTGTTCCGCAAATATCTGGATTTCGGCGCTTATGAAGCGATGCGCCGCTTACATGCGCAATTACGCCGGGAAGTCGAACGCCGCGAAATGCACGATAACATTAAACTCGGTCCCGGCGGCATTCGTGAAATAGAATTTATCACGCAGGTTTTTCAGTTGATCCGCGGCGGCCGCGATGTGGATCTGTGCATCCGTCCCACTTTGAGTGTCTTGCAACGCTTGCAGAAAAAGCAGCAGCTTCCGCAGCAAGCCGTCGCGGAACTCACGCAGGCTTATCACTTCCTGCGTAAACTGGAGCACCGTCTTCAGTACCTCGATGATCAGCAGACACAAACACTGCCGTTAAACCCTACCGATCAGAACCTCATCGCCACCGCCATGGGATTTTCCGATTACGCCAGCTTCATGCAACAGTTGGATATCCATCGCAAAAACGTCACGCGTCAATTTGAGCTCATTTTTGCCACCCCCAGAAAATCGCCTACCCACGACATGCTGGCTTATCTGTGGCAGGCTGAAACACAGGATATTTCTCAAACCGAGGCTGCCGCCATTCAACTGAGCACGATGGGATTCACCGAACCGGCAAAAATTTCCGAACGGTTACGCGCGTTCTATCAGGGTACTTGTTATCACCAGCTGCCGGCCTCCAGTCAACAGCAGATCAATACGTTAATTCCCATGCTGATTGAGGCCGTGGCCGAGCTTCCGCCGGTAGAAATCACGCTGGAACGCATGCTGCAGTTACTGGAAAAAATCAGCTCGCAAACCTCCTACCTGGCGCTTTTGCTGGAACACCCTCATACCCTGCAACGGGTCGCCCAACTTGTCAGCATCAGCCAATGGGCCAGCGACTATCTCGGACGGCACCCCATTTTACTGGACGAATTGTTACGCCATGATGCGCCGCAACCTGTTCCTGACTGGAATACGCTAAAAAACGAACTCATTTATCTGCTGAATCATGCCAATAGCCCCAAAAATGATGTCATCGAATGGCAAATGGACGTTTTGCGGCACTTTCAGCACGCTCAGGTATTCCGGTTATTGGTGACCGATCTGGAAGGTTCGTTGTTGCTCGAGACACTCAGCGACCATTTGACCGCCTTGGCCGATCTGGTTCTGGACACCGTACTGAACCTGGCCTGGGCCGGTTTAAAAAAACGCCACCGCGAAAAACCGGCGTTTGCCATTATCGGCTATGGCAAACTGGGAGGAAAAGAGCTCGGCTATGCTTCGGATCTCGACATGGTTTTCCTGTACGAGGACGATCACCCCGATGCAGCGGAGATCTATACCAAGCTTGGGCAGAGCATCAACGCCTGGCTGACCCGTCACACCTCGGCAGGCTTGCTGTACGAAACGGACCTGCGGCTACGCCCGAATGGGGCCAGCGGTTTACTCGTGAATTCGATGGAAGCTTTTGCCCAATACCAGCGCGAACAAGCCTGGGTATGGGAGCACCAGGCATTGACCCGGGCGCGTTTTGTCGCAGGCGACCAGCATGTCGGGGAAGCTTTCGAAAGTACCCGCAAAGAAATCCTGTGCCAATCGCGCAACTTAACCGAGCTCAAACAGGAGATTTTGAAAATGCGCGAAAAGATGCTCGACGTTCACCCCAATCCCACCGCACTGTTCGACATCAAGCATGACCGCGGCGGCATTATCGATGTCGAATTCATCGTGCAATATCTGGTACTGGGCTACGCCTGCCAATACCCCCAGTTAACCGGCAATATCGGCAACATCGCCCTGCTGAAAATGGCCGGTGAACTGGGGCTCATCCCCATGCCTATCGCTGAAAAAGTGCGCTCCGCCTACCGCGAATTCCGGCGCATCCAGCACCGTAAGCGATTAAGTGGCGATGCCGACATGACCAGCAGCGCACCCATCGATGGGCAAGCACAGAAACCGACCCGTATCGAAGGCAATCATTTAAAGGATGACCGCATGGCTGTACTGGCGCTGTGGGAGGAAGT
>CBFGXU010000070.1:0-13054 GCA_965652935.1 uncultured Nitrosomonas sp.
GTATCGGTGGTGTTGGGGAGTACTTCAAATGCACTGGCACCGGTACCTGCTGACGGATTCCAGACCGCATAATGCAATTTAGCGCCTTGATCGCCATCTGTGTCCGATCCATAAGCAAATACACGACCGTCGGGCATGAGCATCATGGCTAGCGGTATGATGGGCCAGTCGTGTAAAGGACCGAATCTTCCTTTCAAATGTGCCTGCGATGCTGCCAGGGCAGGGGTGATAACCCCGTCAGATAAAAATAAAGCTAAGACTAAAACTGGTATGAAATATTTCAGACACCAAATTCTTGGTGCGGGAAGTGAAAGCTTGAACATAATAGGTATCTCCCTTGAAAAATATATGCTCCTTAAATAAAAAGAAAATAGAATTTCCTTACCGTCTGAGAGACAGCAAAGAGTCAATTTTTGTTCAACAGCAGGAAGAACCAACATACGAATGTTCCCCCAGTATGACCCTTTACAGCTTAGTTGACATAAAAGTTGACCAAGAATTTTGGTTTTTTCATAAAAAATATTTATTTATATCCATATACTTCCTGTTTTTATGAGCGAATAAAAAGTTTTGCTTGGAATTGAATTTTGAGCAAAGCCTTCTTGATAGTGGGTGACTTAAAACGTTCATAAAAAGTTCATTCTCCCGACATCAACCTTTAATGGTGTGACTATAGAGTTGCAGCAACCAATAACATTGTTCGTATCGTGTTTAAGTGATTGAGTGTGATTTCTAATTTTAAAGGAGAGAATTCATGAACAAATCGATTCTGGCAGTACCCGTTTGCGTTGCTTTAACGACCTTCGTTTACGCTGATGCGGTACTTGTTAGCGGTCCCATGAAGTTCAAGCCAATTGCCGCTTCGGCTTATGAGCAAACCACGACAGATCCGCTGATCCTGAATAGCGAGCCGTGGGTGATTCCAAAAGGTTTTACTCAGTACATTATCTCTGATGAGCATAACTTGGATATTTATCCTGATACAAACGACTGGAACGACATGAATACTGTCAATGAAACCGGGAAACATGCTGGAAGATACCTCTACCGCACGCACGAGGTACGTCCAGGTTCAGGTTTTTATTCGGGTGGTGCAGTTTCGGTAGTTGATCTGGAGACCGGCAAGGCCGAAATTCTGGCACAACGTACCGATTGGGAAGCTCTGGACGGCCTTGTGTGGACACCCTGGCAGACTCTTCTGTTTGCTGAGGAAACGATTACTGCTCAATTGCCTGATCCCGATGCACCAAATGCGCAGAGTGGCATGTTGTACGAATTGAAATTTGAAAAAGATAATCCGACGGCTGTAGAGGAAATCAAGGTGCGACCCATGCTTGGATCTTTGTCTCATGAAGGTATTGAGACTGATGAAGAAGGTAATGTGTATGTCATCGATGAAGACAGAAAAGGTTCTATTTATAAATTCGTCCCCGATACTTACGGTGATTTGAGTAGTGGTCAATTGCATGCTTTGCGGGTGAAAAATGGCAAAAAGACAGGTGAAGCCGAATGGGTGGCTCTGGATATGAATCAGGTTCAGATTAATGCCAGAATCGCTGCCCAGGCGGTCAATGCAACACCTTTCTGTCGCCCTGAGGATTTGGAGCGCATTGGGGATACTCTGTACGCAGCCCTGACCTGTGAGGATGCTACTGATCCCATTAATACTAATGGTCCCGGGGCAATATTGGCAATCAGCCTGAAGTCAATGCCTAAAGTAAGTTATTTTGTACAGCCTGGGGTGAATGTGCCTTTTGAAGTTAAACCTACTGACACCACGGTGGGAGTGACCGGCTTCAGGAACCCGGATAATCTGGCAAAAGGGCATGATGGCAAATTGTGGATTGTTGAGGACAACGATAACAGCGATATCTGGGTTGCGTTGCCTGACGAAGATGACGATGGCTATAGTGATGGCGTGTATCTGTTTGCCTCGCTGAAAGACAAGTCAGCAGAAGGCACAGGTATTTATTTCGGCAAGGATCCACACACTTTATTCGTAAATATTCAGCATTCTGGAACCGGGAATGACAAAACCATGGCGATTACCAGAAACATTGAATTTAAAGAATAATTTTAACTTATAAAGCGAACATTCGAAGGAGGAAGAAGGTCATGAAAAAAGATTATATATTTATCATTGCATCAGTATTTTTTTGTTTAATTTTATTAAGCGCGGTCTATTATGGCGTTTCATTTTATGAAGTCACCATCGATTGGGACAGTATTTCCGGCATTATTCTCGGAATTTATTTTTATTTTGCTTATCTCATCATCGGTGTTTTATACGGTAAGCCAACAAATCAGATGCGATATTTGCGAGAAAGAAAATTGCAGCAGAAAAAACAAAAAACATATAACCGTGATGCTTACGAATATTAGCCAGCAACTAACTCTTGTAACGTAATATTGGTGTGATGGATTAGACACATTCTAAATATTAACGGAATTTTTCAAGATTACGGTTGTCTTCATAATTATCTACTTTCCCTTTGTTTATGTAGATTAACCGCTTAACCCAAGCATTTCTTTAATAGGAGATGTCACAACGATCCAAGAGGTCGGGGGCGTGTTGAATTGGGTTGTTTGTCTTATATCTCCTAACTGCTGTACCTCCCAGCCTGCAAATGACTGCAATCACTGGGAGGATTCCTTCTCAGTCATTGCTTGTCATCATCTTGTAACGTCAGCTGATTAGGATTCACCTGATCAAGTTTCGTTTGTCGATGGCAGGAGAATTTTAGATGAAGCTGTATTTCAGTGCCTTGTGCGGTTGCGCATTGCTTTTAACTTCTCAGCTTTTGCCGCCAATTTTTCATTACAAGCAGCGGTGATTTTCTTCCCAATTCGTACCCAGGCTGATGCGTATTAAAAGCAGTGGTGCCCGTTTGAATAATCCCTAGGTTCAGGAAATGACGAGTAAACAGTCAAGGTTGATTTCTAAGCATTTGATAAGCCTTTCATGGGAAGGATTAGATAAATTTTATTAAATATGAGATACATGAGCGCTATGCCTGCTATTTCCCGCTTAATTATGTGAAACTGGTTATCTGTTATATTTATACAATCTGAATGTTTATTACTATTAAGATAAAGCTATTTCTAGGAGCTGAGAGTCATTAGATCCATGATCAAACAGCAATCAGAATCATGCAATTCCGGGGAGTCACATCCGTATGCCAGTTTGTTGCACGAATTGGAGGAGTTGAAGAGTGAATTAAAAGAACTTGAGCAGTTGTTTGCACCAACGCTGCAACAGGTCAATCCACTTCACCTGGCCGATGCTGTTAACCTGGTTCACTATCTTGGTTTAAGACGCCGGGATATGCGATCGTTACAAAAGAGGTTGGCGGCGGCAGGGCTCTCATCGCTGGGTCGCATGGAATCGCATGTCCTTGCTCATCTTAATGCAATCACGGATCTTTTGCGCTGCGTGCTAGGCAAGATCTCAATTGATCAAATAATTTTGCCAACCCCGGAGACGACGGGTGTAACACAGCTAGAAAATAATACCGATAATTTGTTTGGCAAACCTCCCTCTCATCGGCGTGTTCGCATCATGGTCACGCTACCCGGCAAAGTGGCAGATGATTATTTATTGATCAAGGACATGCTCATCCATGGTATGGATTGTGCGCGCATCAATTGTGCATATGATACGCCTGAAATATGGCTGCGCATGATTAAGCAAATCCATCATGCACGCCGTGAAACAGGGAGACATTGCCGTATCCTGATGGATTTAGGTGGTCCCAAGTTACGCACTGGAAAAATAGCTCAAGGACCTGCTGTACTCAAATGGAAGCCACGGCGGGATATCTATGGCAAAGTGATGGCTCCAGCACGAATATGGTTGTATCCCGAGGCTGATGCTTCTTCCATTCCGGATGTCGCAGATGCCAGTTTGCCTGTAGGGGGAGATTGGCTTGCAAAAGTGAAACCGGGCGATGTTATAGAATTAACCGATGCGAGAGGTTCCATCCGTACCCTGCTAGTCATTGACCGAGTCGGAGCGGGCTGTTGGGCAGAATCCAATCAAACCGCCTATCTTACGCCCGGCATAGAACTCAAGCTTTCGCGCGTATCGGCATCTGGGCATATGCGCCGGACATCCTATATTGGTATGGTAGGGACGTTATCACCATTACCTGAATTAATTCGTCTTCACATTGGAGACAATCTGACCATCCTGCGCGAACCGTTGCCAGGTATGCCGGCGCAATTTGATGCTACGGGGCATTTATTACATCCAGCCAGTATTGGCTGTACCTTGCCGGAAGTATTTCAGACTGTCCGGCCAGGTGAGCGTATTCTGATCGATGATGGCAGAATCGGTGGGATAATCCGCAGTGTTGACGATAACAAAATGGTGATCGAAATTACACAAGCTCGCCAAGGTGGAGAGAAACTGCTTGCGAATAAAGGTATCAATCTGCCCGACAGTCGGCTTGAGTTGAGTGGGTTGACGGTACTGGATATCGAACATCTGGAATTTATCGTGCAACATGCGGATATGGTTGGTCTCTCATTCGTTAGAAATTCTGCGGACATTGAGTTATTGCAAGAGCATTTGAAACGGCTGAAAGCGGAAGAGCTTGGCATCATACTGAAAATCGAAACACGTGCTGCATTCGAGAATTTACCGGAACTGCTATTTACCTTGCTGCGATCAGCCAATGGTGGCATCATGATTGCGCGCGGTGATCTTGCTGTGGAGTGTGGTTACGAAAGATTGGCGGAATTGCAGGAAGAGATTCTTTGGCTGGCCGAAGGGGCGCATTTACCGGTCATATGGGCGACTCAAGTGTTGGAAGGATTATCCAAGAGCGGCAAACCCAGCCGTGCTGAAATATCCGACGCAGCAATGGGCGTGCGAGCTGAATGCGTCATGCTAAACAAGGGACCTCATATTATCAAAGCTATCCAGTCATTGGATGATATTTTGCAGCGCATGCAATCTCACCAGCAGAAAAAGAGCGCTTTGTTGCGGCGTCTTCATTGGTAATTTTTCCCGCCGTGTCGGCCGGACGAAAAGGTGGCCTAAACTCAAAACTTCTTGCTATTTGCGATGGCCGGGCAGAATGCAGCCAAGCTGCTCTCCGAAGACAGATGAGCGATGACAAAGGTGCGGCGCCTGCCGCTATCATCACTGCCGAAAGCCAGGAAGCTTCTTTCTGATCGTGGCTATGTGGTCGTTTGGTTCAGGAAGGCACTGATCGAAAAAGGCATTACGTCATGCATCCCACCCAACAAGAATCTCAAGGCCAGATTGAATACGATAAGATCCTGCACAAGGTGGAGCATGTTCGGCAAATTCACGGCTTGGCGCAGGATCGCCATGCGCTATGACCGTTTTGTCCGCACCTTCTTCTCAGCTATTCATTATCGTTGCTGCTATCATCTTTTAACTCAATTAGTGAATCCTAAGGCTAACACCATCGGCTGCTGCGTTACAAAGACCGTTTTTATTTCATTCCTGGAGATGAGGTTGTTTATCGAATGAAAATCTAGGTATGCGGAAGTTTACAATCTCGTGGTTCTGAGGATTTGATTCTCAAAGATTGGAATGGAAAATTTTAGCAGGCAATAAGAGTAATGTTTCCTTTCTATCAGGCGTTAGTATAAAATTTTAATGCTAAAATATAACAGTGACTAAATACGTAGTGTGCATGAGTAAGTATAAAAAGGGCGGTTAAATTATTAGCGGTGTTTATTGAATTTGACAGTTACAGATTTGTCTATTTATTTGAGCAAATTTATGCTCTAGCAGGTCTTTAAAAGGATAGTAATTATATGATTTCTGATTTTCTTACTTTAATTTCAGGTGTGATTGATATGCCGTGGTGGGGGTATATTGTTGTTACCTTGGTTCTTACGCATATTACCATTGCTTCTATAACAATTTATCTTCATCGTCATTCCGCGCATAGGGCGCTGGAATTGCATGCGATACCCAGTCATTTCTTTCGCTTTTGGCTGTGGCTAACAACTGGAATGGTTACCAAGGAATGGACGGCAGTTCATCGTAAGCATCATGCCAAATGCGAAACTAAGGATGATCCGCATAGCCCAGTTATTGTGGGCATCAAGAAAGTCTTAAGCGAGGGTTCAGAACTTTACAGAATAGAAGTAAAGAACGAGGATACCCTGAAACGATATGGATATGGTACGCCTGATGATTGGGTAGAGCGTAATATTTACAGTAAACATAGTGCAAAAGGCGTTGCATTATTGTTAATTATTGATGTTATTTTATTTGGTCCGATCGGCATTACGATGTGGGCCGTGCAAATGATGTGGGCGCCTATTTTTGCTGCCGGCATTATCAACGGGGTTGGACATTATTGGGGATATCGTAATTTTCAGGCAGAAGATGCGAGTCGAAATATCGTACCTTGGGGTATTCTGATTGGTGGTGAGGAGTTACATAATAACCACCATGCCTATGCAACATCAGCACGCCTATCCAATAAATGGTATGAATTCGATATTGGTTGGTTATATATCCGCATTCTGGAAATGATAGGTCTGGCAAAAGTCAAAAAGATTGCACCCAAATTACGCATCGATAGGGAAAAAACTCACTGCGACTTAGATACCTTGCAAGCTGTTATTTCTCATCGCTATGAAGTGCTTGCGAAATACACCAACTCGTTAAAAGAGATTTTTTCAAAAGAAATTATTCATCTAAAAGAAGCAATCGCACAATATGGCGTAGATAAATCTACGTTGAAACGTTGGATTCTGGCTGACTCAAAAACTTTGCAAGAGCATGAACGTGAAAAACTAAATCAAGTGTTAAGTAATGCCAAAACACTGGATAAGGTTTATACCATGCGCGATGAGTTGGCTGAAATCTGGCAACGTTCTACTGCATCAACCGAAGAGCTGGTTAAGGAATTGGAAGATTGGTGCCGACGTGCAGAGGAAAGTGGTATTGAGGTATTGAAAGCTTTTTCCCAGCGATTACGTTGCTATGCCTAAGGGTTAAATGAGGGGAAATGAGTAGCTAATAAAAAACCCGCTTCGGCGGGTTTTTTATTAGCTTATCAGCTTACTTACTTAAGTTTTGTTTCTTTATATTTGACATGTTTTCGTGCAACAGGATCAAATTTCATTAATTCCAATTTCTCGGGATTCGCACGTTTGTTTTTAGTGGTGGTATAGAAATGGCCTGTTCCAGCTGATGATTCAAGCTTGATTTTTTCACGCATGATGATGACTCCTTAACTTACACTTATCTTCGATGGGCTTCTTAAGTGCTTTTGCTTTCTGAGCGCATTTTGGCCAGCACTACATCAATACCATTTTTATCTATTGTGCGTAATGCGGCATTTGTTAATCGTAAGCTAATCCAGCGATTTTCACTTTCAACCCAGAACTTGCGGCGTTGCAGATTAGGCAAAAAACGTCGTTTAGTTTTGTTGTTTGCGTGGGAAACGTTGTGACCAGACATGGGTTTTTTGCCAGTTATTTCACATACTCGTGCCATGTAGTGCACTCCAGAATTCTTAAAAAAAATAATTATATCCTGATTTAAGGCATTTACTCAACTTATGCTCAGATTAAATCATGTTCGGCAAATGACAAAGTAGTACCATTACCTATAATAAAGTGGTCCAGTACTTTGACATCAATCATCGCCAATGCCTGTTTCAGAGATTGTGTAAGTATTTTATCAGCGTGACTGGGTTCTGCGACACCTGATGGGTGATTATGCGCAAAGATAATTGCCGCTGCATTGTGATACAAAGCGCGTTTGATGACTTCTCTCGGATAAACACTGGCTTGTGTCAGTGTGCCGCTAAACAGTTCTTCGGTAGCGATGGTATGATTCTTAGCATCCAGAAAAATACCGATAAAAACTTCGTGTTGTTTGTTTGCTAAACTTAGACGTAGAAAATCTCGAACCAAGTCGGGTGAAGTCATCGCATTGCCGCTCTTTAATTCTTCACCCAAAGCACGGCGAGCCATTTCTAGGACAGCTTGTAATTGGGCATATTTTGCGATACCCATGCCTGGTAATTGGCAGAAACTGGCGTGATTGGCTGCAAAAATATTAGTGAGGCTGCCAAAATGCGAGAGTAATTCCCGTGCGAGATCTACCGCGCTTTTTCCCGTTATGCCGGTGCGCAAAAAGATGGCCAGCAGCTCTGTATCCGAAAGGGCGGTAACCCCTTTCTCCAATAGTTTTTCACGCGGTCGCTCAGATACTGGCCAGTTTGTTATTGCCATACAATAAATGAAACTTAGTCACATAAAAAATGAGGTTGCGCCACTATTAAAAAGAAGTAACACAGAGCTACTTTTTTAATTTCATTATAACGGCATTAGCTTCGCTGTATTGAGTAAAATAAGCAGTTAAGTGTTTATGTGGAGATATTTTTTATGAATCAATCCATTGATTTGATTAAGCTTGTTCAAAAAGATTTTTTAATATGATAAAAGAGGCATCTTATGCATTAAAAAAACGTCTGTTGCTAGGCATAACAGGTGGTATAGCAGCTTATAAAGCGGCTGAGTTGGCGCGCCTTTTAACTCAAACTGGAATTGATGTACAGGTAGTAATGACGCAATCAGCCTGTCGCTTTGTCGGGCCGGTGACTTTTCAGTCACTGACAGGTAATCCTGTTTATTCTGATTTATGGGAGACTAATGCCGTTCAGAATATGGCGCATATTAATTTGTCTCGTCATGTCGATATGATTCTGGTGGCACCTGCCAGCGCTGATTTTATTGCAAGGCTTGCCAATGGCCTGGCAGATGATTTGTTGACGACATTATGCCTGGCACGAAATTGTCCGCTCATGATAGCACCCGCCATGAATCGGCAAATGTGGGAAAATACCGCGACACAGCGTAATTTAGCGCTGCTTCGGCTGGATGGAATAAAAATAGTGGGTCCGGCCAGTGGAGAGCAGGCCTGCGGTGAAATAGGAATGGGGCGTATGCTGGAGGCCAGTGAACTGGCTGAGACAGTGCGGGTTGCTTTCCAAGAGGCTAACTCTCTGGCAGATAAAAATGTTTTGGTAACAGCCGGGCCAACCTTTGAGGCGATTGATGCCGTACGCGGCATAACCAACAAGAGTTCCGGAAAAATGGGATATGCTATTGCCCGGGCTGCAGTAGAAGCCGGTGCAAAGGTTGTGCTTGTTTCTGGCCCCACCTGCTTGGCACCGCCAGTGGTAGATAAACTTATTCATGTGATGAGCGCAGACGATATGCTGCATGCTGTGCAGGCAGAAATATCACAAACCGATATTTTTATCAGCGTAGCTGCTGTTGCTGATTATCGTGTGGCGAAAATCAGCCCGCGCAAGATTAAAAAATCTGATAAAAAACCATTATCCATAGAGCTGATACCAAATCCAGATATCCTCATGACTGTAGCCAGTCTGCCAAAACCACCTTTCTGTGTTGGTTTTGCAGCAGAAACAGAGGATCTGGAGAAGAATGCAGAAATGAAGCGTCGAAAGAAGAATCTGCCTTTGTTGGTTGCCAATTTAGCGCAAGATGCTCTTGGTTCCGACGAAAGTGAGCTGATTTTACTGGACGATAAGGGCAAGCATGTGCTTCCCAAAGCATCTAAGACGGAACAGGCACGGCTTTTGATGAAACATATCAGCTTACTTTACAAGCGATAGAAGAAGATACTGACCCTGAGCATATGAAAAAAATTGATATCAGAATTCTCGATAAACGTTTAAATGAGCAGCTTCCAAGCTACGCAACACCGGGTTCAGCCGGTCTGGATCTGCGCGCTTGTATTGAACAGCCTGTTACCATTAACCCAGGAGAAACCAGCCTCATTCCTACCGGAGTCGCAGTGCATCTTGGCGATACGGGATTGGCTGCATTGGTATTGCCACGCTCTGGGCTAGGCCATAAGCATGGGATTGTACTGGGAAATCTGGTCGGTTTAATTGATTCTGATTATCAAGGGCAGATTCTGGTCTCCTGCTGGAATCGGGGCCAGACATCTTTCCAACTTAACCCACTCGAACGGATCGCGCAACTGGTAGTAGTTCCTGTCATACAAGTTGAATTCAACAAAGTGGATAGTTTTGATCAAAGCCATCGGGGAGAAAATGGCTTTGGCAGTACGGGTAAGCATTGATGCGCTGTCCGAGAGAAGTTTTTGTTTTTTTGCTGGCAATGTCTTTTGCAAATGCCAACGCCTCAGAATTAAGTATCTTGTCATTGGAAATATCCGGGTACGCCATTTCTGCAGAAGTGGCGCATACTCAATTATCCCGCTCGCAAGGGCTGATGTACCGGGAATCATTGGAAGAAAATACCGGTATGCTGTTTATTTTTCCTCATGCTGGTCTCTATAGCATGTGGATGCAAAACACATATGTTCCTTTGAGTGTTGCTTTTATTGATGAACGGGGTGTCATTCTGAATATTGCCGATATGCAACCGCAAACCAGAACTGCGCATGAGTCCGCGGGCATAGCGAAATATGCCCTTGAAATGAATAGGGGTTGGTTTTCGGCAAGAAAGATCGCTGCAGGTGCCCGAGTTGTTGGGCTGGAGAAGGCACCGCCTGCAGCCAACTGAAAATAGCTATTAATGCACCCGAGGGAGCATTCCCTTCAATCCGCGCATCATTTTGGCAATTCCGCCTTTATTCATCATTTTCATCATTTTCCTGGCTTGTTCGAATTGAGCCAATAGACGATTGACTTCCTGCACGGAAACGCCGGCGCCTGCTGCGATTCTTCGTTTGCGTGAAGCCTTGAGGAGCTCGGGTTTGGCGCGTTCCTGCTTTGTCATCGAATTAATAATACCTTCCGTTCGGTTGATTAGCTTGTCGTCCACATTTACACTTTGTGCTGCTTGGCTTAACTGAGCAGGCAATTTGTCCATCAAGGCACTTATCCCCCCCATGTTGCGCATTTGTTGAAACTGTGCTTTGAAATCATCGAGGTCAAATGCTTTGCCCGATTTCATTTTCTTAATCAGCTTCTCAGCTTCTTGCTGATCAGCGCTGCGTTGTGCCTCCTCAATCAAGCCAAGTACATCACCCATTCCTAAGATACGTGAAGCCATCCGATCGGGATGAAATGCTTCCAGGCCAGTCAATTTCTCTGCGACCCCGGCGAATTTAATCGATTTTCCCGTGATATGCTTAATTGATAATGCCGCACCACCCCGCGCATCGCCATCGAGTTTGGTGAGTATGACGCCGGTTAGAGGTAATGCATCGGCAAAAGCTTTGGCGGTATTAACCGCATCCTGTCCTTGCATGGCATCTACAACAAACAAGGTTTCAATGGGTTTCAAGAGTGCTTCAAGCTCGCTGATTTCCTGCATCATGGCTTCATCAATACCTAACCGGCCTGCAGTATCCACAATCATGACATCATGATGATGTCTGCGTGCGTAATCCAAAGCAGCTGTAGCAATTTCTCCCGGTTTCTGGCCATCTTTAACGGGAAAAAAGTCCGCTCCTGTTTGATTAGCCAAAAGTTCCAGCTGATGAATAGCAGCCGGACGATAGATATCACATGAGACTAATAGTACTTTCTTTTTCTTTTGTTCCATTAACCACTTCGCCAGCTTGCCGCTACTAGTGGTTTTGCCAGCGCCTTGTAATCCGGCCATGAGGATTATGGCAGGTGGCACTGTAGAGAGATTAAGATCAGCCTTTTCTCCACCCAAAATAGTAACGAGCTCCTGATGAACTACACCCACTAAAGCTTGGCCGGGTGTGAGACTGGTCATTACTTCATGACCAATGGCTTTTTCTTTGATACGTGCGATGAAATCTTTAACTACCGGTAAAGCCACATCAGCTTCCAGCAATGCCAGGCGAACTTCACGCAATGCTTGCTGGATATTGCTTTCAGTAATTCTTGCTTCACCACGTAATGTTTTAATGACACCGGCGAGTCGACCGGTTAAATTATCAAACATATTTAAAATCCCAAAAAGTAAATAGATGTAGAGTAAGGTGAGGATGTAAATTAAATATTGTCTGGGTTAGCACTTGAATTTGTTGACGTGCCATGTAGACTAAACAGTTCTTTCTGTTTTTAAAAAATTCATGATATCCATAACCAGCATTTTAACTTATCTCACAGCTTTTTTGCTTTACATACTGGTCGGTTGGTATTTCTGGAAAAATACGTGGGGTCAATCGTCATTCACAGTGAATGGTCGTGAGCTTGTTACAGCTAGGTGGGTGCACTATGTCATGCTTATACCTTTGGTGTTGCATGCCATAACGCTATACCAATCAATATTTGTTGGCGCAGGGCTTAGTTTTGGTTTAGGCAATGCGATCTCATCCATCGTCTGGTTGACAGCATTTATTTATTGGTTCTCAGGATTCTTTAGTCGCTTGCAAGGGTTGCAAACCCTAGTTGCGCCCATTGCAGCAGCGGCGGCAATTGCAATTTTATTACCTTTGGTTTTTCCATTTTCACGGCCTCTTGAAAATACTGAATTACCGGCGTTTAAAGCGCATTTGTTAGTGGCTTTGATGGCTTATAGCCTTTTAACCATCGCAGCGTTACATGCTTTGTTCATGATTGCAGTGGAGCGCCATTTACATCATCCTGTGGCGCACACTATACTGACAAATCTACCGCCACTTTTGGCGATGGAAAAATTGTTATTTCGTATTATCTGGGTTGGATTTATTCTACTTACACTGACGCTGTTAAGTGGTATCGTTTTTTCAAAAGAAGTTTTTGGTCAGCCGCTTACATTCTCACATAAAACTCTTTTTGGCATTACCTCCTGGGTGGTATTTGCCGCATTACTGATTGGCAGGCAACTTTACGGATGGCGGGGTAGGGTAGCTATTCGCTGGACATTAACCGGGTTTGTGACATTATTGCTGGCTTATATCGGCAGCAAGTTTGTATTGGAAATTATATTGAGCCGTTAAAAGGCTTGTTATTGTCCTGTGGTTTGGATTAATTAAATAATAAAGTAATGCGAAAGGTAACACCTAGGAGTCTGTCGGACTTAAGGCTAATCTACTGCGCCAATGGGATAACTGTTCATATTTCCTCAGTTTTTTAGTAGCATAATCTCGCTA
>CBFGXU010000071.1:0-12814 GCA_965652935.1 uncultured Nitrosomonas sp.
AACAAATGTGATCGTTAAAGAGCGAATGCTTTCTATTGGAGTCAAGCGAGATGGTGAGTTTGAAGAAGTCTCAGTTAATGCTGAAGAGAAAATTTATTTTGTAGATGAAGAGGTTGAATCCGAAGAAGATTACCTTTTCCCAGAATTGAAACATGGAGATGAGGTGAGGCTCGAAGGAAAGCTAACACGAGGAAATGCATCATCTAATTCGATAGGTCTCGAATATGATGGGCATATCCTTAACTGCATTCCTGAGCAAGGAAGTATTCGCCGTTTCAAGCCAGCACTTTTCTTACGGTGTGTAGTTGAAGGTACGATCAGTCGTCTTACTAAACAGAGAATGATCGCAGAAAAACGACCGACTATCATTGTTCGTAACATTATTCCCCTTGAACGAGACGATCAATACGATCTCTTCGGACACTAACCGTTCAGCATTAAAAATACCAAACTATATCGCCATTACCGCTCAGCCAACACAACCTCAATCGTCTTCACTTCACCTGCGCGGTGGTATTGAAGTTCAGTTTTCTGTCCCGCCTCAAGGGTTCGCAGGATGTTGGCGTAGGCTGCCAGATCGCTGATCGGTTGACCGGCCAGTTGAAGTAGGATGTCGCCTGCCTGTAGCTGCGCCTGATGCGCTGGGGAGCCGTGGATGACGTTATCCACGCGCACGCCTTCTCCTTGATGGGAAAAATCCGGTACTGTTCCAAGACTGACTTTGCGTTTGTTGTTTGCAGATGCGGATTCAGCCTGCGCATTTTGTGATTGCAAAGTGATGGTCAGGGGTTCAATGCGGTTGGCCAGGTATTCGGCGGCTTCTTTGAGGATGGCGGCTACTTTGACTAGTCCTGCCGAGTCTATTTTGTCCACGGTGTCGCCGGGGGCGTGGTAGTCCTCATGCGCGCTGGCGAAGAACTGTACGGCCGGAATGCCTGCCTTGATGAACGCGGCCTGATCGCTGGAGCCGAAGTCATCTTGTACAGCATTGATGGGGATGCCCGTGACAAAGCCCGCACCGCGGAAAACATGTACCAGTTCACGGGCGGTTCCGGCACCAAACAGAGTGACCGGATTGTTCCCCAATCTTCCCACAGTGTCCAGATTCAGCATGACTGCAATTTTTTCTGCCGGGTAGTCTTTTGCGTTGTTGATGTAATATTTAGAACCGAGCAGACCGGATTCCTCACCGGTGAAGGCGACAAAAATAATCGTGCGTTCCGGTTGCCATTTGCGGGTGATCTGCCGCGCCAGCTCCAGCATCACGGCGATGCCGCTGGCGTTATCATCCGCGCCGTAATGGATTTTTCCCTGATGGGCGGCGCGTACGTCCGGCCAACCCATGCCAAGATGATCATAGTGCGCGCCGATGACCAGACTCTGTCCGGCCAGTTGCGGATTCGTGCCGGGTAAGATACCGATGACATTGCGCAGGCTGATCGTTCCTTTGGGTGCGCCGACATACTGTTGCCAAATTTGAAAAAAACTGTTGCCGTCACCACCCGGCAGCAATCCGGCTTGTTGAAACTGCCTGGCGATATACGCAGCGGCGGTATCTAGTTCCGGGCTGCCCAGTTCGCGTCCTTTGAATGTCTCACTGGCCAGATGGGTAATGTCACTCAGCATGCGGCTTTCGGAAAATACCGGTGGCAATTGCGCCAATGCCCGGCGGGCCATCGCAGTATTGGCGGACACGCGGGTCATCGTTGCATTATCTTTTTGCTGCACCCATTGGGTTAATGGCGATTGAGTCACAGGCCATTGACCTTTATTGATATTGGTAAGCTCATCACCCACTTTAAAGATCAGGTAGCTGTATTTGCGGTAATGGGGCAGCTTGTTTGCTAATTCCGCAATGGCCTTGGCATCGTCGGATGCAACCCACAGCAGGGTTTTATCCAGATTGGATGGCTGTCTGGCTGTCAGCACAATGGCGTGCTCAGCTTGTTGATAGTTCTGCTGGTGCAATTGCAGCGCTGCCTGACGATAAGTTACACCTTGTTCCGCTAGCGCGGTGATGACCGCAGGACTGAATTTATTTTGCCAGCCCATGATCCAGACCGTCCGGTCTGCAGGTAAAGCAACCAGCTGATCATCAGTGACTACTTCCAGCATCGCCGGCTGGGTTTTTTGCCAGTGCATTGCCAGCGAGCGATAGGCTTGTGCTACTTGCTTGTCAGCATTCGCGGGTAGCACCAGTAAGGGTTTCTCAGCGCCAAATCCCTGCGATAATGCGGAAGGAATTTCACGGTGATCCAGACGCCTGAATACATCAAACTGCGGGTCGATGTCGATGCGTACGGGGCGTGTTTGAAAATCCATTTCAATCACTTGCGTCTTGTGATTGATGGCGATTTGTGATGAGTGAGCCTGCGCTTCTCCTTCCAGCATGACCGAGACGGGCACTGTTAAATGATAGGGCTCACCGGGTTGCGTTTGTTCAAGCAGCGCCTTGAGCTTAAATCCTTGTGCCGTGCGTTCGGCTTCCGCATGACGCAGATGCAGATTGGGAGCGCCGGTGCGATCCACCCATTGTTCAAAATACTGAGAAAAATCCTTACCGCTTACGGCGCTGAAAGTGGTTCGCAAATCTTCGAAAGTGGCCTGTTTGAATTTGAATTGCTTATAAAATTGCCGTAACGCGCGCACGAAATTTTCATCGCCTAATTCCTGGCGCAACATATGGAAAAACATCATGGTCTTGCCATAACCCACCGCTTCCGAACTGGAACTATGGCGCGACACAAATCGTGCCATCGGGAAGTCTTTTTCCTTATTCACAAAATCAGCATATTTCTGCAGCACATCGCGGCGATATTCTTCGCCTTTGCCTCTTTGCTCATTCACCAGATGATCGGCGAGATAGGCAGTCAAGCCCTCTGACCAATTGCCTTTGGCATAATCGACAAATACACCATTGCCCCAATAGTTATGCAAAATCTCGTGCGGATATGAGGAATGCAGAATGAAGGGGAAGCGAATCACCTTAGGGCCGAGCAAAGTAAAGGAGGGCATGCCGTAACCGGTTTCCCAGAAATTCTCGACCAAGGCAAATTTTGTATAGGGGTAGGGGCCGAGCAGTTTGTTATACATGGCGATGTATTGCGCCGTCGTATCCAGGTATTTTTGCGCGAGCGCTTCATCAGCACTGCGCAGATAAACCAGCGCATTCACTGCACCTGTTGATTGGGTATAGCGTTGATAGCGGCCCGCAACGATATAAATGTCATCCTGCGCCTGTTTTTCTTCCCAAATCACATTCTGGGTGGTTTGAGTTTGCTGTTCGCGAATCAAAGCACCCTGGCTCACCACATCCCAGCCCGCGGGCACCTGAATATCCAGATGAAACGATACCAGGGCGTCTCCAAATTGCGGATACCAGGCGCTGGAATTAGCCAGAAAAATTCCTTCGGGCGAAATAACTCCGGGCGTATAACTGAAACTGCGCGCATACTCCTGGTCAGGGCCTTGCACCGGATGGTTGATTTTTCCGCTGAAATGCACGGTGAATTCCTTCTGGTGGGGTGGGAATGTCAGTGTGTAATGTTTTAATGGAATCGGCCGGGAACTTGAGGCGGATTTGTTTTGTTGCAAGGTAATTTGTGCGCCCTGAACTTCGGTAATCGTTAAATCGGCGTGCAGACTGAAATCAAGTATGACGGCTGTTGGATGATCCCGATAATGCTCAGGTACCAGAATGTTATCTGTGACGTGTATCTCAGAGGTATCTGGGGATAGCACGATTTTCATCTGGTGATAAAACGTCTGATTATTGGCGCATACTGCCATGCTGTAGAACATGCAACCGATAATGGCAGCCCAAACAATATTGAATTTCACTAATTTTTGCATTCTTCTCCAGACCTTACAGATAAATTATTTATTCGCCAGCCCGATAGATACCAGGCATTATCTAAAGGGCTATTCTATAACATAGAGTGTTTACTTTCCTTTTACAGCTATGTTTAAATGTTTTCCTTTTAGCAGAAAGGTTTTTAAATCCAATGAGAAACTTCACCAAGGCATCTTGCATGCCCCATTCTTCTCTATTAATCAGTAGTTTTTTATTGCCTCTGACTTTCCTTACAGTTACTCATGCCAGTGCAACAGAGTTTATTACCGGCGAGTATCAGCTCTCCGGAAAGGAAAAGAGAGTTGGCGAGGCTTATTATCGTGCAGACATGCAATGGATGGCTTATCAGGCGGAAGTATCTGATGATAACCCTTTTTATCAGATTTTTCTGAAAAATATCCCCACTGGCGCGGTGCAGCAAGTATCGCCGGGTAACGGCAAAACCACTTGCTCGTGGGTCCATCCTACCCAGGAAAAAGTGCTGTTTTCTTCTACCCATGAAGATCCGGATGCAAAAGCCAAAATGGTTGCCGAGATTGAAAGAAGAAAATCTGGTGAGCGGCAATCCTATGCCTGGGATTACGATGAGTTTTATGATATCTACGAGACGGATTTTTCCGGCGGGAAAATCCGCAATCTCACCCATACGCTGGGGTACGATGCCGAAGCTTCGTGGTCGCCGGATGGCAAGCTGATCGCTTTTGCTTCCAATCGCAGGGCCTACTCAGGAGAGTTATCCGATGAGGAGGCTGCGCTTTTCAAAGCCAATCCATCGTCTTTGATCGATATTTATATTATGGATGCCGACGGTTCCAACGTGAAAAGATTAACGCAGACTAAAACTTACGATGGTGGGCCATTTTTTAGCCCGGACGGAAAGCGAATCGTCTGGCGCCGCTTTTCGGAAAATGGCCGGGAAGCTGAAATCTTCACGATGAACATCGATGGATCAGACCAGAAACAAATCACGCGTCTCAATACAATGTCGTGGGCACCTTTCTATCATCCTTCCGGTAAGTACATTATTTTTACCACCAATTTACATGGACACCGCAACTTTGAACTGTATATTGTTGATGTGGATGGCGAGAAAGACCCTGTGCGGGTAACTGATAAAGAGGGATTTGATGGTCTGCCGGTATTTACACCGGATGGCAATTATCTGACCTGGACCAGTGACCGCACACCCGAGAAAAAAGGCCATCTGTTTCATGGCAAATGGAATCATCAGAAAGCGTTAGAAAGCCTTTCGTTGAAATGAGCTCAGCTTACAAAAATTTTAACAAAGGCATTCCCAAGGCAAAAAATTTTCTAATTACTTTAATCCAAGGTCAGAGTTAACCCATCTATGACGCAACCCCCAGCTTCCAACAAACCGCCTGCTGTGATCATGCAAGGCTCCGATCACCTGTATCACTGGCTGGATGAGGAACAGATCAGCTTTGCTTTCACGACCTATCAAACCAATCGCTTGTTTCTAGTCGGATGCAAGGAGAATGGGCATCTGGCCGTGAATGAACGCTTGTTCGATAAGCCGATGGGTTTGTATGCACGTAACGAAAGCCTCTACATGGTCACCCGTTACCAGATCTGGCAACTGGAAAATCGCTTGGCAGAAAATGAGCGGTATCAAGGCTGTGATCGATTGTATGTGCCTAGCCAATCGCACACTACGGGTGATCTGAATGTGCATGATGTGGTGGTCACTGAGGAGCAGAACATACTGTTCATCAACACGGATTTCAGTTGTCTGGCTACTTTGCAGGCAGGGTTTAGTTTCGCTCCCCTTTGGAAACCGCCCTTTATCACCAAGCTTGCAGCTGAAGATCGTTGCCATTTGAATGGTCTGGCCATGCAAAACGGCGAGCCCACCTATGTGACCGCATGCAGCGTGACAGACGAAGCCGCAGGCTGGCGCAATCACCGTGTAGAGGGTGGAGTGGTGATGCATGTTCCCAGCAATGAAATCATTGCGGCTGGTTTATCGATGCCGCATTCGCCGCGCTGGTATCAGGGTAAGTTATGGTTGCTCAATTCTGGAACGGGCGAGTTTGGCTATTTGGATGGCGATCAATTCGTGCCGGTGACATTCTGTCCGGGTTTCGTGCGTGGCTTGGCATTCTGGAAAAATTATGCCTTGATCGGTTTATCAAAATTACGTTCAAAAGCTTTCTCAGGTCTGTCACTGGAAACCCGCCTTACTGCCGGAAACATGACCGCCCAGTGTGGTCTGGCCGTGGTTGACTTGAATACTGGTAATGTTTCACATGTGCTGCACATTGGCGGCGTTGTCGAGGAACTTTATGATGTAGTGGTGCTGCCTGCAGTTCGTATGCCAAGAGCTTTAGGTTTTCAAGATGATGACATTGACCGCCTGATTTCTTTTCCCCATTCGGGAGGGATGATTGTTACTAAACCCACTGTAAAACGTCCTGGTTTGAGTCAGCCGGTTCAGGTGGCTGGCATACCACGCGTTTCACCGCTGGCGAATTCGCAGGAGCCTGTTGTTAAATATCAGCGAGTGTGCCATTTGACGCCAGAGAATCTTTTGCTTTACGAAGCAATGACTGAGCCAAGTTTGCAGAAACGCTGGCAGACCCAGCCTCAGCGTGGTGAATTATTCGGTATTTCTGCATCGGTTGAGGGTGAAATGATTGGCCTGGTTGTCGCAGAATGCTGGCAGGAAGGTGACCAATCCCATATGGAATTATTATCATCATTTATTTTACCTGCTTATCGCCATCAATCGATTGAAAAACAGTTACACCAACACCTGCAGCAAGTAACAAATCAATCATCACCCATGTGCAGTGATTAACGCGACCAGCAAGCTTGCTTAGCCTGGGTTTTATCTTTCAATTAATCCTTTTGCTGGATATTTTAAATACAGAAGCAAAGGGTTTACCCGGTTTCAGAGGAAACATTCCCTCTCTCAAGCGATTATCTTCAACAAAGAGTAGTTCTTTCTACAGTCTTAACATTTTCAAAATATATTTTCTGGTATGTGCGCTATCCGACTGACCAGCCTGATTGGACTCATCATAATGATTTTATCTGATTAAGGGGTTCGATAATGAATAAAAGCAGATACTTAGCATTAATTGTCGCTTTTATAACACTCAAGGAAACCCTTAGATAAAACTAAGCATTTTGCTCATTTACTTATCACATTTGCAGTTTTATTATGTAAAAAGTTAGGTAGTTGAGCCTCTGCAACAAACGAACTTGTTTTCGATTCCATCGAATGTTGCAGGAAAGAGTCCATGATTGCGGATTAATCGTATGACTAGATCGATTAAAGACCCGAAATTGGCTTGTCATAGCGAAGCATTAATAGGAAGACGAACAACGCAAGTTGAATGATTATTCATTGTATGTTTCGTTGATCGTCATCAGCCGATTGAAAACAATGACATCAATACTCAAGCGCTGAATGATGTGACACAGTGCGTTAAATCCTAACACTTATGGGAGTAATAACATGGCTGATCCTATTTATAACAATATTATCCTTAATCCGTTTGGCCTGAGTAACGTGGGGCGGGATGCCAGCCCCGACTTGGTCGATATCGACGGCGATGGCGATTTAGATGCCTTCATCGGCGAACTGTATGGCAACCTATTGTTTTTCAGGAACACCGGAACAGCCAACAACCCCATCTTTGCAGCTGCCGTCACTAATCCGTTTGGCTTGAGTGACGGGGGATATCTTGCTAGCCCTTCTTTTGCGGATATTGACACTGATAGCGATCTGGATGCTTTCGTTGGCACCAGCGAAGGCAATACTCTGTTTTTTAAAAATACCGGGACAGCCAGCAATCCAATTTTTGCTGAACCCATTTCCAATTCGTTTGGCTTAAGTAGCGTGAGTGCCTTTGCCAATCCCACTTTCATCGATATTGATGGTGATAGCGATTTAGATGCTTTTATCGGTGATTATTATGGCAATACGCTGTTTTTTAAAAACACGGGAACAGCCAGCGACCCCATCTTTGGTATTCCCGAGCTCAATCCGTTTGGCTTGAGCGGTGTTGGCCGGTATATGGCCAGCCCCACTTTTATTGATATCGATGGCGATGGCGACTTGGATGCTTTTGTGGGTTCGGGAGGCAATTATAGCAACCCTGATGGTACGTGGTTTTTTAGGAATATTGGAACAGTCAGTAATCCAGTATTTTACCGAGACAGCGAGAACCCATTTGGTTTGAGCAGGGTAGGGGGGTATACCAATCCACCTGTCTTTGCCGACATTGACGGAGATAGCGATGTAGATGCCTTTATCGGTAATAGTGCAGGCGACACGGCTTTTTTCCAAAACATCGGGGTGGGTAATGTGCCTCATTTTTCTGGAAGTTCACTGGGCGTAGGTGAGGTAGGGCTCCAGCCCGATCCTGCTTTTGCTGATATCGATGGCGATGGCGATTTTGATGCGTTTGTCGGCATAGGCTATAGTTATTATGCTGAAGAGCGCGGTAATATCCTGTTTTTTGAAAACACGGGAACCACCAGTAGCCCAGCATTTGCTGCTCCTGAAACCAACCCGTTTGGTTTGAGCAAGGTCGGTAGCTTTGCCAGTCCCATCCTTGTTGATATTGACAACGATAGTGATTTAGATGTTTTCGTGGGAAATGATGCTGGTAATACGCTGTTTTTTGAAAACACGGGAACAACCAGCAGCCCAGCATTTGCTGCTCCCGAAACCAACCCGTTTGGCTTAAGTGATGTGGGTGAGTATGCTACTCCTACCTTTGTTGATATCGACCATGATGCTGATTTAGATGCTTTCGTTGGGAATGATGCTGGCGACGCACTTTTTTTTCAAAATACGGGAACAGACAGCAGCCCAGCATTTGCTGCTCCTGAAACCAATCCTTTTGGCTTGACAGGTAACCCAGTCTTTATCGATGTCGATAGTGACAGTGATTTAGATGCCTTCGTGGGAGAAACTCTCTTTAGAAATACAGGGACAGTCAGTAGTCCGGCGTTTACCGTAAATAGCGGTTCGTTTGGTTTGCCTGAAAATTTTTCCCGTTCTTCCGTTAACAGTCGAACTTTTGTCGATATCGATGGCGATGGCGATTTAGATGCTTACGTGACTGGAACTTACGATTACGCCGGAAGTTATCCGTGGGAGAATTTTTTTATAAATAATCATGCGCCCAACGTTGCTAACCTAACCATTGCTGAAGCGTTTACCAAAGACACGCCATTGAATCTAACTAATATCGCCATCAGCGATCCTGATAATGACGCTGTTACCGCAACTTTAACGTTATCCGATAGTGCAGCAGGTAGTTTAAGCACTGCCACCTCCGGCACAGTGACTTCTACCTATGATCCGGCTACAGGGGTATGGACAGCGAATGGTGCATTAGCAGACGTAAATACGCTACTTGCGGATTTAACCTTTATTCCAGCAGCGGGCTTTAATGGCGCTTTTACCATTAATACCAGTATTTCGGATGGCGTGGCAGAACCGCTTCTCGGCAGTAAAAGTTTTCATCCATCGCTGGTAAGTACTCCCGGAAATGATATTTTGACGGGCACATCATCCAGCAATGATACAGTAACTTATGCTTTCGCCCCAGCACCAGTAACGGTTTCTCTGAATATTACCACGCAGCAAGATACTGGCGGAGCGGGGTTGGACACCTTGACTGACATCGAGAATTTAATTGGCAGCGATTTTGATGACACCTTGACAGGTAATGCGGCTAATAACATTTTGAACGGCGGTGCGGGTAGTGACATCCTACGGGGATGGTCTGGAGCAGACACGATGATTGGTGGATCGGGAAATGACAGTTACTTTGCTGAGAATGTTGGTGATGTCGTGATTGAAGATTTCAACGAGGATACGGATAAGGTCAGCAGCAGGGTGACTTACTCATTACCGGATAATGTAGAAGAGCTTACCTTAACCAGCACATCGCCGATCAATGGGACAGGCAACAGTTTGAATAATGTCATTACTGGGAATAAGGCCGCCAATCAATTAAAGGGCGAAGCCGGTAACGATATTCTGAATGGTTTTGCTGGCAACGATATTCTCGATGGTGGCACGGGCGCTAACACATTAACGGGCGGATCAGGTGACGATTGTTTTAGATTTGCTTCAGCAGATCATCTGGACACGATCACTGACTTTATCGTAATTAATGATACTATCCAGCTCGAAAATGCCGTGTTTACCGCGTTCATGGAAACAGGAATTTTAGCAGCCAGCAATTTTCGAATCGATACGCAGGCATTAGATGCTGATGATTTCATTGTATATAGCAGTGAATCAGGGATCTTGCTATACGATGTGGATGGCAACGGCGAGGAAGCAGCGGTGCAAATTGCAATCGTTGGTGCTGGGTTGAACATGACGCATGAAGATATCGTGGTGATATAGGTAGGGAAGTTGATGACTGAGAATTGCAGATCAATTGTAACAACCTCTTGAACAAACTATGAAGCTACGATTATTGATGAACGCTAAACTGGTATACCTTAAAGGTATACCAGTATTGATTGAAGGTGATTAGCTTTGCAATAGCGCAGTAAGGTGGCCATGTGGTTGAATAATTAATCTCATGCATGTTGTCCATCATAGCCTTTGGAAGAAATAATCTCTATACCAGAAGCGATAAATAACGTGATGTGCTGCGTTGTTCGAAGTATATATTCGGAGTAAAAATATGCCAGTATTTAGCTTAACTGCTATCAATCCATTTGGTTTGAAGGATGTAGGTACATTGTCCACCCCTGCCTTAGGGGATATCGATAATGATGGGGACTTGGATGCCTTTGTGGGTGAAGTATTTGACGGTACATTGTTTTTCCGGAATACGGGTACAGCCAGCAATCCAACCTTCGCAGCAGCCGTCGCTAATCCGTTTGGCTTGAGTAATGTCAGTTTCTACGCTAACCCTACTTTAGCGGATATCGATAACGACGGGGATTTGGATGCCTTGATCGGTAATGCTGATGGTAATACGTTGTTTTATAGGAATACGGGTACAGTCAGCAGCCCGGTATTTGCTACTCCTGTCACTAACCCTTTTGGTTTGAGCGACGCCGGTACGCAAGTCAGTCCCACTCTGGCAGATATTGATAATGATGGGGATTTGGACGCTTTTATCGGTAATTCTGAAGGTAATACTTTGTTTTTCAGGAATACGGGTACAGCCAGCAATCCGACATTTGTGGAAGGAAGCCAGAATCCGTTCGGTTTAAGTGATGTAGGTTTTCAAGCCAGTCCTACCTTTGCTGATGGTGATGGTGATGGTGATTTAGATGCCTTTATAGGTAACCTCGATGGCAATACACTGTTTTTCAGAAACACGGGAACTGCCAATGCTCCAGTTTTTGCTGCTGCCAGCACCAATCCGCTTGGTTTAAGTGACGCAGATTCCAATGCAAGTCCTGTTTTTGTAGATATTGACAATGACGGGGACTTGGATGCCTTCGTCGGTAATAGAGATGGCAACACATTATTTTTCTTGAATGATTCCTCGGCTGTGTTTCTGGCTAGTACGGCAGGAAACGATATTCTGGCGGGTACAGCAGCATCTCTGCATGATACGGTCAGCTATGCTTCTGCTGCCGGCTCAGTCAACGTTTCGTTGATTATTACTGCGCAGCAAGATACGGGTGGTGCTGGATTAGATACCTTGACCAATATCGAAAGTCTGATCGGTAGCAACTTTAACGATAATCTGACGGGTAATGGAAAGAATAATGTCTTGAATGGCAGGGATGGTGATGACACGCTCAACGGCAATGCCGGAGCAGATGTGATGATCGGTGGACTGGATGATGATACTTTTATAGTGAACACCACGGGGGATATCGTGATTGAATATCGCAATGAGGGCGTAGATAAGGTCTTCAGCGCGGTGACTTATACACTTCCAGTAGACGTAGAGAATCTCACATTAATTGGTACGCTCGCTATTAATGGTACCGGCAATGATTTAAATAATATTTTGGTGGGTAATTCGGCTGTTAATCGATTAAATGGCGGTGGCGGTAACGATACGCTGGATGGCAGAGCTGGCGCGGATACTATGGTCGGTGGATTGGGTTTTGACAATTATGTGGTTGATAATGTGGATGACACCATTAGCGAAAATTCTAGCGAAGGCACCGACAAGGTGAGCAGCAGTGTCACGTATACATTGCCTGCCAATGTGGAGAATCTTCTGCTGGCAAACGCATCAGCCATCAATGGCACGGGCAATGGTCTGGCCAATAGCATCACTGGTAATTCAGCCGATAATCAGTTAAATGGCGGTGGCGGTAACGATATTCTTGATGGCGGCACGGGTACCAATACATTGACAGGTGGGGCCGGTACAGATATTTTCCGGTTTACTACGCCCGGTCACATGGACACAATCACTGACTATAACGTGGCTGCTGATACTATCCAGCTTGAGAATGCTGTATTTACCGCATTAACGGGGACAGGTGTTTTAGCGGCCGGCCGATTCAGAGTCGGTGCACAAGCGCTGGATGCCAATGATTTTATTATTTATAACGATGCGACGGGTGCTTTGTTATATGATGCAGATGGCAATGGGGCAGGAGCTGCGGTTCAAATTGCCACGCTTGGTGCTGGGCTAGGCATGACCAATGCGGATATCGTGGTGATCTAGTTAGGGAAAAGGGGGCTTCAGGTTAATCAGAACTTCACGAGCCGATATCCCGAATCTTGAGGTACTCCAAATCTTGAATTTGCACCGACATATCAGGAAAATTCTCTCAGTTTTTAAAACGACGAGCATTTTTCTTGAAATCCGATTTATTATTTGACGGAATAGAGAAGTTCTAATAACCATAGCCATCCTGAAAATCGTGGGGCTTCTCGCAGGCGTGAATCGTTCCGATTTCCCGATGCCTGTCAGAGTTTTTGCTGAGTGATGGACTGCTGCTTTTTTGTTCGCGCCGTTAGTCTGCTCTGAATACGAAGCA
>CBFGXU010000072.1:0-12397 GCA_965652935.1 uncultured Nitrosomonas sp.
ATACGCGAAGGCGGCAGGACCGTCGGTGCCGGTGTCGTTGCAAAAATTATTGAATAGTTTTAAATAAAAGAAATCGAAAATTGTCCTTAACCATTTTTGACTTTAGGGTAATTCCAACTAAAAGGCCAGTAGCTCAATTGGCAGAGCGTCGGTCTCCAAAACCGAAGGTTGGGGGTTCGATGCCCTCCTGGCCTGCCATATCAAAATGGGATTTTTAATCATATATCTGCGAAATAAAAGGAATAGCTGGATATTTATAGATAGGGTAGTTGTGGTCTTTAGTAGGGTTTCGGAGCTGTTCATAAAAGAAAATTCAATCTTGACTGAAATCCTGGAGCTATAAGATTAGTTATAAAGCATAAAGGATTTTTAAAGGTGAATAAACTGAAGCTTGGACTTGTTTTTGTATTCATAATAAGCGGAATTGCAGGTTTCATTTATTTGAATGAAAGCGCAATGGTTGTTCGTGTGCTGTCTATCCTGATTGGATTCCTGCTGGCGGCGATTACTGCCAAATTTACAACTCAGGGACAGGAATTTTACGAATTTTGTAGGGATTCTACCGAGGAAACGAAAAAGGTAGTCTGGCCAAGCCGTAAAGAAGCGCTCCAAACATCAGGGGTTGTGTTCGCTTTTGTGATTGCAATGGCCTTATTCTTGTGGTTTATTGACGCTGCTCTGATGTCGCTTGTTAAGCTTATGATGGATCAGGATGTTTGACCAGATATCACAGAGGTAAGGATGAGTAAGAAATGGTATGTGGTTCACGCTTATTCAGGGTATGAAAAAAGTGTACAACGTGCACTTAAGGATCGTATCGAGCGAGCGGGTATGCAAGATAAATTCGGTCAAATTTTGGTACCCGTCGAAGAAGTGATCGAGATGAAAAGCGGTCAAAAGAATATTACTGAACGGAAATTCTTCCCCGGTTATGTATTGGTAGAAATGGAAATGTCTGATGAAACGTGGCACCTAGTCAAAAATACCGATAAGGTTACCGGGTTTGTCGGTGGTTCTGCTATGAAACCTACGCCGATAAGCCAGAAGGAAGTGGACAATATACTCCACCAAATTCAGGAAGGGGTAGAGAAACCCAAACCCAAGATATTGTTTGAAATGGGCGAGGCTGTAAGGGTTAAAGAAGGTCCCTTTACAGATTTTCATGGCAATGTAGAAGACGTTAACTATGATAAGAGCAAGCTCAGGGTTTCGGTTTCCATATTTGGAAGACCAACACCAGTTGAATTAGATTTTAATCAAGTCGAGAAGGCGTAGAGAATTGATGACTTCATTCACTGATCTCACTGGATCAGATCTAATTCCAAGATTTTTAATTGTAGAGAATCGGGGAGAGTGGACAATCATTCGTTTGTACCCAATAGGAGAGCATAATGGCAAAGAAAATAACTGGCTATATTAAGCTGCAAGTACCGGCTGGTAAGGCGAATCCAAGTCCGCCTATTGGTCCTGCATTAGGTCAACGTCAACTTAACATCATGGAATTCTGTAAAGCATTTAATGCAGCTACGCAGAAGATGGAACCTGGATTGCCTGTGCCAGTAATCATTACAGCTTACGCCGATAAGAGCTTTACATTCATAATGAAGACAACGCCGGCATCGGTGCTGATCAAGAAAGCTGCAGGAGTCGGGAAAGGTAGTCCCAAGCCCCATTTGGATAAAGTGGGAAAACTAAGCCGCAGTCAGGCAGAAGAAATTGCAAAAACAAAGATGCCGGACCTAACTGCAGCTAACCTGGATGCTGCTGTACGTACCGTTGCGGGCAGTGCAAGAAGTATGGGTATAGAAGTCGAGGGTATATAAATGGTACGCTCATCGAAACGATATAAAGCTATCGCTGGGAAAGTTGATCGTAATAAAACCTATCAGATTGACGAAGCGCTAGGGCTTGTGAAAGAAGCAGCAACCGCTAAATTTAATGAATCTATTGATGTTGCGGTTAATCTAGGCATTGATGCAAAAAAATCAGACCAGGCAGTGCGAGGATCGGTTGTGTTACCTGCAGGAACCGGAAAAACAGTTCGTGTTGCAGTGTTTGCACAAGGCGATAAAGCTAAAGAGGCACAGGAAGCAGGAGCAGATGTCGTGGGTTTTGAGGATCTGGCAGCCGAAGTTAAAGCAGGTAATATCAATTTCGATATTGCAATTGCCAGTCCTGATGCTATGCGCGTAGTGGGTCAGTTAGGTCAAATTCTAGGTCCACGTAGCTTAATGCCAAATCCAAAAGTAGGTACGGTTACTATGGATATTGCGGGCGCTGTTAAGAATGCTAAAGCCGGACAAGTGCAATTTAGAGCTGATAAAACAGGTATCATACACTGCACGATTGGACGCGCATCCTTTGGGGTGGATGCTCTAAAACAAAATTTAATGGCAGTGATCGAGGCATTGAACAAATCCAAGCCAGCCTCTTCAAAGGGCACTTATCTGAAGAAAGTATCTGTTTCGAGTACAATGGGTATTGGAGTGCGGATAGATCAGACAAGCATAATGCAACAATAGAGAACTTTGGGCCACTGAATGCAGGTATAGATTGAGTGGGTTGTCAAAGACCGTTGGGGTATCCGGAATAATAATTGGCATCTATCGATAAATAGATTATTTGACGGAACTTAAACGCTTGATTAAAAAATCCAGAAAGTCATAGAGTGGATTTTAACTTTTTAAGCACCCAACGCAGATGGTGTACCCAAAACAGGAGTTTTATTTTCCTGGTTTAAGGTCGCCAGTTTGTAGTATTTGGAAGTTAAGTTTTGCGCCAAGTACTATTTTTACTGATGGAGAATGAACCTTGAGTCTTAATCTTGAAGATAAAAAAGCAATAGTAGCGGAGGTAAGTGCTCAAGTAGCAAACGCTCAAGCTATTATCATTGCAGAGTATCGAGGAATGGAAGTTGGTCAAATGACGCAACTAAGAGCAAAAACTCGTGAATCAGGAATCTATTTTCGTGTTGTTAAAAATTCATTGGTTCGGCGTGCTGTTGCTGATACACCTTATGCAGAGTTGGCCAACCATATGGTAGGTCCGCTTGCCTATGGTATCAGCACTGATCCAGTTGCAGCAGCAAAAGTACTGCATGAATTTTCTAAGAATAATGAGAAGTTCGTGATTAAGGTTGGTGCAATGGGTGAGCATGTAATGTCGCGTGATGAGATTACTGCACTTGCTGCATTACCCAGCCGTGAAGAATTATTGTCTAAGTTACTGGGAACAATGCAAGCACCTATTGCTAAGTTTGTTCAAACACTTAATGAAGTGCCGGCTCGATTTGTTCGTGGCTTGGCCATGGTGCGAGACAGCAAATAGTTTCTGAAACTTCTATTTAACTCGTAGCTAAAATACCGAAAATAACCAGGAGAAAAAAAGAATGGCTGTAACAAAAGCAGAAATATTAGAATCAATAGCAAATATGACTGTGCTTGAGCTGTCACAGTTAATTAAAGAGATGGAAGAGAAATTTGGTGTATCTGCTGTAGCAACAGCAGCTGTAGCGGCAGCCGCACCAAACGGTGGAGCAGCTGCTCCCGCGGCAGCGGAACAAACCGAATTTAATGTAATTCTAACATCAGCAGGTGAAAGTAAAGTCAATGTAATCAAAGTCGTGAGAGCAATAACGGGTTTAGGCCTGAAAGAAGCCAAAGACTTGGTTGATGGTGCGCCTAAGACTGTGAAAGAAGGCGTATCCAAAGAAGATGCGGCAGCAATTCAGAAACAATTAATAGAAGCAGGCGCTTCTTGCGAAATTAAATAAAAAGAATATACCATTCTAGGGCTGGTGAGCTATGAAGGCTACCAGCCTTTGGTCTTTTAATGCATCATTGTAGATAATTGAATAATTGATAGTTATTGGGCTTCAACTCTTCAATTCCCTATCTTCTTCGTCCGGAGAAAATTCATGAGCTATTCGTTCACCGAGAAAAAGCGTATCCGTAAAAGTTTTGCCAAACGTGCAAGCGTATTGCCGATCCCATTTCTTCTCGCTACTCAGCTCGAATCCTATGCAGCTTTCCTGCAGGAAAAAATAGCACCTAATCAACGTCAAAATCAAGGGCTTCAGGCAGCTTTTAATTCCATTTTTCCAATTGAGAGTCATACTAGAAATGCCCGGCTTGATTTCATCAGTTATGAGCTTGGATCGCCTGGATTTGATGTTAAGGAATGTCAACAGCGGGGCCTCACTTATGCATCGCCTTTGCGCGCCAGAGTAAGGCTGACAATTATGGATAAAGAAATCTCCAAGCCAACTGTAAAAGAAGTCAAAGAGCAGGAAGTCTACATGGGCGAGATTCCTTTAATGACTGATACAGGATCCTTTATTATCAATGGCACTGAGCGTGTGATTGTTTCACAATTACATCGTTCTCCCGGTGTATTTTTTGAACATGATCGAGGAAAAACCCACTCATCAGGAAAATTATTATTTTCGGCGCGCATCATTCCTTATCGCGGATCTTGGCTCGATTTTGAATTTGATCCAAAAGATTGCTTGTATTTCAGGATCGATCGTCGTCGAAAGATGCCTGTTACTACTCTATTGAGGGCGATTGGCTGTACGTCAGAGCAAATTTTAAAAGAATTTTTTGTATTTGATTGCTTCCACCTCTCAGAAAAAGGCATCCAATTTGAACTGGTTCCTGAGCGTTTGCGTGGTGAGGTGGCGAGTTTTGATATTTTAACTAAAGATAAAAAGGTCATTGTTCAAAAAGATAAGCGTATTACAGCTAAGCACATACGCGAAATGCAGGAAGCTAAGATTGATCAATTGTATGTGCCCGAAGATTTTTTGTTGGGAAGAATACTCGCACAGAATATCTTTGATAAAGAAACGGGTGAAATTGTTGCGCTGGCGAATGATGAAATTACAGAAGAGACGATAGCTAAATTCCGCAGGGCAAACATTAAGAAAATTTATACGCTTTATGTAAACGATCTTAATCATGGCGCTTATATTTCTCAAACACTGAAGATTGATGAAACAATCGATGAGATGACTGCTCAGGTTGCTATTTATCGAATGATGAGACCTGGCGAGCCACCTACTGAAGAAGCAGTCAAAATGTTGTTCTCTGGTTTGTTTTACTCACCTGAACGGTATGATCTATCCGTTGTGGGAAGAATGAAATTTAACCGCAGGGTAGGTAGAACTGAGCTGACAGGACCTCAAACACTATCGAATGAAGACATTATCGCGGTTATCAAAATATTGGTAGAACTGCGTAATGGCCGTGGCGAAATTGATGATATTGATCATTTAGGCAATCGCCGAGTGCGTTCAGTGGGAGAACTGGCAGAAAATCAATTCAGAGCAGGATTGGTCCGTGTAGAACGCGCCGTGAAAGAACGGTTGAGCCAAGCAGAATCAGAAAATTTGATGCCACACGATTTGATCAATGCAAAACCGGTCTCAGCGGCGGCGCGTGAATTTTTCGGCTCAAGTCAATTATCCCAATTTATGGATCAGACTAATCCGTTGTCTGAAATTACGCATAAACGCCGTATTTCAGCTTTGGGACCAGGTGGATTAACGCGAGAAAGAGCTGGGTTTGAGGTGCGCGATGTGCATCCGACGCATTATGGTCGCGTGTGTCCTATTGAAACACCAGAAGGGCCTAATATTGGTCTTATTAACTCATTAGCTTTATACGCACGCACTAATGAATATGGGTTTATTGAAACACCCTATAGCAAAGTGAACGATTGCAAAGTGACAGAAGAAATCAATTATCTGTCTGCGATCGAAGAAGGTAACTATATGATTGCTCAGGCGAATGCAGAGCTTGATGGTGACGGTCGATTTGTTAGTGAAATTGTCTCTTGCCGTTACAAAAATGAATTTGCTTTATCTTCACCTGAACGCATTGAGTATGTAGATGTAGCGCCGGCACAAATCGTCTCGGTTGCTGCATCTTTAATTCCATTTCTAGAACATGATGATGCCAATCGTGCCTTGATGGGTTCCAATATGCAACGTCAGGCAGTTCCTTGCTTGCGTGCTGAGAAACCGCTTGTTGGTACAGGTATTGAACGGGTAGTAGCGGTACATTCGGGAACTACTGTCCGGGCAAAACGCGGTGGAGTTGTCGACTATGTGGATGCCAGTCGAATTGTCGTGCGCGTACATGATGCAGAGACTCGAGTAGGTGAAGCAGGTGTCGATATCTATAATCTCACTAAATATACCCGTTCAAATCAGAATACCAATATTAATCAGCGGCCCTTGGTTAAGATTGGAGACGAGATCGAAAAAAACGATGTTATTGCAGACGGCGCTTCTACCGACATGGGGGAGCTTGCGCTAGGGCAGAATATGTTGGTGGCGTTTATGCCATGGAATGGTTATAACTTTGAAGATTCAATTTTGATATCTGAGCGAATAGTTGCCGAGGATCGCTTTACATCCATCCATATTGAAGAGTTATCCGTTGTGAGCCGCGATACCAAGCTTGGAACAGAAGAAATAACAGCGGATATTCCCAATCTGTCTGAACATCAACTGTCTCGCTTGGACGAATCAGGGATTGTTTATATCGGTGCGGAAGTTGAAGCAGGTGATGTCTTGGTCGGTAAAGTTACGCCAAAAGGTGAAACGCAACTGACTCCGGAAGAGAAATTATTAAGAGCGATCTTTGGTGAAAAAGCATCGGATGTAAAGGATACTTCGTTGCGGGTGCCCTCAGGGATTTCAGGAACAGTCATAGATGTGCAAGTATTTACGCGGGAAGGCATAGAACGGGATAAACGCGCGCAACAGATTATTGATGATGAGTTAGATCGATATAAGAAAGATTTGGCTGATCAAATGCGTATCGTGGAAGAGGATGCATTCGAGCGACTTGAACGCTTGCTGATCGGTAAGATCGCTACAGGAGGACCTCATAAGCTTGCTAAAGGAAAAGAAATAACCGCTGAGTATCTAAAAAGCTTTGATCCACATTACTGGTTCGATATTCGTTTGGCTGATGAAGATGAGAGCATGCAGCTGGAGCAGGTGCGGGAAAGTATGGCGCAAAAACGCAAAGCATTCGATGCCGCATTTGATGAGAAAAAGAAAAAGCTTACACAGGGAGATGAGCTAGCGCCCGGTGTACAGAAAATGGTTAAAATTTATATTGCGGTTAAACGACGTTTGCAGCCAGGTGACAAAATGGCAGGACGTCATGGCAATAAAGGTGTAATCTCAAAAATTGTGCCTTTGGAAGATATGCCTTACATGGCTGATGGCATCCCTGTTGATGTGGTGCTGAATCCATTGGGAGTGCCTTCCCGCATGAATGTAGGACAGATTCTTGAAGTACATCTAGGATGGGCAGCTAAAGGGCTTGGCAAGAAAATCGATGAAATGCTGAAAGCACAGCAGAATGCACATGAAATCAGAGAATTTCTTGACAAGATTTATAACGGAAGTGGTAAAAAGGAAAATATATCTCCATTATCCGATAATGAAATCATATCGTTAGCCACGAATTTAATAGAGGGGGTTCCTTTCGCAACACCCGTATTTGATGGAGCAACGGAAGAAGAAATTAAAGACATGCTGGAATTGGCTGGATTGCCGAGGTCTGGCCAGATCGTATTATATGATGGCCGAACTGGAGAAGCTTTTGATCGGCCAGTGACGGTCGGTTATATGCATGTTCTGAAATTACATCATCTGGTAGACGATAAGATGCATGCACGCTCAACAGGTCCATACAGCTTGGTGACACAACAGCCATTAGGCGGTAAAGCGCAATTTGGTGGGCAACGTTTCGGAGAAATGGAGGTTTGGGCGCTGGAAGCATATGGTGCGGCTTATACTTTGCAGGAGATGTTGACTGTTAAATCGGACGATGTCACAGGACGCACTAGAGTATATGAAAGTATTGTTAAGGGTGACCATAAGATTGATGCCGGAATGCCGGAGTCATTTAATGTATTGGTGAAAGAAATACGTTCATTGGGAATGGATATCGATTTAGAGCAGCATTGATATGCAGATAATTTGATCGGTTAGATTGGATTCTATTCTGCCATTCATACTTAAATTTATACCTAATATTTTTTATTGCCCCTGAAATACAGGAGTGACAAATGAAAGCACTGCTAGATTTATTTAAACAAGTTACTCACAAAGAAGAGTTTGATGCAATTAAAATTGGTCTCGCTTCTCCAGAGAAAATCCGTTCGTGGTCTTACGGTGAGGTAAAGAAACCTGAGACGATTAACTATCGTACATTTAAGCCCGAAAGAGATGGTTTATTTTGTGCCAAGATCTTTGGTCCAGTGAAAGATTATGAATGCTTGTGTGGAAAATACAAACGCTTAAAGCATCGGGGCGTTATCTGTGAGAAATGTGGTGTTGAAGTCACCTTATCTAAGGTACGTCGGGAACGGATGGGCCATATTGAACTTGCTACACCTGTTTCGCATATTTGGTTTCTGAAATCCTTGCCCTCTCGTTTAGGCATGGTGTTGGACATGACGTTGCGGGATATTGAACGTGTGCTCTATTTTGAAGCTTATGTTGTTACCGATCCCGGTCTAACACCGCTCACGCGCTGTCAATTGTTAACTGAAGATGACTATTTAATTAAAACCGAAGAATATGGTGATGATTTTAGCGCCAGCATGGGCGCAGAGGGTATTCGTGATCTATTGGGTAACTTGGACATTCGTGCTGAGATAGAGAATTTGCGGCGTGAAATGGAGAGCACAGGCTCGGAAACAAAGATCAAGAAAATCTCTAAGCGCCTTAAGCTCCTAGAAGCATTTAATAAATCCGGAATTAAGCCGCAATGGATGATACTGACAGTATTACCTGTATTGCCACCAGATCTTCGCCCCTTGGTGCCCTTGGATGGCGGGCGTTTTGCAACTTCTGATTTAAATGACCTATATAGACGTGTAATTAATCGTAACAATCGATTGAAACGTTTGCTCGAATTGAAAGCTCCGGAAATTATTGTTCGTAATGAAAAGCGAATGCTGCAAGAAGCTGTCGATTCCTTACTAGATAATGGTCGTCGCGGTAAAGCCATGACAGGCGCTAATAAACGGGCACTTAAGTCTTTGGCTGATATGATCAAAGGTAAAGGTGGACGTTTCCGTCAGAATCTACTAGGTAAACGTGTAGATTATTCAGGTCGTTCTGTTATTGTTGTCGGTCCTCAGCTTAAGCTGCATCAATGTGGGCTGCCAAAAAAAATGGCACTTGAGCTATTCAAGCCATTTATTTTTAATAAACTGGAGTTGATGGGTATTGCAAGCACCATCAAAGCTGCCAAGCGCGAGGTGGAAAATGAAAGCGCCGTGGTGTGGGATATACTCGAAGAAGTTATTCGTGAGCATCCGGTTATGCTAAACCGGGCGCCAACGTTACATCGTCTGGGTATTCAAGCTTTTGAGCCGGTATTAATTGAAGGTAAAGCCATTCAATTACATCCCTTGGTGTGCGCTGCATTTAATGCTGACTTTGACGGTGACCAGATGGCCGTTCATGTGCCACTCTCATTAGAAGCGCAAATGGAGTGCCGTACGCTGATGATGTCAACTAACAATGTATTATCTCCAGCTAATGGGGAACCGATTATTGTGCCGTCACAAGATATTGTACTCGGGCTTTACTATACAACGCGAGAGAAAGTAGGCGCACGGGGTGAAGGCATGTTTTTTCAAAATATCAGCGAAGTGTCTCGTGCTTATGAAAGCCGGAATGTAGAACTCAATGCCAGAATTATGGTTAGAATCAAGGAATATAATACCAATACGGATGGGGAACGAAGTGAAAAAGTTACCCGTTATGAAACAACTGTAGGCCGAGCATTGTTGTTCGAGATTTTTCCTGCTGAATTACCTTTCTCCTTGCTTAACAAGACACTTAAGAAGAAAGAGATTTCAAAGCTTATCAATGCGAGTTTTAGACGTTGCGGGTTACGTGAGACAGTAATTTTTGCCGATAAACTGATGTATGCAGGTTTCAGTTATGCGACTCGAGCAGGCATCTCAATTTGTGCGGATGATATGCTAATCCCAGCCCAGAAAGCTGATATTATTGCTTCTGCAGAGAAGGAAGTGAAAGAAATCGAAGGGCAATATACTTCAGGTCTGGTAACGCAAGGTGAACGCTATAACAAGGTCGTGGATATCTGGGGTCGTGCAGGTGATCAGGTTGCGAAAGCTATGATGAATCAACTTGGCGTAGAGTCGGTGTATGACCGAGTCAACGGCAAAGTTCAATTGGATGAAGAAGGTAAGCCTCTGACACAAGAATCATTCAATTCAATTTATATGATGGCGGATTCTGGTGCGCGAGGCTCGGCAGCCCAAATACGTCAGCTATCGGGCATGCGGGGATTAATGGCAAAACCTGATGGCTCGATTATTGAAACGCCCATTACAGCAAACTTCCGTGAAGGCTTGAATGTGCTGCAATACTTTATTTCAACACACGGTGCCCGTAAGGGCTTGGCTGATACGGCCTTAAAAACAGCCAATTCCGGATATCTAACGCGTCGCTTAGTAGATGTTACTCAAGATCTTGTTGTTACAGAAGAGGATTGTAATACCGGCAATGGCGTGGTTATGAAGGCACTCATAGAAGGCGGTGAGATCATTGAACCACTGCGAGAGAGGATTCTTGGTAGAGTCGTAGTTAATGATGTGATTAATCCAGAGAATCAGGAAGTAGTCTTTGCTTCGGGTATATTGCTCGATGAGGATGCTGTCGATTCGATCGAGTCTTTGGGAATTGATGAGGTAAAAGTTCGTACACCGTTAACTTGCGAGACACGTTTTGGACTGTGCGCTAAATGTTATGGCCGGGATTTGGGACGCGGTACCCCAGTGAATGTGGGCGAAGCAGTCGGTGTTATTGCAGCGCAATCGATTGGCGAGCCAGGTACGCAATTGACAATGCGTACCTTCCATATCGGTGGCGCAGCATCCAGAACAGCAGTAGTTAGTCAAGTTGAAAGTAAATCAAATGGAATAGTGCATTATTCTTCAACTATGCGCTATGTAACCAATGCACAAAATGAATTGATAGCGATTTCACGAAGCGGTGAAATTATTATTCAGGATGAGAATGGTCGCGAACGCGAAAGGCACAAAGCACCTTATGGTGCGACATTATTAGTACGCAATGGAGAAACTGTCAAAGCTGGTCAGGTACTGATAATATGGGATCCGCATACCCGGCCGATTATTACGGAATATGCAGGCAAGGTACGCTTTGAGAATGTTGAAGAAGGCGTAACAGTAGCGAAACAAATTGATGAAGTGACCGGATTGTCTACATTGGTTGTAATTGATCCGAAACGTCGTGGTGTTAGTCAATCAAAAGGTTTGCGGCCATTAGTCAAGTTTCTGGATGATGATGGAAATGAAATCAAGGTGGTGGGTAGTAATCAACCCGTGAGCATTACATTCCAAATTGGCTGCATTATTACGGTGCGCGAGGGACAACAAGTGAGTGTTGGTGAAGTATTGGCAAAGATTCCGCAAGAAACATCGAAAACGAGGGATATAACTGGTGGCTTACCGCGCGTAGCCGAACTTTTTGAAGCGAGGGCGCCAAAAGACGCAGGTATGTTAGCTGAGGTAACCGGTATTGTGTCATTTGGGAAAGATACCAAGGGCAAGCAACGACTTGTAATTACTGATCTTGAAGGTGGAGTACACGAATACCTGATACCTAAAGACAAACATGTAATGGCACATGATGGGCAGGTTGTTAATAAGGGCGAGATCATTGTGGATGGTCCTGCCGATCCACGCGACATCCTGCGCTTACAAGGCGTAGAAGCGCTGGCTCGCTATATTACTGACGAAGTACAGGATGTCTATCGCTTGCAAGGGGTTAGGATCAATGATAAACATATTGAAGTCATTGTGCGCCAGATGTTAAGACGAGTTCAAATTATTAATGCTGGAGATTCAACGTTTATACCTGGCGAACAGGTTGAACGTGCTGATTTGTTAATTGAGAATGAACGTTTGATTGCCGAGAAAAAAATGCCTGCTACTTATGAATTTATGCTTCTGGGCATTACAAAAGCCTCACTGTCAACAGACTCATTTATATCTGCAGCATCATTCCAAGAAACAACACGTGTTTTAACAGAAGCTGCTATCATGGGTAAGAAAGATGATTTGCGCGGACTGAAAGAAAACGTGATTGTTGGGAGGCTCGTTCCAGCAGGTACGGGGTTATCTTTTCATAGCAAGCGCAAGAGTCAACAGAAAACATACGAGCTTGGGTTAGAAGCAAGTCTTTCAGTCAACAGCACAGTTTAGAAATCAATATACTTAGTGCTATCTGGTCATATTCCATTTCAAAAGCACTTGACATGAAGAAAGTGGCTAAGGTAGTGTAGATTAGGATTTAAGGCAGGCTATA
>CBFGXU010000073.1:0-12328 GCA_965652935.1 uncultured Nitrosomonas sp.
TGCCGTTTGTATTATTTAAATTGTATAGGATCGATGATCATTGAAGTATTATTTAACGCAAACCGAGCACATCTTGCATATCGAATAGACCATTCGGTTTATCAGTCAGAAAACGTACCGCGCGCAGCGCACCCATTGCAAAAGTCATTCGACTGCTGGCTTTATGCGAAATCTCCACCCGCTCACCGATGCCGGCAAACATAGCAGTGTGATCACCTACGATATCGCCTGCACGAATGGTGGCAAATCCGATAGTTTGCGGGTTTCTTTCGCCAGTGACTCCTTCACGTCCATAAATCGCTACTTTACTCAGATCTCGTTCCAAAGCATCAGCAATGACTTCTCCCATCCGTAATGCCGTGCCGGATGGCGCATCTACTTTATGGCGGTGATGGGCTTCAACAATTTCAATATCATATCCTTCATTGAGTACTTTGGCGGCTATTTCCAGTAGCTTGAAAGTCACATTCACACCGACGCTCATGTTGGGAGTAAATACAATAGCGATATCTTTTGCTGCTGCTTTGAGTTGAGCTTTTTCTTCTAAAGAAAATCCAGTTGTGCCGATCACCATTTTCACCCCGGATTCGCGACAAACGGCAAGGTGCGCAAGAGTGCCTTCAGGGCGGGTAAAGTCAATGAGTTGATGGCAATCTTGCAGAGCGGTAGCAAAATCGCTGACAATAGGAATGCCGCAACGGGTACCTATCAATTCTCCTGCATCCTTATCCAGGTAGGGATTGCCGATTCTCTCCAGCGCAGCAGCGAGTTGGATATCCGGCGCTTGCTCAACCGCTTCCAGTAATGTACGACCCATGCGCCCAGAACTGCCTGCGATAGCGATTTTTTGAGTAATCATGTTATGGCTGTGATGATTATAAATTTAAATAAAAAATGAATAATAAACTATCAGTTTACTTTGTTTCCGTCTCTTCAGGTTTGCCCGTTGCCGGTTCTGAGCCGGCTTCGGGAGGCTTGGGCTTTATCGGGTCTTTGGAGAAACTTAAATAATTCTCAATATTGATCAGCTTGTCATCTTCAAAAAATATAGTTAATCTTTTCTGCTCAATGAGATCGCCTCTTTCGCGTAAAACATAAACATAATCCCATCGATTGTCACGGAAGGTATCGACGATCAGGGGTGATCCCATGACAAAGAGAACCTGTGATTTGGTCATACCGGGTTTTAATTTTTCTAGCATTTCTTCGGTAACCACGTTGCCTTGCTGTACATCAATCTTGTAGAGAATGTGAGGAAGAAATGAGCACCCTGCCAAGACTAGAAAAATGAGCAGCGTGAAAGTTTTTACAACCATTTTATTGATATGATATGTTTCTAATATAAACATAACGCTATATGATACAGTAAATCATTTTTTGAATAGAGATAACCATGAGTAATTCCGGCGATCTGAAAAGTATAGATCTCAAAAACATAGGCCTTAAAACAACTTTGCCGCGACTTAAGATCTTGAATTTGTTTGAACAAAGCATTGTGCGTCACTTATCTGCTGAAGATGTTTATAAGGAATTGTTGAATGAAGGTGAAGATATAGGTTTGGCTACGGTGTATCGTGTTTTAACACAGTTTGAGCAAGCTGGATTGCTGGAACGACATCATTTTGAAAGTGGTAAAGCTGTATTTGAGTTAAAAAGCGATGGTCATCATGATCACTTGGTCTGCTTGCAATGCGGTCGTGTAGAAGAATTTTATGATGCGGAAATAGAAAAACGCCAAATCGCTATTGCCCAAGATCGTGGCTTTAAACTCCAGGAGCACTCATTATCTCTTTATGCGGATTGCATTAAGCCTGCTTGCCCTTATCGAAAGTAAGGAAAATGCAAATGCATGTATCAAGCTATTCAATAAAAAGTAAGCTTTCCCTACTTTACAGACTAAGTTGCGGGTGCATATTTTTAAGAATACTGGTATTTTCTGGTTGGATATCTTTTGCTTACGCCGATAATAATCAGTTTGATGAATGTATAGCTAGAATAGGGTTCCAGGCAACAACTGCAGGGATTTCCGACAGAACGGTTCAGCAAGTGTTGAGCAAGGCAAAGTACTTACAGCGCGTCATTGAATTGGATCGGCGCCAGCCTGAATTCACTCAGACATTTGCAAATTATTTTAATACGCGTATCAATGACGAGCGCATTCAGCGCGGTCGGGCATTATTGGCCAGATATCGCTCTTTGTTGGATCAGATTCAACAAGAAACCGGGGTTCCGGCACAATATCTGGTTTCATTCTGGGGTTTGGAAACTAATTATGGTGGCCATTTTGGTGATTGGCCTGTAACTGATTCATTAGCCACGCTTGCATGCGATCAACGCCGAAGTAATTTCTTTACACAAGAATTGCTCAATGCGATGCGTATCATTGATGCAGGGGATATCTCTCCTGATCGGATGATTGGTTCGTGGGCGGGCGCGATGGGACATATGCAGTTCATGCCGTCAACTTTTTTAAGTTATGCCAAAGATATCGACGGTGATGGGCGCCGCGATCTATGGGGCAGCATTCCAGATGCTTTGGGGTCAGCGGCAAACTTTCTCCGTCAACTGGGCTGGATTCCCGGATTAAACTGGGGACAAGAAGTTCGATTACCACCGGCTTTTGATTATTCATTGGCTGGGCAGGACCAAATGCTGAGTCAGGCGGAATGGGCAAGACTGGGTATTACCACAGTATCTGGAGCGCCATTGGCGCCGATAGAACAGAAAGCTGCATTACTTGTTCCCGCCGGTCATCAAGGACCGGCTTTTTTGGTCACCAGGAATTTCTATATCCTCATGCGTTGGAATCGATCTGAATTCTATGCCTTGTCAGTAGGGCACTTGGCAGATCGTATTGCAGGTGCAGCGGCACTACACCGCACGCCGCCAGCTGATACTGTGAAAATAACGCGGGAACAGGTGCGCCAGCTTCAAAAGGATTTGTCGACATTAGGTATTGATGCCGGTGAAGCCGATGGTGTCATGGGTTCAGCGACGCGTCAGGCGATCAGCCGTTTTCAGCAAAAGACGCAACGTATAGCAGATGGTCATTTGGATGCTACACTATTAATTGCTATTCGTGAGGCAGCCAGCACTTTATCGCGTTAAGAGATGGGGGTAAAATTGATGCTTCAGATTTAACTTAATAAATGCTTAATCGCTGCTTGTTCGCTAATCAATTCCTGGTAGCTTTCTTGCATTTTTTCCTTGTCGGATTCACTGAGTTCCAATCCCTGAACAATTTTATATCGCCCATTCTGGCAGGTAACCGGAAAGCTGAAAATGACTCCAGCAGGAATATCATAGCTGCCATCGGAAGGTACCCCCATTGAAACCCAATTGCCTTCTGGAGTGCCAAAAACCCAATCTTGCATATGATTAATAATGGCATTGGCGGCGCTGGCGGCGCTTGATTTGCCACGACGCGCTTCGATAATCGCCGTGCCGCGCTTTTGGACTGTCGGGATGAAGTGATTTTCTACCCATGCAGGATCTGTTAATAGAGAAGTGACTTTGTCATTGCCTACGGTTGCATGGCTTAAATCAGGAAATTGCGTATTGGAATGATTGCCCCATACGGTTATTTTCTTGATGTCTGACACAGGCACGCGAAGTTTTAGCGCAACCTGAGACAAGGCGCGATTATGATCCAGCCGCAACATCGCTGAGAAATTACCAGGATCAAGATCAGGCGCATTTTTGAGAGTGATATAAGCGTTTGTATTGGCGGGATTGCCAACAACAACCACTTTGACATTACGCTTAGCAGCGACATTCAATGCTCTTCCTTGCTCAATGAAGATAGGGCCATTGGCTGTAAGAAGATCTTTGCGTTCCATATTTTCCCCGCGCGGCCGTGCACCTACCAGCAAAGCGATATCGGCGTTATTGAATGCAACTTCTGGATTATCCGTAGTAATAATTCCAGCTAATAATGGGAAGGCACAGTCATGGAGCTCCATAACGATGCCTTCGAACAAGGGTTGTGCGTCGGGAATGTCATGTAACTGCAGAATAATCGGTTGATCTTTGCCAAACATATCCCCTGCTGCGATGCGATATAGCAGGCTATAGCAGATCTGTCCAGTTGCGCCGGTGACAGCAATACGAATAGGCGGTTTCATTTATTCCAATCCTCGAGAAACTACCAATAGCTTGAGAAAATTGGCGGTATATGGGGAAAAGTGAACGAATTATACTTGGATTCAGAGGCTCACGGAAGAGCAAGTTTGTTTACAGAGTAACAGAGCCATGTTATTTCAAAATGTTTATCTGAATAAAAGCCTTGGGAAGCGCTGAATCTGTTTATGAGAGCCGCTTGAGGTGAAAATGTACGATTACGTACAGACCAACATGAGGATTTAGAGGATTATAAATTTATGCTGTGCTTCTGTATTGTTGTTATGAAAATTATCAAAGAAATTTTATTTCATTAGATCAAAAAGAGCTCATTATCATGAAAATATTAACTTTTATGTTTGCCTTGATTGCCGTTATCCAATTGTCTGCATGTAACACATTAAGAGGAGTGGGGCAGGATGTTCAGAAGGGTGGTAAAGCAATTGAAAAGTCTACAAACTAGCTAAAGGCGAAAAATCATTGCTGTGAGGAACTGGTAGCGCGTAAGGATTGGTAATGTCGTTGAATTGTGCAAATATCAGCATCGATTCTTAAACAACTGCACAAATCATTTATGCTGCTTTGGATTCTCTAATTTATTAGTTCCTTCTTAGGAAAGGGCGTTACTGCGTGATCACCTTCACGAGATATTGAGTTTGTATGAATTCAAATAGGAAAAATAATCATGGATATTGAAATTGGTGGTATTTCTGGCCTTATTTTGCTAATTCTGGATGTATGGGCAATTGTAAAGGTTACCCAAAGTTCAGCAACTACCGGCAATAAAGTATTATGGATAGTTCTAATTTTGATTCTCCCTTTAGTTGGTTTGATTCTGTGGTTTTTTTTAGGGCCAAGAGAGAGAATAACTTTGTAAGCCACTAGAGAGTCAGTTTGACCATTATTATGATCATTTGATATATTTGCAGTCAATGAATAGTGGGTTCAGCATTAAAAAGATTAATATATAAGTAGTCAATCATCTTAAGTAAATCAACAGATATGAGTCAGTTCGGTAAATGTGCAATCTGATCTGAGCCTGTACGGATATGCATTCTTAACCATTTTAATTAAGAAACATTTGGTAACGTCATTTGTAATCACTATTTGCATCTGATTTAATCTCTGTTTTCCAGTCTAAGCCACTTCCTGGAAGCGTTTGGGTTGCGTGGATTATGCGTAAGGCTGAAACCGACGTGGCAGCCGTTGTAACAATCACATTGATTAGTTGAATTTGTTGAGGCTCTAGACTAGCAGATACAATCTGTTAGTCTAGAGCCTTATATTTTATAGGTATAGGAGGAAATCATGCGCTATATACAATTTACTTTTACTGTTTTTTACGTTTCGTTAGCGATATCTGTCGCCATTGCCGATGACAAACATAGGGATAAACCGATGGATCCGCAAGAAATGATGCAGATTTACACCGAGCTGGCTGCACCAGGAAAACCCCATGAGTTAATGGCAAGTCTCGCAGGTAGCTGGACGACGAAGACTAAAGAATGGATGGATCCGCAGAAACCATCCATTGAATCTACTGGTACCGCAGATATAAAAATGCTGCTGGGCGGACGCTATCTGCAGCAAGAGATTACCGGCACTATGCATGAAAGGCCTTTTTCAGCAATCTGGACCATTGGATACGATAATCTGCTCAAGCAGTATATTTCGACGTGGATCAGCACGATGGGTACGGGAATTTTCCTGATGGAGGGCACGGCCAGCGAGGATGGTAAGATTATAACCTTTAAGGGACAGCATGCCGAAGTAGGGGGAGGGGAGATGGCACATCGCGCTATCTGGAAGATTATAGACAGCAATAAGCAGGAATTTGTGATGTATGGCACTCATCATGGTGGTCAAGAAATGAAAATGTTGGAGACTACCTATGTCAGAAAGCAATAAGAAAGCAATAATCATAGTGGGACCCATTTATGCAGAAAGTCAGACTTTGTTAATGACTTATTTCTAAGCTGAAGAAGCGGTGAATTTTTACACGTCTATTTCTAAAAACTCAGGCATCGAAAAATTACCTGATGCGGTAAAGCAAGTTTCTGTTGCATGGCATGCTTAGATCAAACGAAATATACTGATCATAGCTATTGCTCAGCATGATCTGGTTTAAGTTGGTCATTTTTGCCTCTGCGTTTTATAATCCGCACACAACAAATCAATCAATTTCTCGAGGTAGTCAGTGCAAAAGTTTATGACTGAGCATGATGTCTAAAAACAGGATATGAATCCAAATCTGAAACAACTGCAGCCTTATCCGTTCCAGAAACTGCGTCAATTGTTTGAAGGTGTAACACGTCATGCTGCGTTAAGTCCGATTCACTTGCAGATTGGTGAACCCAAACATGCCACACCTTATTTTATTTGTCAGGCAATGGTAGACAATCTGAATGGTTTATCTATTTATCCGACGACCCATGGGACCTCATCATTACGCAATAGCATCGCGGCATGGATAAAACGGCGTTTTAATCTGATCGATATCAATCCAGATACAGAAATCATTCCTGTCAATGGCAGCCGTGAGGCGCTGTTTTCTTTTGCACAAACGGTGATTGATCGCAGTGTTTCACATCCTGGGGTGGTTTGCCCCAATCCGTTTTATCAGATTTATGAGGGTGCTGCACTGTTGGCGGGGGCCGTGCCGTCTTTTATTAATACGTTGCCGGATAATCACTTCAAGCTGGATTATTCACAATTGACCGATGCAGAATGGTCGCGCACGCAACTGATTTATGTATGCTCACCTAATAATCCCACAGGCAGTGTCATGAAACTGGATGAATGGCGGGAATTGTTTGCATTGTCGGATCGCTACGGTTTTGTGGTGGCTTCGGATGAATGCTATTCGGAAATTTATTTTGATGAAAAAAATCCTCCTTTGGGAGCGCTGGATGCTGCGCAACAACTGGGCCGCGCCGGTTTTCCACGCCTGGTGGTGTTCAACAGTCTATCGAAACGTTCGAATGTACCTGGGCTGCGTTCCGGTTTTGTGGCCGGCGATGCCAAGCTGTTGGAAAAATTTTTGCTGTATCGAACTTATCATGGTTCAGCGATGAATCCAGCCGCTCAAGCTGCCAGTGCTGTGGCCTGGGGTGATGAAGCGCATGTGGTGGAAAACCGCCGCTTATATGCTCAGAAATTTTTCGAAGCGATAGCGCTGTTATCAGATGTAACGACAGTGCAGATGCCGGATGCGGGCTTTTATTTATGGATCAAAACGCCCATCAGCGATACTGAATTCACCAAAGGGCTTTACCAAGATTATAATGTGACAGTGTTGCCAGGCAGTTATCTGGCACGTGATGCGCATGGCAAGAATCCAGGTAAAAATTTTGTACGAATTGCGCTGGTTGCATCACCACAAGAGTGTATTGAAGCCATGAGTAGAATGAAAACTTTTCTAAAATCCTTGTGACTCAATGCATTGAATTTAAATTATCAGGAAAAAATATGAATGAATTAGAAACCATCATTGAAGAAGCTTTTGATAGTCGTGCTGAGATTACACCGCGCAATGTTGATGCCAGCTTGAAGGAGGCGGTTACACAGGTTATTGCAATGCTCGATGGCGGTAAACTGCGCGTGGCTGAGAAAATCAATGGTGAATGGGTGACGCATCAGTGGATCAAGAAAGCGGTGTTGCTGTCATTTCGTATGGAAGACAATAGCTTTATCAAAGGTGGTTTTTCGAATTACTTTGACAAAGTGCCTTCAAAATTTGCTGATTACAGTTCAAGAGATTTTCGTGATGGCGGTTTTCGTGTTGTGCCGCCTGCGGCAGTGCGTAAAGGCTCATTCATCGCCAGCAATGTGGTGTTGATGCCATCGTATGTCAATATCGGCGCGTATGTGGATGAAGGCACGATGGTCGACACGTGGGCGACTGTGGGGTCCTGCGCACAAATCGGCAAGAATGTGCATTTATCGGGCGGTGTTGGCATCGGCGGCGTACTGGAGCCTGTGCAGGCGAATCCGACGATTATTGAAGACAATTGTTTCATCGGGGCGCGTTCGGAGATTGTGGAAGGGGTGATTGTCGGCGAAAATTCAGTGATTTCCATGGGCGTATATATTGGTCAGAGTACAAAAATTTATAATCGCGAAACCGGGCAAGTCAGTTATGGTCGTATTCCACCGGGCTCTGTTGTGGTATCAGGTAATTTACCGGCTGAGAACGGAAAATACAGTCTTTATTGTGCAGTGATCGTCAAACAGGTAGATGCCAAGACCCGGTCAAAAACCGGTATTAATGAACTGCTGCGTGGAATTTGATTAACATTATCACCTAAGGTAATAAAAAAATCCCCGTAATGGGGGATTTTTATTTATCTGGATAATTAGTGGTTCAGCTTCTGATTATTTTTTGACGATCTGATTGTCTACTTTTTTTACTCCGTCCACGATCCAGCTATGCATATTGACACGGGTAAGCTGATCTTCATTATTGACTGTACCCGTGAGGACGACATTGCCATCATTCACTTTGATATCGATTTGGGTGCCTTGCAAAAGGGGGTCGGATTGCACTGCTGAAGTAATGCGTGCATAAATGGTCGAATCATCGTAAACCGGTGCAGAAGCTGGAGGAACCCAGGATTTATGTGTTCTTTCTGCGTAGTTTTCGCAGCCGGTCAGCATGAGTAGGGTCATCAATAGTGCAGCTGAAATAAATAATATATAACGGAGTTGCATGACATTTTTCCTCTATCAATTTTTCTAATTGAACCAATCCTTGCAACATAACGTTCTTAGTTCGATTGCATTTATTGGCCAAGTACTTATTCTAAGATATTTTAAATCATATCCCTACTGGCAGGATATATACAATAGATTCAGAAATAGCATGCATGAAAGGTCAAACCGGTATCTCAATTCTATGCGAGGCTTTCCTGTAAAAAGCGTTGCACCTGTGCAGTTAAATTCCTTGTCAGACAATCAAATTCTTGCATTGCATCAGTTTTCATGCTGCGCAACCAAGTCAGTTGCCTTTTAGCCAATTGGCGGGTGGCAGCAATTCCCATATTACGCAATTCAGAAAAATCTATCTTATCATCCAAATAAAAACAGGTTTGGCGATAACCTACACTCCGCATTGATGGTGATTCAATACTCAGTAAAGGAAATTGCTGACGAATGGATTGAACTTCCTCGATCAATCCGCAGTTCAACATGATTTCAAAGCGCTCTGCGATGCGCAGGTGTAATTGGCTCCGCTCACTGGGGATGAGTGCAATACTTATTCTGCGATAAGGAAAATCTGTTTGCCGAGGCGTTTTCAGAATCTCAGACATCGGTCGCTGAGTCAAATAGCATACTTCCAGAGCCCGTTGAATGCGCTGACTATCTGTCGGCTTGATGCGGGCTGCAGTTTCCTGATCTAATTCAGCCAGTCTCTGATGCATAGACGGCCAACCTATTTCTCCAGCCATATTTTCGAGCATCAGGCGCAAATTCTGATCTGCTGGCGGCAATGAAGACAGACCTTCTTGCAATGCCCGGAAATAAAGCATAGTGCCGCCGACCAGTAGGGGAATCTTGCCGCGCCGAGTGATCTTATGCATGATGTTCAGCGCATCATTTCTAAATTGCGCTGCTGAATAATGCTGATCCGGATCAATAAGATTAATCAGGTGGTGAGGTGTACGAGATAACGTTGCCTGATCGGGTTTGGCTGTTCCGATGTCCATAAAGCGATAAACTTGAGCAGAGTCAACACTGATAATCTCAACTGGAAAATTCTCTGCAATATCCAAAGCAATCTGACTTTTGCCGCTTGTAGTGGGACCCATTAAGAAAATAGCTGGCGGCAGATTTGTTAAAGGGTGCATGGTAGCTATGGAATGATGAATGAGCGTTGTAACAAGCGATTGAACTAACAATGATTAGGCCGAAGCATAAAAATTTAATAATGAATAGGCATTGGACAATCCGTAAAACTCGGCTAAACTCTGGCACATCCAACTTCTCGTAGGAGGCAAGCCATTGAAAATCTTCGCAGTCATATTATTTCTTATCATATTATATAGCTTAGGGTCAGCGCTGTATTACATGTATAAAGATAAAGGGCATTCAACACGAATGGTCAAATCCTTGAGCATACGTATTGGTCTATCGCTTTTTTTATTTATTGTCATGATGATATCGACTTATTGGGATATGATGGTCAGCTAAAAACCCGCCCTGCCAAGAAATATTGATGCATTCATGGTGATCAATGATCTTGAGAAAACTTTCCAAAGATGTCGTCATCATTGGCTCAGGCGCGGCAGGTATGATGTGTGCGATGGAAGCTGGCAAACGCAGACGCAGTGTATTACTGATCGAACATGCCCGCAAATTGGCAGAGAAAATCCGTATTTCAGGCGGCGGCCATTGTAACTTTACCAATCGCCATACCAAGGCGGAAAATTTTCTTTCCAGCAATCCTCACTTTTGCCGTTCTGCCCTTGCTCGCTTCACACCTCAGGATTTTATTGCACTGATTGAGAAACACGATATTCGTTATCATGAGAAAAAATTGGGGCAACTGTTTTGTGATGGCAGCTCACAACAAATCATTGATATGTTGCAGCGTGAGTGTGCAATTGCGGGTGCGGATTGGCAAATACCTTCTCATGTCAAGCAGGTTGAGTATTTTCCAGCTGATGAAGAAAAGCAATACGCTAAACATAAATTCGTACTGACGACAGAGCGCAATACTATCGCAGCAAGTTCATTAGTGATTGCAACGGGTGGTTTGTCGATTCCCCAGATTGGTGCAAGTCCATTGGGTTATCAAATTGCTCACCAATTTGGTATTCGTGTAACGACATTGCGTCCTGGATTGGTAGGCTTAACTTTTTCGGCTGAAGATTTTATTGGTTTTAAAAATATTTCAGGGGTGGCGATTGATGCTGAGGTCAGTTGCAGGGGTGCCTCCTTTCGGGAAAATATATTATTTACTCACCGTGGTTTAAGCGGTCCCGCGATTTTGCAGATTTCCTCCTATTGGCAGCGAGGTGAACCGCTTCATATCAATTTGCTGCCACAGCAAAATGCGCAGCAAATTTTTTCGAGCCACAGACAAAGCCCTGGGCTGTTATCAAATCTACTGACTCGTTATTTACCGAGACGTTTTGTGCAAGTATGGTGCCCGGTAATGCTTATTCAGCTATCACTTGTAGAAAAGCCCATGAATCAATATCGTGACATTGAATTACGCCAAATTGCAGGTAAGCTTCATGACTGGCAGATTGTTCCGAGTGGAACAGTGGGTTATAAAAAGGCAGAAGTCACCCTGGGGGGTGTTGATACGCATGAATTATCCTCCAAGACGATGGAGTGCAAGCATATTCCAGGTCTATATTTTATCGGGGAAGTAGTTGATGTTACCGGTCATTTGGGTGGATTTAATTTTCAGTGGGCCTGGTCGTCAGGTTATGCAGCTGGACAGGTTGTTTGAGTAATTTCCTATTATATTTATTAACTTATAGCATCAGATATACTGATAAGTTATTTTTGGTGTACGTAATGTTGTTAGTGAATATTTTGCAATTTGACTTTTGATAGCACAACGAGCAATCTATAACTGATCATTTTACTAGATTATCCTATGAGGGCTTTATTATGCGTTGTCCAAAATGTGGAACAGAAAATACCGAGCATGCGGAATTTTGCATTAATTGCCGTGAGAGTTTACTAATAAATAAATCACAACCACATGCAGGTACGAATCAGTACAACAGCAGTGAGTCAACCAACCAAAGCGAAACTAAAGCGCCTGATACTTGGAGGGTGAACAACAAAAATCCATCACATGCTTCAGATAATGAAAAACCGGTGGTTTCAGTTGGATTAAATATCGCAATCATTATCGGTACGATAATTTTCCCTATCGTAGGCATAGCGATGGGCTATACCTACTTGAGAAAAGACCATCCGGATGCGAAAAGAGCAGGAAAAAACTGGTTAGTACTTGGTTTAATTATGTTCTTATTAAATATCCTATTAGTTAGCTTTATGAAATAACGTTTCAGTTTTTTCGATTAGGGTTTAAATGATGCCGCGCGTATTTTCTCGCGAAATTCAACTAGCTAATATTTAGCTACCTCAACAAACTGCACAATTCGATTTGCTGTGAATATCAGAAAATATTTTTATTTAAATATTAATTATATTCATAGACTTGGTTTAAAAAAATAATTCAATACTT
>CBFGXU010000074.1:0-12274 GCA_965652935.1 uncultured Nitrosomonas sp.
TGCGGAGGGGATTCTAGGGCCGCTAAAAAATGAATATCCACTGTCGCAAGATGTTGCAAGATTGTGGTGTTCACTGGCGATGCGCACGGATCGTGCTATTGATGTTACTGATTATGCAGCAAAAATTTATGCGCATGTGCAAAGCGATTTTCACAAAGCGCACTGGGCTCATGTTTTAGGAACGGCACGTTTCCTTTTGTTGGATTTAGCCGCGGCACATACGCACTTTACCTGTGCTTTGAATCACTTGATGATGTTGGCGAAAGCAGGAAAAGTACCGCCACAGCGAGAGAAAAAGAGAACGCAGCAACCCGGGGGCAATATCTTTGTTTCCGGAGAAGCAGAAAAACTATTGTGGACGACTTGTGCAGCTTTGGCCCAATTGGGAATTCCGGCATTTCCCTTTGCGGGCACTTTGCTGGGCCTAGTTCGCAATGGTTGCCTGCTGGATTTCGACAAAGATCTGGACATTGCAGTATGGATGGAATCCTGGGATGCCTGCTGCGTTGCGCTGGAGGAAGCCGGATGGGTCAGATCGGCAATGCGGATTGACTATGCGAATTACCGTGATTATGTGCATCCGGAATTGGGCGTTACTCTGGATGTCTGCGGTTTGGAAACCCGAGGGCAGCGGATAGTCGGCGGGTTTTCTTTGCCTGATCATTCCGCCGAGTACCAGCGCGTGTCGGTTTTTCCCCAATTTGATCTGATTCAGCGTAGTACAGATTATGGCGCAGTCTGGTTTCCGCGCCAACCGGAAAAAATTCTGACGGCATTTTACGGCGATTGGCGCACCCCAAATCCCCATTGGGATACCGTCGTATCTGCCCGCAATCTGGAAAATTTTACCTTGCTGGTGCGCTGCTATGCCTATCACAGGCTGGTGCAGCACTGGTTATTGGGAGATTTGGTTAAAGCCTGGTGTTATGCGCACCAGATCGCTTTGAAGGACCCGGATGACGTGCTGGCGTTACGCAGCCGTCAATGGATGGAGCGCGCACTCACGCGTTTAAATCGGGAAATTCCGATGTGGCCAAAAAATCAGCCGCAAAAACGCATCTATACCCGCATGGTGGCTGATTTGTTTCATGAAGGGCATGTGAATTTTGTGAAAGCAGCGCGAGCATTGGGTACGCATTTGACGGTGTGCGTGGTTTCCGATGAACGTGTGGTGGAAAATAAAGGCAAGCTTCCGGTCATGAAACAAGCAGAGCGAGCGGCTGTCGTGGCTGCCTGTAAATATGTCGATGCCGTCATGACGGAAACACCGGCAAATGTCACGCTGGAATTTATGCAAAAAAATGGTTTTGATATTTATACCTTCGCCTGCGCGTCAGAGCAGGAACGCGTGGATAAATATAAATTATGTGAAACACTACCTACGTCGATGATTCAGGAGCTTGAGTATACGCCCGGTATTTCAACCTCTGATCTCGTGATGAGGATTCTGGATGGCCGGGGATTAACGCAGACAATGGGACTAAAAGATTAGATAGACAATTCGCCTTTTTTCAACTGTCGCCGTCTGAAAATCTTTCTGACTTCTTCGGTACCTACATACGATAGGGAAAGTGCCAGAACAACGAGTAAATATTCGGGGGGGACGAATGCTGTCTTGAAAATGATCCGCAACGAATCCGTATAAATAATGGCAAGCTGTGCAAGAACAGAGCCAAAGACAATGATATATAGCCACCCCTCTCCTTTTTTGATCGTAAAAATACTATCCATCTCTGACTTGGCACTTAACGCATAAAACAATTCCAGTAACACAAGCATCGAAAATGCAAGTGTTGCCGATTCAGCATTTCCAAGACCAAGGTAATTGTTCGCAATATAGTAGGTGAGGAGTGTCAAGATACCCTGGAAGATGCCCACAAAGATCATATTCTTTCGCATCCAAGGAGCAATAACTCTCTCTTTTGAATTTCGCGGTTTTCTCTTCATGATCGCTTTGTCTTCCGGTTGCACAGAGAGGGCTAATGCAGGTGCTCCATCTGTTACTAAATTCATCCAGAGGATTTGAATGGGTAAGAGAATAGGATTGCCGAGAATCATCAGACCTCCAGAAACAGCAACCACTTCACCGAAATTACAGCCCAATAAGAAGAGGAGGAATTTCCGAATATTGTCATAAATGCGTCTGCCTTCCCGAATGGCCACAACGATTGTTGCAAAGTTATCATCCCGTAAGACTAAGGAAGAACTTTGTTTTGCAACATCACTTCCTCTTAAGCCCATGGCGATGCCGACTTCTGCCTTCTTGATGGCCGGTGCGTCATTGACCCCATCTCCTGTCATGGCGGTGATATAACCCTGTGTTTGCAATCCTGTGACAATGCGTATCTTTGTTTCCGGAGATGCTCGGGCATAGACATTGATAGTTTGGACCGCTCTCTGCAATTCTTCGAGCGACATATTATCCAGTTGTATTCCCTCGATTGCTTCTCCCGTGTAAATGTTGAGCTTTTTCGCAATGGCAACGGCTGTTTTTAAATGATCACCGGTAATCATCACAACCCGGATACCTGCCTCATGACAGATGCTGACAGCATCATAGACCTCTGATCGAATTGGATCCACCATTGCCACGATTCCAAGAAAAATGAGGTCAGATTCATAGGTCTTTTCGTTGTCATCTGTTGTTACAGGCCGGTATGCGATTGCCAGCATCCGATAGGCTTGATCAGCCAGTTGATTTTGTTGCGCATGAATGGCGTCGATTTGTTTTTCCGTCAACGGCTGGATTTTTCCATCGATCATGATGCGGGTGCATCTGATAAGAACGGATTCAAGCGCCCCTTTGGTAAAAAGAAGCTTCTCTTTTTCCACTTGATGAACAGTCGTCATCATCTTCCGTTTAGAATCAAACTGAATTTCGTCGATTCGGGGCATCTGCTTTTCCAAGGCTTCTTTGGTGAGCTTTGCCTTACCAGCCAAAGTTAAAAGGCATCCTTCGGTGGGATCGCCAAACATGTCCCAGTCGTTATTCTTGGTCAATTTTGCATCGTTGCAGAGTGTCCCGCCTTGGAGAAGTAGGTTCAATGTCTGATTATTGACGTCATATAAGGATTTGCCATGAAGAATTTGTCCTTCCGGTACATAACCTTTACCGGTTACTTCAAGAAGTGTACCGTTAACGTAGATCGCTTCGACTGTCATCTGGTTTGCGGTTAACGTACCCGTTTTGTCGGTACAAATGACATTAACAGAGCCGAGGTTCTCGACTACCGCAAGTTTTCGCGTAATCGCATTTCTTTTTGTCATTGCAACAGAGCCGAATGCAAGCGCAACGGTAATTGCTGCGGCAAGCCCTTCTGGAATGGCGGCAACGGCTAGTGAGATTGGAACAAGAAGTTTCTCCGATAACGTATCAAGTCTGAACCAACCCACAACAAATGTAATCGCAATGATCGCGCCAATAGTAACGACAAGGAATTTTCCGATGCTGTCAAGTTCCTTCTGCAGTGGGGTTTCTTCTGCCTTTGTTTCCGTAACCAAGGTTGCAATTTTCCCGAGCTCTGTCTTTTGGCCCGTTTCAACAACACAGGCGGTTGCTCTACCTCTGGAAATGACTGTTCCCGTAAAGAGCATATTCTTCCGTTCAGCAAGTACCGTCTCATCCTTGAGAACATCCAGTGTTTTCTTGACAGGAACGGATTCTCCAGTCAATGCCGATTCATCGACTTGCAACTGAACCAACGATAATAGTCTGCAATCTGCAGGCACGGAATCGCCGGTTTCTAAAAGAATAATATCGCCTGGAACAAGGTCGATCGAGGAAATGGTCGTAGGCTTTCCGTCTCGAATAACTTTTGCATGGGCTGCTGTGAGGCTCTTTAAAGCTTCCATCGCCTTTTCTGCTTTGAACTCCTGAGCAAAACCAAACAGGGCGTTGAGAATAACAATGGCGAATATAATGGTCGCATCAAGCATACCGTCGCCGGTTTTAATACCAAGATAGGCGGAAATTGCAGCAGCAAGCAAAAGAATACCGACCATAAGATTTTTGAATTGCTGAATAAATATTTTCCAGGCGGATACTGGCTTGCTTTCCTGGAGCCTATTTTCTCCATAGGTTTGCAAGCGCGCCTTGGCTTCCACCAAGGAAAGGCCGAAGCTGTTGCTTTTCAGATCAGTAAAGATGGTTTCAGCTGTTTTTGCATGCCATGAACTCATAGACTCCCTTCAGGTAGAATAAATTTCTAATTCACAGAGAACGACTGTGACATTGTCTCTCCCTCCGGCTGTAAGCGTCGACTTGATCAAGCTTTCCACTTTGGATTGCAGCGATTCTGTGGCAGCAAGGATATCCTGGATCGCTAAATCATCCAGCATGTCCGTTAGTCCATCCGAACAAAGGAAAAAAATATCGTGATTGAATCCCTCACCTTTTATCCTATCAAAGGACGCCAATGGATGGGTTCCGACAGCCCGGAGAACGATATTTTTACTTGGGTGATTTTTCGCCTGCTGTGGAGTCAGCAGGCCTTGATCCACGAGCTGTTGCACCAGCGAATGATCCTTGGTTAACTGCCGCAAACTCCTGTCCCTGAGCAAGTAAACCCTGCTGTCGCCCACGTGTCCGATCACGTAGTTCCTGCCATAAAACACCAGAAGATCGCCGGTACAACCCATTCCGCTATCATTCGGATTCTGTGCAGTATGCGCTAATATGCGTTGATTGGCGCACCTGAACACTTTTTCGATCAGCGCACAGCTTGTTTCTTCGGAAACAGGCGCTTGGTTGACAAAAGCGGCTTGAGCCGCTTCGATAAAATATCGACTCGCGATTTCACCGGCCGCCTCACCTCCCATGCCGTCCGAGACCGCAAAAAGTCCTGCTTCGGGCATGACCAGATAAGCGTCTTCATTGTTACTGCGCAAAAGCCCAACGTCAGTTGCTCCTGCCGAGAGTAATCTGATCATAGCCTATGTGAAAATTAAAATGGCTCAAATAATGAACCGGTCCCAACTTCCGTAGCGGTTATGTATTTCGCCACGTGGCAAACTGAGTGCGATTAAGAGCAGGCCGCATAGAATGCTAGAAATGAGCGACAGACTGCTTGTATCGTAAAAAAACGGTGTGACCAGTAAAGCTGTACCCAGCGGTATGATAAAAAAGCGGGTAGCGCGGCCTGATTCAGCCAGAGCCGTAATTGCTACAGTCAATACAAGCGAGCCGATCAAATGGTCTGCGTTAGCCATGCTTGTCCCGGCATCCAGGGTAATGCGTGTAAACATGAGCCAGACACCAATTGGGATACACAGCGCTAAATTCCAGGGTAAAGTCACACCCCCTCCCAGCATTTCCTTAACAATCAAGGATGGTTTTTGGGCAAAATCTTCTTTAATGGCCTCCTCTTTTCCTTCATCAGTATCTCCCTGGAAGAAGACGAGCAAGAGAGAGCGCCCCTGTTGTTTTCTTCGGTACAGAAATTCACTGGTTGCGATCAATTCATCGATGGAATAGGGTATTTGTATCAGCATGGCCGCGGCGGCGATCAGGCATAATGTGCACCATGTACCGAGCAGGATGGGTTGGATGATGATGAAGAAGATAGAAACAATGCCCAATGGGACAATCATGATGCCGAATAAAATCACCAGCCACGGCATGGTGCGCCAACGCTTTGCTGAGCCTATAATGCCGGTCAAAATTTCCAGGGCATAGGTCATTGCCCCTAGTCCGGCATCCGGTACCGGCCAGGCCTTAGAAATGGATGAAGTGATAATTTCTTCCGTTCCGTTCTTGGGGTCTTGCGATGAACCAGCAAAAAATGGCTCCCATACGCCATCAATATGGCCAAGCTGATAAGCGCACAGATAACGGGATATAAAAAAACCAATAAATGCCAATACAATGATCGGTAAACGCTGAAACCAGCTGGAAGGCGAATATGCCCAGCCCGGCGGTACCGTTGGTCCGGTTTGCTCTGCAACTGCTGAAACGCCAGGTACCGGCTTGGTTAAAACTGCGAAGCCGATGACCAGCATACCGATAATCGTGTCGTTGAGGTATTCGGCTGCAGTGGGTGCCCAGAAGAGCAAGGGCGCGTTCAATAGCCAGAATCCCACTGCGCCACAAAACCAGCGGGCAAGACCAAAACGCCAGGACAAGGACATGAAAGAGAAAATGAAAAGCACAGCACCGGAAACGATATCGCTCCATATCATGGCTTGCGATTCATATCCCAGCGTAAAAGGCGATGTCATGAGCCAACAGGCTAAACCCATATTGAGGAAATGCGCCCAGAGATTTTCACCATGCTGACGGCGATAATCGGTTTCATGTTTCTGCCGGATTTGATCCGCATTGCCGTGTTTTTCTTCCGCTGTTTGTATCCAGTCAGGCGGCGTAATGCCATTCCTTTTATACCAGGCGGCAGGGTCTTTTTTAAGCGAGGCGATGAGATTTTTTAACCCATCATAAATATTATGCCTGGGCTTCCAATCCAATAATTCCCGCGCCCGGCTGATATCGAGATCATAATGATCGGAAGCCAGATCAATCATGAATGGCTTGATAAAAGGCTTTTGGCCATGATCGATGGTGTCAGGGATGATGGGTTCAGCTTGTTCCTCCAGCCAGGCACCCGATTTGGCGACAAATTCCGGAATATCGATTGTTTGCCACTCCTTCTCGCCAAAAATCAGATGCCCAATCCGATTTTGCAACTCCCGATACCCCATCACTTCGCCTTCTCCGGCGAGCATGATATTGTCTGCTGGCAGTTTTTTACGCCGATCTACGACACGTATGAACAAATCCACCATGTCTTCCTTATGAATAAGGGCTTGACCAGCCATCATATCCCCGGCATACAGATGGCTTTTAAAATCGCGTTCGTAAATGCGGGCAATCTGGTGGGCCAGTGTTGGAACCGCGCTATCGTTATCGTATACGCCGGCTAACCGCACGATGGTAAAAGGAATATTGCCGTGCTCCTGCTGGATGACTCTTTCTGCTTCGGCTTTGGATTGTGGATAAGCCCAGCCGGGCTTAAGCGGCATATCTTCATTGATTTTCTGACCCGGTACGCTGGGTTCGTGCACCAGCATGGTGCTGGAATAAATGAACCGCTCAATTTCAAAATGCTGCAATATCTTGAGTAGGCGTCGCGTCCCTTCAACGGTGACACTCTGATAAAGCGGGTGCTGTTCACCCGAAAAATCAAAATAGGCCGCTAGATGGATAACAGCAGCAATTTTGGGTCCATACTGCACGCGTATTTTGTCAAAAGCGGATTTTACGGAATGATCCGATGTTAAATTACAGTCAATACTGGTATCTGCTTTTTTACACGGATGGATATCAAGTCCAACCACGTGATAATTCTTCCTTAAGGCTTCGCACAGGGTGCTACCGATATTACCGGAAGCTCCAGTGATAATGACCAGCGGTTTTTGTCGGTTAACCATAATTCTGACTCCTACTCAAAGTGGGGTTTTTAATTTTTCAAAGTCATTTATAAATCTCAGACGCTACTGGATGTTCTCCAAAGTTCTAGGCTGGCAGAGAGATGCCCTGGTTCATGAGCAAGCTCATTAAGTTGTTCCTCCAGCGTTATTCTGGTTCTTTCCATTGCAGTTCAAAGTTTAGCGATACGCCATTGAACTTGAGCTTGCCGTTTTTTGGTCAAACTCCAGAATAATTCAATACCGCTAATGTAGCAATGTTCATCTCGAGCAAATTCATTATTACCCCACACGCAAATGCGCCTTTTTGCTGGAAAACGGCTACCTATACCGCCAGCCTGGGTCTGATTGATAGTACAGATCAGGCAGCCGCGTCAGGTTCATTAAGCAGCGCAAGTATTTGGCGGCGTGCTGCATTCTGTAGTTGCAGTGCCGCTTGCCAGTCATGTCCCTCGGCATGCAAGGGCTTACCAATCAGTACTTTCAGCTCACTGCGCTGTGGCCACCACCGTTCGGCGCACAGCAAGGAGCGGGTACCGATCAGGGTGACAGGCAGCAGGGGAATGTCAGATCGTGCAGCAGTCAGAAACGCCCCCAATCTGAACGACAGTAGTCCGGCTTCGCGCCGAAACGTGCCCTCAGGGAAAAAAACCATGGATTCTCCGGCGCGCGCGCGCTCCTCCAGATTGCGCATGTCGTCCACACTGCGTGCGTCATCGAAACGTTCAACGAATGCGCTGCCAAGCCGGCGCAAGGGGATAGCGGCGGCCGGCTTGCGCAGCAGCTCTTGTTTGGCCACGTAGGCGAACCTGGGCGGCAGCACAGCGGTAAGCAGGAGGACATCCAGGTAGCTGGCGTGATTGGCCACCACAATCACGGGAGCGCCATTGTCGAGATGCTGCATACCTTCCACGTGCAGCGTCAGCCCAGTTAGCGCAAGCGCTAAGCGTGCGCTCACTCGCGCAATGCGCCGGCGCAGCGAGAGACCGGGGGCCAGCACGATCAGCAGCCAAGCAAAGGGCACAATGGCAACAAAAACCGTCCAGGCCCAGGCGCTCCATGCCCAGTCGGTACTGCGCCGCAGCAGATGAGCGGCCTGTGCCATGGCGGCGGCACTGCTGAGGCGTACCATCTGCCGCCACGGGGCACGCTGGGTGCTGCCGATCGCGCCGCGCTCGTATAGATCGCGGCAGGCAGTACGGCGGAGCTTGCCGCTGGAGGTCTTCAGTACTGTACGCGGCGGTACCAGCAGGATATCGTCGGCTGGCATACCGGCCAAGTCGACGGTGAGATTGTTAATTTCGGCAAGTATCCGGTCGCGCTCCACGGCATTGCTTTCGTTCGTTTCAGCGAGTATCACCAGCCGTTCCGTGCCCGTGTGCGCATCGCTGGCTGGGAATACTGCTACCCCGCCTTTGCGAACACCGCGCACTTTACCCACTGCCTCCTCCAGTTCCTGCGGATAAATGTTGTGTCCGCCGCGAATGATGATGTCCTTTTCACGCCCGGTGAGATACAGCTCTCCGGCCGCGATGTAGCCTAAGTCTCCGGTGTTGAGCCACTGTCCATCGAACAGCTGTGCCGTTGCTTCAGGGTTGCGGAAATAGCCGCTGGTCGCAGATGGCCCGCAGAACTGCACGCGTCCCTGAGTACGTTCGGGCAGCACCCGTCCACCAGCGTCGACAATACGGATCGCGTGGCCGGGCAAAGGCAGACCGCAGGAAACGATACGCAGTGCATAGCGGTCATCTGCTTGGGCGCTACGAGCAATATCCGAACGGGTGAGTGCGCCGCGATCCACACAATCAACCAGCGGTCCGCGCTGCAGCGGAGGGAAGGCCAACCCCACGGAGGATTCCGCCAGACCATACACCGGCGTCATGGCCGCACGCCTGAAACCATAGCGAGCGAAGCGCGCTACGAAATGATCTATCGTTTCCGAACTGACCGGCTCGGCTCCGTTATAGGCCAGCCGCCAACAGCTTAGATCCAGACCCTCAAGGTCGCGATCATCGAGCTTGTTGGCGCATAACTCATAGGCAAAGTTGGGAGCGGCCGAGACGGTAGCGCGATGCCGGTCGATCGCCCATAGCCAGCACCCTGGCCGGGTGAGAAAGGTGAGCGGCGACATCAGCACCAGCCGGAATCCGACATAGAGGCTGCCCATGCAGGCGCCGATCAGCCCCATATCGTGGTAGAGCGGCAACCAGGATACGAAAGTGTCTGTCGAGGTAATGCCAGAAGCGCGTTCCATTGCACGCAGATTGGCAAGCAGGTTGGCGTGGGTCAGCATGACTCCTTTGGGGTTGCCGGTGCTGCCGGAAGTGTATTGCAGGAAGGCGATATCTTGTGGTCCTAGCTTCGGAGAAGGCGGTTGCGCGCCAAAGACAGATAGGTCCTTGACGGTTGTGACTGCGCGGAGCGACTCGCAGTGCGCGCGCAGCAGGTGGCCTAAGGGTTTGGCTTGGTTAACCGTGATCAGAATGCTGGCTTGGGCATTGGCGATGATACCGGCGATGCGCCGCATATGATCCTCGATTTGTGAAGGACGCGCTGGCGGGTAGAGCGGTACCGGTACGCAGCCGGCATAGAGCGCGCCATAGAAGGCAGCGAAGAATTCACGTCCGGTGGGCAACATGATTGCCACCTTGTCGCCAGAACCTAACCCATGCTGGTGCAGGCCAGCCGTTAATGCCTTGGCATGCTCCTGCAGCATGAGATAGGTAATGTCCTCAGGGTGCTCGTCTTCGTCATAAAGCGTGAGGTGCACCTGCTCGGCATGCGTTGCGACGTGCCAGTCCAGTATCTCGATCAGCGTGGATGCAGTATCTGGCGAATGATAGGCCTTTGCTTCTGCAAATGCGGGAATTTCAACTGGAACGGGCGTTGCGACACTTTTAGTGCCTGCTATTTGTTTGAGCAAATCCCGCGGTGTCTCGGCATCGGTGAATGCTTTTTCGCCCAGTTTTACTCCCAGTGTGCGTTCGATGCGAATCAGCAATTCCACACGCGCCAAGCTGTCCAGACCAAAGTCACGCTCCAGGGAATGATCCAAACCCATATGTTCTATAGCAGGTGCATTGGGCCGAAATTCGTGAGCAAGACTGCGCACGATGTCAAGCAGCAGCTCTGCATTGCTTGATGAGTCTGGCTGGGGCGGCGGCGTTTGCATGTCGCGCGATTCCTAGGGCTGAAGTAGAGAAAGAAAAGTTTGTTCCACCCTGAGTTTCATGCTTTAACTGAGATAGCAGGTACAGGTTACTTCCTGCCCGTTAAAGATGTGACAGAAACCCTTCAATGCGGTGCGAATACGAGGCAGTCAATTTTGTTCTGCTACGCCCGATCCAGATTTTCGGTTAGGAATTCAAAATTATCGTTGAATCTGGATACTTCAACGTGATAGCCGTGCAGCTCGCCTGCATAGCAGCTTTGTTGTGATTCCTGTTATCGAAAAATGAGCTCCAGTTAGGACGCACTTCCTCATCAATAATGATAAAAAGTGTGACAGTTGCTATTGAGATTGTATGTGCGCTTGCTCACACTTCATTTGGAAAACCAGCGGGTTCCGATGGTGATGATTTTCATCTGGAGTCGCTAATTGGATTACTGAGCGGTTAATCAGGCTTCTTGATGCCGTATAGTTTCATCCTGTAAGCCAATGTAGAAGGCTTGATGCCAAGTAATTCCGCGGCACCGCCTATGCCGGATATACGCCAGTCTGCGTTCTGTAACGCCGCGTGCATGTTCATTTTTTCTTTCTCACGGAAAACAGCTTCGGTTACGAATTCTGTTTCTGCAGTTGGTATCAGTACCGGCGTTTGTCTGGTTTCGTGATTGCCAGGCATTGCAAGATCGAGTCTGAGCCGCTTGCCTTTGGTGAGAATGACAGCGCGCTCAATGACATTCTTGAGTTCCCTGATATTACCCGGCCAATGATATTTATTCAGACTATCCAGTTGCTGCTGGGTTAATGATAAAGGCTCATGCCCCAGTTCTGTACAGATGCTATTCAGAAAATGGACTGCTAAGGGCCCGATGTCTTTAACCCGCTCCCGCAATGGCGGCACTTCGATAGGAAAAACACTGAGGCGATAATACAAGTCTTCACGAAACCGCCCCGCATCGACTTCAGCCTTCAAATTACGGTTGGTTGCGGCGATGATGCGCACATCAATTTTAATCGTTTTGTCATCTCCCACCCGTTCAAATTCATGTTCTTGTAATACGCGCAGCAATTTTCCCTGCAAATCCAGCGGAATCTCACCGATTTCATCCAGAAAAAGCGTGCCGCCTGCAGCCAGTTGAAAACGACCGACCCGGTCGCGATGAGCACCGGTAAATGATCCGCGAACATGTCCAAAGAACTCGCTTTCGAAAAGATTCTTAGGGATAGAAGCACAATTTACTTTCACCAGTGGCTTATCAGCTCTGGAACTGTTGGCATGAATTGCGCGTGCAACCATTTCTTTGCCAACACCGGATTCGCCCAGGATCAGTACACTGGTCGGCATTTTGGCGACGGCTTCTATTTGCATCAGCGTGCGTTTCAAGGCTTGGCTTTCGCCGATGATTTCGCCAAAATGGATAGTGATATTGATTTCATCACGCAGATAATCACGCTCACTTTCCAGTAAATCCTTTAGCAATTTGATCTGCTCATACGCCGTTTCACGTTGCTGTTCGTTTCTTTTGCGCTCAGTAATATCCCTGAAGATAACCACTGCCCCCTTGAGCTTGCCATCTTCACGGATGGGTGTGCTGGTATATTCCACCGGAACCGCGGTGCCGTCGGTATGCCAGAAAACTTCGTCATCGCCATGATGTACCTTACCGTCCTTGATAGCCGCATAAATCG
>CBFGXU010000075.1:0-12120 GCA_965652935.1 uncultured Nitrosomonas sp.
AAGCGAATATTTAGCGCTGATATCGGTTTGCTGGTAGAGAAACAAAGTCATTGGCCGCATCCAGATGATCTGGATATTTCCCTTTGGAATATTCAAATTTCTGCACTGACTAACAAAGACAGAAATCATCAGATTCTTAACATGACTTCTCAGCTGTACCCAGATGTGAATAGGTTGCACGAGGGTGTACAGGTGCACTGGAATGATCTGTATCAACAAATAAAATTATTTTCTTTGGATTCGGTCGAGCCTGGAAATACGCATCTGGTGGTCATTACAGATGTTACGGCTGCAGTAAATAATATTCATGATTCCATTTGGAAGATAGCCTTGACTGGCTTTATTGGATTGATCATTTCTGAGATTTTATTACTGCTGATTTTCGCAAGATTACTTTCGCGATTAAAAGATGTTGCTGTTGCGCTCCCATTGCTGGCGAGTGGACAATTTGAAAATTTTCGTCTCTCGCTGGCTCCGACTGATCGGGAGCAGCGCTTTAGTGACGAGGTGGATACGTTATCCGAAGCGGCGGTAGCCTTATCTCTACAATTGGAGAAGCTGGAACACAAGGTTTCTACTCGAACCAAGATGTTAATTGAGCAGCGAGATGAGCTCAGCAAAGAAAGGGATTTTGTAAAAAATCTGCTTGATACGGCGCAGGCGATTGTATTAACCCAAAATTACGAAGGAAAAATAATCTCGCTCAATGCGTATGGTGAGAGGTTAACCCATTATGCAGAAAACGAATTGCAGGGTAAATCCTTTTTAACGGTATTAATTCCAGAATATGAATCAGAAGAATCGCTGGCACACTTTAAAGAGATTCATACCGGGCAGAAAATGCAATTACGTCATGAGGCAATTACGCATTGTAAAGATGGATCAACACGCCATGTGGCCTGGCTGCATTCGCACCTGAGCTGGCATTCTGCAGAAGACCCATCCATTCTGTCAGTAGGTCTTGATGTTACCGAATATAAACGGGTTGAAGGACATTTGGCTTGGCTGGCAGATCATGATCCGTTAACAAACATGTTTAACCGGCGTCGTTTTAGCGAAGAGCTGGAACAGGTGTTAAGCCGGGCGGAAAGATATCGGCATCCAGGTGCTTTATTATTCTTTGATCTGGATCGCTTTAAATTCATAAACGATACCAGCGGACATCAAGCCGGCGATACATTGCTTAAAATCGTTGCGAGCATACTGGATCAGACGATTCGCGCGGACGATATTACTGGGCGTTTAGGTGGCGACGAGTTTGCAATTATCTTGCCTGAGATTAATGCGGATGGTGCGATAGAAGTGGCCAAGAAGGTGTTGAATCAATTGGATCAGGCGCAGTTAACGATCGACAATCGCACTCATAAAATTTCGGCCAGTATCGGAATCGCATTATTTCCTGAGCATGGCGCTAATATTCATGACTTATTGGCTGCTGCTGATCTTGCCATGTACCAGGCGAAAGCCATGGGGCGCAATGCCTGGTATTTGTTTTCAGATAATGATCGTAGTCGCGAGCGTGTCCACACATTGGTGTACTGGAAAGAAAAGATTGAATACTCACATTTGCACGATAATTTCATGCTGTATTTGCAGCCGATCATGAGTATTCAATCGAAGCAAATTTCACATTATGAAGTACTGCTTCGTATGCAGGATACGGATGGTACAATTCGTTCGCCTGGCGACTTTATTCCTGCTGCTGAACATACTGGCTTAATTCATGCCATTGATCATATGGTATTGCGCAAAGCGATTGAGCAGGCTGCCAAAATTTATCAGGCTGGATATGCGGTTAATTTTTCCATTAATTTATCTGCGCATGCTTTTAATGACCCTGAATTACTGCCAATCCTCAAACAGCAATTGATGTTACATAACATGGATCCAGCCAATCTCATGTTTGAAATAACGGAAACAGCAGCGTTGGAAGATCTGCCGGGTGCGCGAGGATTGATGAAAGAAATTAAGGAATTAGGCTGTGGTTTTGTACTGGATGATTTTGGTGTCGGTTTTTCATCTTTTTATTACTTGAGAGAACTGCCGGTGGATGTCGTGAAAATAGATGGTTCGTTTATCCGAAATTTGGCTGGAAATAGTGATGATTTGATTTTAGTCAATGCGTTATGCAGTGTAGCTCGAGGTTTTGGTAAGAAAATTACCGCAGAGTTTGTTGAAAATGCAGAAACGTTGTCATTGATTGAGAATATGGGCATTGACTATGCACAGGGGTATTACATCGGAAAACCATGGCCAGCGAATGAATTCTTAATGAAACATACTAACGTGAGCTGATCCTCATACCAAAGTTCATCCCCTGTATTTTTACTCTGTTCGCAGCGCATCGACCGGATTTAACTTTGCAGCCCGCATGGCCGGTATCACACCGGCCATAAGACCGATCAATATCGACAAACTCAAAGCGCCGAAGACATAATCCCACGGAATGTTAACCGGCAAACCGCTGATCAGAAGCTGGAGCAGCCATGCGATACCTGCTCCGATAATGAGTCCTGCCACACCACCCATGCTGGAAAGTGCCATGGATTCCAGCAGAAACAAGATACGAATACGTGGACGTGTGGCACCTAATGCGGTAAGCAGACCGATTTCCGATACGCGTTCCGAAACCGCGATATGCATCAGTGTGACCATGCCAACGGCACCGACTAATAAGGAGATGCCGCCTAATGCGGCGACGGCAAATTTTAATACACTTAATACAGAGGATAAGGTGCTGAGCATTTGCTGTTGCGGCTTAATGGTGAAATCCTCACGTCCATGCCGTGCAACAAGAATGCGCTGAATATCGTTTATCACGGCTTGTAGGGGTGCATCCGGGAAATATGAGAAGTTGATTTCCATCACGCCTTGCCGGTTGAATACTTCCAATGCACGGGTCGTGGGTATAAAAACTGTGTCATCCAGATCAAAGCCAAGCAACTGGCCTTTAGGTGCCATCACCCCAATGACTCGGAAACGCGATCCGCCGACTTGCAGTAATGCACCGAGCGGATTGGCATCTCCAAATAATTCTGTACGCACTTTTGCACCCAGCACCACATAAGCACGTGGATTACGCGGATCATCAGGGGGTAAGAATTGCCCGGTTGCTACCTGCATATTAAAAGCTTTAGCAGAATCTGGTCCTTGGCCATAGACCGTGACTCTTCGACTGCGTCCTTGTGCGCGAATTTCTGCATTACCCATTACATTGGCATTGGTATATTGGGCATAACGGCTTTGCTTCAACGCAATCGCATCTTCTATCGTTAACAACCGAGCGCTGCCGATGGCACCTATTGAACCGCCATGCATGCTGATTTTTCCAGGCGTGATCGTGATGATATTGGTGCCAAATTGCGTGAATTCCGCTAGTACGAAACGTTGGACGCCATCACCAATGGCGGTTAAGAGAATGATTGCGGCAATCCCGATAGCGATTCCGGATGCCGATAAAAGGGTACGTAGACGGTGCGCAGTCAATGAACGAAAAGCGAACTGGAGAGTATCGATTGTGTTCATTTTTTACTCAGCGCTTTCACTGCATCCAATCGTGCCGCCTGACTGGCAGGCCATAAACAGGCCAGAAGGCCGGTGATCAGTGTGACAAAAACACCTGCAAACGAAGCCCAGACGGGTGCCCAGGCGGGAAATTGCGGATAAGCCAAGCGCAGCATTAAACTGCCGAGTTGCCCTAATAATACTCCAGAAACTGCACCGGCAAGAGACAACCAGACTACTTCAGCTAGAAACAAATGGCGTATGTCGGCGGATGTGGCACCGATGGCTTTCAACAAGCCAATTTCTGCAGTACGCTGAGTGACAGCCACCAGCATCACATTCATTACCAGAATACTGGCAACAATCAAACTGATACTGACGATACCGGCGCCTGCTAAAGTCATGGTGTGAAGAATTCGATCAAAAGTCGCTAGAATTGCGTCTTGCGTAATGACAGTAACATCTTCTTCTCCATCATGGCTCTGTTTCAGGATTGTTAATATGGCTTGCTTGGCGGGTTCAATCTCACTGTGACTTTTTGCCTCCACTAAGATACGAAATAATGAGGTGGTATTGAACATCGCCTGTGCATAATCGATTGGAATAATTACAATCTCATCCGTATTGAAGCCCATCGATTCACCCTGTAGTGCCAGAACACCGGAAACCAGGAATCGGCTATCGCCTAGCCGGACTCGCTGTCCAATTGCTTGACCGCGGGGGAAAAATTCATTGGCTATTTTTGCACCTAAAATAATCTGAGCGCTATGCTCGGCGCCATGTGTCAGGAAGCTGCCTTGCGCCAGTTTCATATGCCGGATCGGTATCAGGTTAGCGTTGCTGCCCAGAACCGTTACTTCCCGCAGGCGGTTGGCGGCAGATAATTCCGCGACACCAACATTGAGTGGTGCATAACGCCGGATTTGCGGCAACCGGCCTAGCAGTTGCGCATCTTTCAACGTCAGATCACGCGGTGTTTGGCCCAATATGGCACCGGGGAATGCCCCAGCAGTTTCGGCCCGCCCGGGCAGGACGACGAGCAAATGGGTGCCGATGGAAGAAAACTGATTGATTACATAGTTTCTGGCACCGTCGCCCAAAGCCGTGAGCATTACCACGGCAGCTACGCCGAGTGCCATGGCCAGAATAATCAGCAATGAGCGGATGCGATAGCTCAACACTGTTTTAAAGGAAACCTGTAGCGTATCAGTCAGCGTCATGACTTTGATCTGTTAATATTTTTCCATCGCGCATCGCGATTTGCCGATGGGCTCGCGCACCCAATTCCCGATCATGCGTGACGATAATCAGCGTGGTTCCGCTTCGATGTAGCTTTTCCAATAACAACATCACTTCAGCGCCGATCTGATGATCCAGATTGCCGGTCGGTTCATCAGCCAGGATGACGCTGGGTTGCATGATCGTCGCCCGCGCGATTGCCACCCGTTGGCGTTGTCCGCCGGATAGCTCGGATGGTCGATGGTTTGCGCGTTGTTTCAACTCAAACGCCTGTAGCGCCTCATTTACGCGTATTTGCCGCTGTGTAGCGGGTATGCCGCCCAGAATCAACGGCAGCTCAATATTTTCTGCGGCAGTCAGGCGTGGAATGAGATGAAACGATTGAAAAACAAACCCGATTTTTTCGCGTCGAATTTGTGCCTGCTCGGTTTCCGACAAATCAGTGACCAGTCTGTTATCCAGCTCATAACACCCACTGTCGGATTTGTCCAGCAAGCCGATAATATTGAGCAAGGTAGATTTTCCGGAACCGGAAGGTCCCATGATTGAAACATACTCACCCGAAGCGATAAGCAAGTTAATATTATTCAATGCATAAACTGTCTGATCACCCATGTGAAATGTACGTGTAATATCTGTAAGACGGATCATGGCTATTTATTGAACCTTGGGCTGCACGATAATTCCGGCCTTGATATTGTTTTGATCAAAGGAAATCAGTACTTGATCACCTGCTTTTAAGCCGCTACGAACTTCTGTGAAACTCCAATTGCTAAGACCGGTTTCCAGTTGCTGTTCCACTAACCGGTGGTTGGCATCGACCATCCATACGGTATTATTTTGGCGTATGGCCTGGGTAGGAATGCGCAAAACGTTGTCCTTGCGTTCAAGAACGACCTCAATATCAGCACTATAGCCTGCCAATAAGGTATCCGCCGGAATTTGCAGAAAATCCACTTCGATATCCACAGTGCGCGCCTGTTTCTCGACTTCAGTCACATACGGTGCAATGCGTCGGATTTTGCCGGGGAAAATTTTTTCCGGCATGGCATCCAAAGTAATGCGCGCTTCTTGCCCGATCCTGATTTTTGGCGCATCGACTTCATCCATCGGTGCAGTCACGTACAAGCAGGTGTCGTCAATCAGATCAATGGTAGGAGGAGTCGGAATGCCGGGCGGCGAAGGTGTAGTGAATGCACCCAGCTCACCGCTGATATGCGCAACGACACCAGAGAAAGGCGCAATGATAACGGTTCGATCCAGTCCGGCCTGAGCGACACGGATTTGTGCCTCAGCACGTTTGATCTCGGAAATGGCTGCGTCACAACTGGCCTGCCGGGCACGGGCATTGGCATCAACCTCATCTGCGCGTTGTGAACTGACGAAGCCTTTTTCGATCAGTTGCTGCGTGCGCAGCCATTCTCGCTTGGCATTTTCTGCCAGAATACAGACTTCGCGGCGGCGTTCCTGCGACATAGTAAGTTGCCGCTGTGCCAGTTCGTACTGGGCTCGTAGATCTTTATTCCATAGTTCCAATAAAAGCTGACCTTTTTGTACGCGATCGCCTTCTTTGACCCATATTTTGGCGATCTGCCCTCCAGAAGCAGGCGCCAAGTTAGATCTTTGGCAGGATCTAATCGTCCCTGCCCGCGTATTAATAATGATTGCTTCAACATGGCCGAATGTGGTGATGGCAACCTCAACTGGCAACGGCTGCGGTCGGGTGAAATACCAGCTGGCAAGCGCGATTGCACTTACTACAAAGAAAAGACTGATTAGCTGTAACGGTTTTTTGAGCCTCGGTATCATCAGAAATGATAAATTGGAGTGAAATAGGATGACATTATGTTGTATTTCGTTGCAAATATGCGTATTTTACACGCTCATAAAAACCATATCGCAAGCTCTCTCTATGATTGATATTTGGCGTAAACAATTCATCTTATCCGATTCAGATCGACCTATCCGTATGCATGATATTCGTCCCACTGAGGCGAATTATGAAGTGTTTGATCCCAAAACATTTGAAGCGATAGAAGTCGAAGCACTGTTTGATGCAATTGATCACACACAAACTGAAATCGGCCGCATGGTACTGTATCGATCTATGGCTCGTCCCGACCGAGATGCGCAGATATTGCAACAAAAGCAAATTGCATTGCGTGAAATTGAATCAAATCCGAAACTGTATGATGCGCTCATCCATTTTGTCGAGAAAGTTTCTTCGGGTGAGAAATCGTTAAACCATCTCTTGTATGGTGAATTTTCTGGCGGCTTGGCTACAGATGAACCGAGCGAGCGTTCGAATAGACTCGAATTTGGCGGTTATGGCTACCGGCAATTTAATGATGGTACTCAATTTGCAGTGGATCTGGTTGAATCTGCCAGCCAAATACCGCGTCCGCAATCAGTTTATCTAGGTATTTTATTGGATGCCATCTGCGATTTCGGCCAATCACGCATTTACGCATTGATGAAAGGTCCGGTATATTCGTCGGGAAGCAAGTTCAAAACGAAAAAGGAAAAATCTGGTTTTGATCTCTATTCGCGCTTCCGGCCATCGCTGCTTAAAATGATGCCGACGCTGATTTTCTTTGCTGCGTCGTACGGTATGCTGTTTTTCTTTGAAAACTTCATGCCTCAATTCAATGCGTCTTACATCGGTTACGGCATCCTGGCGCTCACCGTACCAATTTTTCCCATTATTCTGCTGGCAATGGGGGTTTCTGATCGTGATTTGATCATTTATCCTTTGCGCAAACAGTTCCGCGAAAGCGCGGAATTGGCTAAGGCCATCGAAGCATTAGGATTGATCGATGAACTACTGTCTTTTTACCGCTATGGGCGATCGCTGACCAGTGACAAAGCATTGCCCGAAATTCTCGATGAGAAGCAGCACCGATTGATCGTTAAACAAGCTAAAAACCCATTACTGATCAAGGCTATTCCAGATTATGTGCCGAATGACATTCGCCTTGAACTGGCGGATCGCCTGCTGATCATTACCGGCCCGAACAGCGGCGGGAAAACCGCTTACTGTAAAACTGTCGCGCAGATCCAGTTGCTGGGACAAATTGGCTGTTACATACCTGCCGCGCAAGGACAACTGGTGCCGGCAGAACACATCTTCTATCAAGTACCTGATCCTGGCCAACTCAGCGCTGCCATGGGACGTTTCGGCCATGAACTCAAGCGTACGCGCGAAATATTTTTTAACGCTACTGCGCGCAGTCTGGTAGTGCTGGATGAACTATCCGAAGGCACGACATTTGAAGAAAAAATGACCATTTCGGAATATATCCTCAAGGGGTTTTATAAACTGGGCGCGAGCACCTTGCTGGTAACCCATAACCACGAACTCTGCGAGCGTCTGCAAAGCGAAGGGATAGGTCAATATTTACAGGTGGAATTCATGCCTGAGGGTCCAACGCATCACCTGATTGCAGGCATATCGACGGTGAGCCATGCAGACCGGGTTGCCCATGCCATCGGCTTCAGTCAAAAAGATGTGGAAGCGCATTTGGAACGTCAAGTTGACACGCGCCAGGATGAGGGTGATTAACTGACAAAGGAATTGGAAATGTCATACAGGAATTTTTATTCAAGTGAGCAGATAATTAAGTCATGCTTGTGAATTCAGATTAAGATAAAAATATATAGAATTTTAATCCGGCTTTAGATAAATGGATGCGATAGTTATTTTGGGGGTAGTGTCATGTATCAGAGAATTTTAGTACCGATCGATGGCAGTGCAATTTCTGAACAGGCATTGGACGAAGCAATTAAATTTGCCCAGTACCATAATGCCCAGATAGAGTTGGTGCATGTATTGGAAGATATTTGGTATTTTAACGATGAGAATTATCTGAATTATGCAGAATTAGTTGATGCGATGAGACATAGTGGAGAGAAAATACTGGCACAGGCGCAGGACAAACTCCAGCAAGCTGGGGTAGCGGTGGAGGGAAAGCTGCTTGAAGCTCGGGGTGAGCGGGTTGCGCATGTGATTGTTACCGAGGCAAAAAATAGCTCGGCAGATTTGATCATCATCGGTACTCATGGCCGATCTGGCTTTAGCCGTATGTTATTGGGCAGCGTAGCGGAAAGTATCGTACGAACAGCCCATATACCCATACTTTTAATTCGTGGTGGTTGAAAATTGTTGGCACATCCAGTGGCGCATCCTTAGTTTTAAGAGCAAATTCTTTGTTGAATTCAAGATATGGAAAATTATGAAGCTTTAGTAGCAACGGTTGCCTTAATGATGGGTGCTTCCTGGGCCAGTGGCATTAATTTATATGCTGTTTTATTAGTGCTTGGCTGGGGTGGTGCATCAGGTCATATTGCTTTACCTGATGAATTGTCAGTATTACAAGATCCTTTGGTAATCACTGCTGCAGGTATCATGTATTTTATCGAGTTCTTTATCGACAAGATACCTGGGATGGATTCTGTGTGGGATTCCATTCATACGTTTATTCGTATTCCCGCAGGCGCTATGCTGGCGGCAGGTGCAGTCGGTGATGTGACGCCTGCATTAGAAATTGCTGCCGGGATTTTAGGTGGCGGTGTTGCTGCAACTACTCATGCCACTAAGGCAGGTACTCGCTTGTTAATCAATACATCTCCAGAGCCTTTTACGAATTGGTCGGCATCTCTTACGGGAGATTTTCTGGTACTTTCCGGATTATGGACTGCTCTGAAGCACCCGGAAGTTTTTCTCATATTGTTTATTCTTTTTCTGTGTGTGGCAATCTGGCTGCTGCCCAAGTTATGGCGTTTTATAAAAATAATCCTGTTTAAAATAGGAAAATTCCTGGGGGTAGTACAAGCACAGCCTGTTATCCCCCGTGAATCCACGATTTCTGCAGCAGAGATACCAGAAAACCATCAAATAATTGCGCTGCAACGCTTGCAGCAATTGAGGGAAAAAGGAGTGCTTACGGAACAGGAATTTGAACAACAGAAAAATAAGATTCTGAAAGAGAATATTTAGTAAAGCCTTATCAGTTAGCCAGGTCTATTGCCAAGTTTCTTCAGCAGCATAGCCTGTAATTCGTTATCTACCCAGACATCCTGCGGTAATGCCCAAAGCGTGTCTTTCGCAAAACGCTGACACTGTAGCGCATTCTCCTCAGGCATCAGGATCACATCAGTTTCAGGAAAATGGATATCCTGTTCAATGAACCGATGATTTTCTGCATGAGAGTGGAATTCCGCAGTTAAACCTGCTTTCTGGATGAAATTAAAAAACCATTCCACATTGCCTCCGCTGGCGATTGCATGCAGTCGTTTGTTCTTAAAATCTGCAACTGGCTGGCGGATTTCCGGGTGTAGCATGTTATAAGCCGTTTCATTGACGAGCTTCATATTGAAGGTTTTTCCCCATTGCCTAGCGTCCACATAGTTCTGCTTATCATTGGTAACGATAATGTCGACTTTTCTCAAATATCGGAGACTTGCTCGCAGAGGGCCGGCAGGTAATACTAAACCATTACCGAAGCTTGGTTCGGAGAAATCAACAACCGCTATCTCGATGTCGCGTTCAAGCCGGTAATCATGCATTCCGTCATTGCAGATGATGATATTACAAGCAGGGTGCGCATTCAGAAGTGCTTGAGCCACTTCGGTTCTATCATCTCCAACCCAGACAGGGCAAGCTTCACCACAACGTTGCGCCAGTAGGAAAGTTTTTCCTCCCACCACATTGGGGTTACTGGCAGAAGTCACGGCATTAGGTAAGCCGGGGTGGTCAGAATTGCCACGAGTTATGATTCCCGGGCGGTAACCCTGCCTGAGTAGACAATCGATAAGCCAGATTACCAGCGGCGTTTTGCCACCATCCTCAACACTGATACTGTCGACCATAATGACGGGGATCGGCAACTTAACTGAAGGAAGAATATCCAGCCAATAGCATAATTTCTTCAGTGTTAGATAAAATTCATATACAACCCTTAAGGGCCATAAAAGAAAATGTAATGGCGTGATACGATGCCAATAAAGCTCTGACAGTCTCATATTTTGCTTCTATTCAATAGCTATGAATTTTATATTCACTCGAATTAAAGGGTAAAATGTGCGTATGGTATGTCGTATGTCACTATTTGATATACAGAATTTGCCTGGTAGGAGATTTTATGTCATAAGTTTTTCAATAAAATGACTTTTGAAAATTTATTTGCGCTGAAATTTCAGTCAATACGCGCTTAATTGAAATAAGAACAAAAATAACATAAATCATGGAAGTACTTGTAAAACGATTGCTTGTGCCCACGCCCAGCAGCGATGGAGAGCAAAAAAAACCACACTCGATTGCTTATACCGACTGGGGAGATCCCCAAAACCCGCATGTGGTGATATGCGCGCATGGGTTAACACGAAATTGTCGTGATTTCGATTACCTGGCGCGCGCACTACAATCTGACTGTAGAGTGATTGCTGCAGATATTGTGGGGCGTGGCCAGAGTGACTGGCTGGAACAAGCGCATGACTACGATTATTACCCGTTATATCTTTCTGATGCCATATCTTTAATTTCCCATCTTCAAGCGCAATACCAGAGGGCGATTACGCTGGATTGGGTGGGTATTTCTCTGGGTGGTTTGATCGGGATGTTTTTAGCGATACAACCGGATATACCGAGTCCAATCAATAAATTGGTAATGAGTGATATTGGTCCGTTAATTCCCGAAGCTGCACTGAGAAGAATTGCTGATTATGTCGGCAGAGACCCGTGCTTCAAAAGTTTTGAAGAATTTAAGCAGTACATGAAAGCAATATCCGTTTTTTTTGGACCTTTAACGGAAGAACAATGGAATCATATGGCTATTCATAGCGTTCGTGAATATGCGGATGGATCTTATGGTTTTCGCTATGATCCAAGAATTTCAATAAGTTTTAAAGCACATGAGATTAAGGATATTGATTTATGGCAGCAATGGGATCAATTAAACATACCTACCTTGGTTCTTCGTGGCATGGAGTCAGATGTATTGTCAGCTGAAACGGCTGCGCAAATGCAGAAACGTTGCGCAAAAGCCAAAATCGTCGAATTGCCCGGCATCGGTCATTCACCCATGCTGATGGATGAGAACCAAATAAAAATTGTGCGAGACTTTATTATCAACTAGCAGCGCTAGGAGAATACAGATCAATTAAGCAACTAAAGCTTGAATGACAACGGCAGCCGGGTTCGGCTGCCGTTGCTGTTTAATCCAGACCGAATTTAGAAGCGTATGTTGTACTGGACATAGAAAAGATCAGGAGAGATGCCTGGCACCTGCTTGTCCAGGAAAGTACCGCTCCACATTTTTGAATAGCCGACCAGCACATCCTGATGGCGGTTGACATGGAGATTCAAGCGGAAATCAACCT
>CBFGXU010000076.1:0-12108 GCA_965652935.1 uncultured Nitrosomonas sp.
CCATCACACATCTCCGCCCAGGGCCAGATAAAGATTGATACGATTGCTGAGCAATTGCCGGGTGACAGACAGATGAGCGCTTTGCGCATTAAGCGTGCTGCGATAACTGTCCAACAAAGTGAGAATGCCAATCAATCCGTTACGGTAAGAATAAACAGCCAGCTTCTGGCTGGATTCCGTCTGCTCAACGGCCTTCCTGAGCGAGACCTCCTGTTGCCGCAACCATTCTTCTGCTGCCAAGGCCTGCTCAACTTCCCGGAAAGCATTCAATGCCGTATTTTTATAAAGGTTTAACGCTTCCTCTGCAAAAGCCTGATTGCGAGAAATTTCCCCCTCAATGCGTCCGCCGGCAAACAAGGGTTGCATGAGACCGGCAAATACGTTCCAGGCTGCAGCTCTGGGATCCACCAGTTCAGTCAAGTCAGCACTGCGCGTGCCGCCCAGAGCGGTCAGGGTAATGCGTGGCAAGCGCAATTTTTTGGCACTTGCTGTTCTGTGATCATCCGCTCGCAGACGGCGAAATGCTGCCACCACGTCCGGTCGCCGCTCCAGTAATTCAGCTGGTATTCCAGCAGGAATATCGGCAGGCAGTGGCGGAAGCGTTGCCAATTGCATTTCCTTTCCCGCCGGATAATGGCCCAGCAAAATCTCCAGCCGACGCGCAATGCTCTGAATCTGATTATGGGCTTCCTTGAGCTCCGCTTCAGCATTTGCCAGATCGGTAAGCGCCAGGCGTAAATCCAGGCCGCGCACCAGGCCGCGTTGGAAACGTCCACGTACCAGATTGGCGACGGCCGTGCGATCTTTGATCGATTGTTCGACGATCCCTACCAGCAGTTTTGCCTCAGCCAATTCAAAATAACTCTGCGCCACCCGTGCCGCCAGAGATAGCCGTGCGCCATAATAATCACTATTGATCGCATCGGCTTCCTGGACCGCCGCTTGCTGGGAATCACGTATCCGTCCCCACACATCCAGTTCCCAGCTCATACCAAACAACGCCTCGAACACGCTGAATCTCGATGAACCGAAACCCGCTTCGCGAATTTGAACTTGTTGATGATCCGCAGTAAAGAAAATCTGCGGCCAGCGGCCCGATCCATCGATGCGCGCCTGCGCGATCGCCGCATCAACCCTTGCCGCCGCCGCTTTCAGTTCATAGTTATTAGCCAGCGCAACGTCAACCACGGCGCTGAGTTGAGCATCACCAAAAGTTTCCACCCACTGCGTCGGTATCGGCTGCCTGAAATCCTTGCTTTCTTCAGCCCACTGACTCGGTATCGCCGCACCCACGTCCTGAACATGCCGCTGAGGCAGTATATTGCATCCCGTCAGGATAATGAAAAGCACTATCCAAATAAAGATCCGGTTTACCCGGATCCAGCCACTTCCTACATGACACCTGATCATCAATAACAACCTAAAAACATCGGATCGCTATGCTAATTCATATTCTGATCGGGGTAAAACGTCTTAGCAAGTGCATGGGCGATATCTTTACGCACTTGATCGGCTTCACTGACAATGTTACCCAGGCGGGCAAAATCGTGCGTCATGCCAGGATAGATCTTAACAAGGGTGGAAACCCCGGCGGCTTTCAGTTTATCACCATATTGAATGCCTTCGTCCAGCAAAGGATCATATTCAGCCAGAATCAGGAATGCAGGAGCAAGATTACTTAAATTGCTCGCCTGCAGTGGCGCAAAACGCCAATCCATCCGGTCTGTTTCCGCGGGAAGGTAGTTCCTGAACATCCATTGCAGTGTTTCCGCCTCAAGCAAATAGCCGTGCTTAAAACGGTGATGCGAGGCAGTATCCTGCCAGGCGCTGGTGCAAGGATAAAGCAATACCTGACAGGCTGGCTGCGGCCATTTTTCCTGCTGTGCTGCTATGGCCAATCCAGTCGCCAATGTACCACCTGCACTGTCCCCTCCTACGGCCAGACGGTTTACATCCAGATGGTATGCAGTGCTGCCGGTTGAAAGCATCCATTGGTATACGTCCTGGGCATCATGCACGGCAGTCGGAAACCGATATTCAGGCGCTAGCCGGTATGCGACATTCAGCACGCAGCAGGGCGTCAGTGCCGTCAGTGACCGGCATAATGAATCATGTGAATCTAGACCACCAATACAATATCCTCCACCATGGAAATAAAGCAATACCGGAAAAGGCCCGGATTTTCCGACAAACTCAGTCGGCGAATACAGCCGCGCATTGATCAATTGCCCATCCCGGCAGGCGATATCAAGATTAGTAACGCTTCCAACCGCTGGGCCGGGAACATCCAGTATCCGCGTGGAAGCATCGTATTCCATCCGCGCTCTTTCAGGCGACAACATGTGCATCAATGGTGTTTCTCCACTGGTTGTTCTTGCCTCAACAAGCTCGAGAAACGCCGCCAGATCCGCATCGAGGGGCATCAAATGTTCTCCATAAGAATTAGAATGATATAAAAATAAACTTACGCAACATACTAGGAGTCTGTCGGACTTAAGGCTAATCTACTGCGCCAATGGGATAACGGTTCATATTTCCTCAGTTTTTCGTAGCATAATCTCGCTATGCGCCTCAAAATTGAGAAAATCTGCTCTCGTTCTCCCATTCGGCTCGCTACGATTGCTTAAGTCCGACAGGCTCCTAGAATCTGAACGTCATGGTACCTATCACGGTGCGCTCCGTTCCGAGAAAGTGTCTGCCAAAGAAAGTAGAAGCAATATATTGGTTATTAAATATATTGCTGGAATTAATGGTAAATAACATGGGGCCTTTTTCGTAACGAAGCGATGCATCAAACAAAGTAAATGACGGGGTCGAGCTTGTATTTCCCTGATCATCAAAGACCTTGCCCACATAACGAACACCACCGCCCAACCCAAACCCCCGCAACCAGTCAATGCCTAACGCGCCAAAGGAATAATCCAGCCAACCGGATGCCATGGTACTAGGTACTTGTACAGGCCTGTTTCCTTTGAAATCAGTATCCTTGATATTTTCTACATCCATATAAGTGAAGGAACCGATTGCGTTCAAACCAGCCAACACTTCTGCACGTGCTTCCAATTCAACGCCACGAGATCTCACTTCACCTGTCTGCATAAGACGAAAGCCCGTTTCATCATTGGGATCGCGCGTCAATACATTTGTTTTGGTCAGATCAAAAAATGCCACCGTGTATAGACTCCTTCCATTCACCGGCTGATACTTGATACCTGCTTCATACTGTGAACCGCGCGTAGGGTCAAAAGGCCTACCGTCGCTGCTGACACCAGGTTGCGGCAAAAAAGATTGCGAATAACTAAAATAAGGCGCAATGCCATTCGCAAAAAGATAGGTCAAACCAGCCCGACCGGTAAATGCACTATCCTTGTTTTTTATGGATGCGGCATTCAGTAAATCGTTATCCTTGGAGTGAATTCTGTCATAGCGCCCACTTAGGGTCAGAATCCAGTTTTCCTTATAACGCAATTGATCTTGAATGTAAAAACCGAGCTGGTCGATTCTCTGATTCAGATTCATTCCCAATACATCAGGCCTGGGGATTGGTTGAGAATACACTGGATTCAAGATGTCAATGGAAGGAGGAATAAAGCCGCTGGCATATCCCTGAAAGTATTTCAGCGCTAGATTGGTCTGATTCCAGTCAGCACCCAGCAACGTCGTATGGTTAACCGGACCGGTATTGAACTTTGCCTGCAAGTGGGTATCGAGTACTATTTGATTCAGCCGCTCGTTGGTGGCATACGCGTCACGGTCCGCCAGTGTGGGCTGATTAACTGAATTGAATCCGGTCGTAAACAGATCCTGGAAGCGCCCCCTTTGCTGAGCATAACGAAAATTCTGCCGCACGGTAAAGATTTCATTGAAATGATGCTCAAGCTGATAGCTGAATGATGCCTGGTTAGCCGCGTATCGGGTGAATCTCGGATCACTTTGCAGTACATTGGTACGAGAGCCATCGGGAGCAGCAATATAGAACGGGGACGCGCCGCTGCGATTATTGAGTATATCTCCCATCAATGTAATGGTTGTATCGACGGTAGGACGCCAGGTTAGCGATGGCGCAATATAGAAACGTTCATTATGAGCCCTATCTCCACCCGTATTGGGAAATCTGACCTGCGTATCGGTGTCGAGCGCCGACGTAACCAATCGAAACATGATTGTCCCATCTTTACTGACAACACCTATATCAGCGGCAATTCTTTTGCGGTCAAAATTGCCGTATTGAAACTCGATTTCCCGAATCGGAGTAGCGCTCGGACGCTTGGTCACTCGATTGACAATACCCCCGGCATCACCACGTCCAAACAGGACTGAAGATGGACCGCGCAATACATCCACTCGCTCCAACCCATAGGTATCTGTTATAAACTGGGTAAAAAAGCCGACTGCCGAATTACTCAGACCATCCCGGAAATTTGCCGTATTCAGGCCGTTAAAACCCCGCAGCAACAAATATTCAAACCCGCGTCCTTCAAACCCGAACTGATCCACGGTAACACCGGGCACGTAACGTAAAGCCTCAGTGAAATTTTGCACGCTTCGCATGTCCATTTCACGACGCGTAACCACTGATATGGATTGCGGTATTTCGATGATCGGCGTATCGGTTTTGGTTGCGGTCATGCTGCGCTTGGCTACATTTCCCACGACTTCTTCGGATGTCTTATCTTTAACCGTTACCGTCGGAAAAACCGGAGGGTTTGATTTATCTGATTCGGTCTTGCTTGCTTCTACAGTATCCTGAGTCTGCTGGGTTTTTGATTCAACGGGTTTGTTTATGCCTTGCTGCGACTGCGCATGACTATTGAAAATAACCCATGGTAGCGCAGATATCAGCATGAAACATTTTAGCTGAATATTTCGTTTGTGTTTATTGGTTTTTTTGAATAACTTCATGATTTAATAGATATTAATTTTACAATTGATGATTCAATATCAGAAAAAAGTTCCCGTGGCTAGACTAGTGCAGAAGATATCGTGCGTTTTGACGGTCGGCTTTTTGACTGACTAAGTAAATGGATGACCGCTTGTGCTATTTCATTGGTACGCACAGCTGTCACCGACAGCAGGGTATCGCTCAGGCCATGGCTGGCTTCGCAGGCACCTTGAAGGAAAATGGCTGGCTTGAAATGCGGTGTACCGCATACCCGATATTGACGATCGACCCTCAAGTCCTTGACATAAGGCATCAGTGAAGCCAATAGCGACTTGTAGTGATCGCGGTGATAACCTGTTGCAAGTACCACTGCGTCATAAGCGACGATGCGTTCCTGATTGGTGTTCAAATCCTGAAGAATGAACTGAATTCCTTTGGGTTGGGCAATTGCTTTCTTGACTGCATGTCTTCGCAAAAAACGGTGCCGTTCAACACCAGAAACCTTCTGCTGATAAAACACATTAAAGATCTGCTCAATCAAAACCAGATCAGGTGCTGCATAATTGGTATGCCAGAACTCGTCGAGTATCTTGCTGCGTTCCTGTTCAGAGCTATTGAACACATAATCGGTAAAATCGGTATTGAAGATCTCATTCACAAAAGGACTATCATCCGATGGCTTAATCGAACGGGCACGCATAATCAGATCAATCTGTGTGGTATCGGAACGATGATGCAGGTCCATAAAAATTTCCGATGCACTCTGTCCCGCGCCGACTACAGCAATTTTTTTGGCATGCTTATGCTGTGTAATTTCCTTCAGATAGTTATTGGAATGAAAAACACGCGTATCCCCTTTTAGGGAGGTAAAGCAATCCGGAATCCTGGGATGGCCACCAATACTGATCACCAGACTGCGGGTCAGCCGTTCATGAACGGTTTGCGTATGATCACGTGAACGTACTCGCAGCAACGAAACTTCATCGCCCAATTTCTCTGGAAGTACTTCGATGACCTCCTCACCATAGGCACAACAGTGATCAAAATGCGCTGCCGCCCAAGCCAGATAATCGTTGAACTCACGACGGCTTGGAAAAAAAGTCTTGAGATTAATAAAATCCTGCAGCCGGTTCTTTTGGTGCAGATAATTGATAAACGTGAAATGGCTGGCTGGATTACGCATGGTGACCAGATCCTTTAGGAAGGAGACCTGCATGTGCGCGTTATCCAGCATCATATTGGCATGCCAGGCGAAACTGGGTTGTTTTTCGATGAAAAAAGACTCGGTATGATGCCCGACCTGTTTTTGCTCTTCGAGTGCAATGGCAAGCGCGATATTGGATGGGCCAAAACCAATGCCGATCAAATCATAAATTTTCATAACCAAATCCTCAGGATAAAGATAAAGAATGGGGTGACGGAATACTGTGAGGCACCCATAATTGTTCAGTAAAGAAACGTTCGCGTAACAACATGCCGAGCATTGCGCGCTTGTGCGGGAAATCGAATTCCTTCAGATTCGCATATCCGCATTGCGCAAGATTGCGGATCATCTTGTGATTGTCAGCGCGGGGTTCAATGACAATTCGCTGTGTTCTGTCATCATCTAAAAACAGATAATGCGAGATAGAGGGCAACCAGGCGGTAACAAATGACTTGCCACGCATGTCGGGTTCCCCGATCAGTACATGCCAGCCACGATCAAAATCATCTACGTCGTAATAAGGAGCGATGCGATCTTCCTTGGCCCAATAGATTTCAAAATAGCCAAATGGCTCGTCATTCAGGCAAGCGATGAGATTAATCACATGCGGATCAGCCTGGATGCTTTCGAGATAAACCCGATGCTTAGCAAGATCGCCTGTTTCCTGCCAGAACTCTGCCACCACCGGGTCATTCATCCAGCGATTAAAGCAACCTAAATCAGTAGCAGGATCAACGGTTCGGAATGTCAAAATACGACCCAGCCACGTGATATAGCGTTGGTAGACGGTACCCTTGGGCTTTGGCGGCCGCAGCGGATGGCGCCGCCCATGAGTGAAGACATAGCGAATCGGAAAAGCCGGGCGGCGGGCTAATGGATGCCACATCCGCGCCTGCTGCCAAAAAAGCTCCGCATAAACAGACAATTGGTTGTCTTCGGCAACTAAAATACCTGAATCCAACAACTCTTCAAACTGCTCGACAGGAACGGATAGGCTTAATTTCTTCTGGTGCGGATAATGGGCAAATGCAGCTTCCACTGCTGCCAGCAACTCGGTCACTTCAGGTTGTTCTGAATGAGGATCAGCCCAAGCCAGTTTCAGATGGTCCAATTGCCGGTGCAAATGCCAGATCGTTTTTTTGTTGCTAGCGTCATTTTGCACATGCAGTGCGGTACCTTCGTAAATCGCTTGATAACAAATCTGATCCGGGCAACATGACACGCTTACCGGAAGTATCGGCGATGCTTCCGATAATTCACCGGACTGATCATTTAATCGACTGAGCTCCATTTGTCCTCAAGAAATTTTGATTAAGCAATACACTTATCTTATTGGTTGAAGACGAATGAGAAGTATTATTATTTATAAATTTTATTACTAAGAGATATCAATTGTTGGTTAACACGTAAGAAGTTGAGCACAAAAATGTTGTGCTATTGATGAATAATATTATTGGCTCACCAAAAAAGAGCTTGTGGATTAAGTGCTTATCATTGATGACTTACTGAAAGTATTGCGCAGCAGAGTAAACATTTATCCCTGTCATTCGTCTCTCTAAATATATTTTCTTTTATTAAAACGGATAAGACATGCTGAAATATCTTATTAAACAATCTAAACCTCTGCTTCTGGGCGCATCCTTTGCAAGCATATTGCATGGTATTCTTAGCGTTTTCTTAATCGCGCAAATCAGTTCTGCTCTGACGGCAGCAGAGTCTGATTATAAAGAAATGGGGTTAATTTTTGCAGTGACTGCATTATGTGTGATGCTAAATTACATAATGACAGCGATTTTGTTTGAACGTCTAGGACAGCGCGCTCATTCTGAACTGCGCAGTTTCATTGCTGAAAGAGTGATGAGTGCCGATTATCGTCAGCTCGAATTATTAGGTGCCGCACGTGTGCAATCCGCCCTTTCTGAGCACTGTAGTCGTGTTGCCGAATTTTTCGTCACTTTTCCCGTCATTCTTACCAATGCGGCCATTGTTATTAGTTGTTTGATTTATATGGCTTTTCTATCATGGCATGTTTTCCTGCTCGCAGTCCTCGTGCTTGGACTTGCTTCACTGGGATATCATCTTGTTCATTTACGCGCTATACATCATCTCGACATCGCTGCCGAGGAACAGGACAAATTGTTCGCTTATTTTCGCTCGCTTACCGACGGTGCAAAAGAATTACGCCTGAATCGCGATAAGCGCATCACTTTCTATGAGGACGTGCTCAAGCGGTCCATTGAGAAAGTGCGCAAAGAACGCACGTTCGGCATGTCTATTTTTGTAGCCTCAGCAGGCTGGGGTAACTTTTTACTGTATGCATTCATTGGCATGGTGTTGTTTCTATTAGTTGGCGATGTACCTGATCGAACATTAATCATGACGGGTTATGCATTGGTTTTTGTTTATATGGTAGGGCCTCTCGAAGCGCTACTATTGAATATTCCTCGTGCCAATCTTGCGCAGGTATCCGCTGATCGAATCGAGGAAATCACAAATTCCATGTTTTCCTCGGAACCTCAAACCAGTACAGTCGAGCTGCCAGCGCTCCAATCCATTGTGTTACAGAGCGTATTGCATCGCTATTATCATGAACAGAAAGATGAAATGTTTACCCTGGGGCCCATCGATTTGCAGTTTCATCCCGGAGAAATCACTTTTCTGGTCGGAGGTAATGGCAGCGGCAAAACTACCCTAGCAAAATTACTGGTAGGGCTCTATCCGCCGGAGGAAGGCAAAGTCATTCTCAATGGCAATATTATTGACGATACCAATCGTGATTACTACCGGCAGTTTTTCACGACCATCTTTTCTGATTTCCATCTTTTTGATCGCTTGCTTGAAACAAATCATGGCAAGAATCTGGATCAGAAAGGAAATCAGCTGTTGGAGAAACTCCATCTGCAAAACAAAGTAAAAGTCCAGGACGGCGCCTTTACTACGCTTGCCTTATCCCAAGGGCAACGTAAACGGCTTGCTTTGGTCATTGCTTATCTGGAAAATCGTCCATTCCTGGTGTTTGACGAATGGGCGGCTGATCAGGATCCTGTCTTCAAAGATATTTTCTATCATGAGCTGCTGCCGGAATTACGTGCAATGGGCAAGGCAATACTGGTCATTTCGCACGATGACCGCTACTTTCATCTGGCCGATCGACTCATACGCATGGAAAATGGTCGTTTGACTTTTGATCATCAGAAATTATTTAATAATAAAACTGAAACCGCCAGGGCATCCATGATCGCTGTAAATAGCGCAATTTAGCCTATGAAAAAATTTCTCGAATCCAATCTACCTGCTGACATTGAGCAGGAAAAACCATCCATTAAATCCAGAGCAGGCCGTCAAATCCTTACCCTGCTGCACCGCTGGGCTGGCCTATTTCTGGCGGTGTTCCTGTTTATTTCCGGATTAACCGGCGCAATCATCTCCTGGGATCATGAGCTTGATGAATGGTTGAATCCCCAATTATTTGAACGACAAAGTGAAGGAGAAGCCTTACCTCCCTTAGCGCTTGCCGACCAGCTTGAAGCATCTGATCCAAGAATATTGGTCACCTGGGTGCCGCTATCCCTTGAGCCCGATGAGAACCTGGGACTCGGCGTGATTGGTCGCCTCGATCCCAATACAGGCAAAGCCTATGAATTGGGTTTCAATCAAATCGCGCTGGATCCGGTAAATGGAGAAGTGCGTGGCTCACGCATGTGGGGAGAAATTTCACTCAGCCGGGAAAATTTTTTGCCTTTCCTGTACAAATTACACTACAGCATGCACATTCCGGACGTATTCGATATTGAACTGGGCATTGTGTTTATGGGCATACTGGCGATGGTATGGAGCATTGATTGTTTCATCGCCTTATGGATTTCGTTTCCCAATTTTCAAACTTGGCGCAAATCCTTTGCTTTCCGCTGGCAGCAAGGCGGTTATAAGCTGAATTTCGATTTACACCGCTCCGGTGGAGTATGGATATGGGGCCTGCTATTAATCCTTGCCGTGACCGCCGTATCGATGAATCTCAGACTGGAAGTCACACGTCCCGTTGTGGCATTTTTTTCTGAACTGGCACTCGATCCATTTGCAATGCGCACACCCAACCCGCACGATGAACCGATCGAACCTCTCATCGGACGCCATGAGATCATTCAGCTTGCCAGCGCAGAGGCCAACAGAAGAAACTGGGAAACCCCGCTCGGAGGGCTGTTTTATGCATCGGAATATGGTATTTATGGGGTGACATTTCATGAACCAGGACATGATCATGCTGAATTTGGCCTCGGCAATCCCTGGCTTTATTTCGACGGACAGGATGGCGCCTATTTAGGCGACAGAATTCCAGGAAGCGGCAGCGCAGGCGATATTTTTCTGGATGCCCAATTTCCATTGCACTCCGGCCGCATCCTCGGCCTGCCGGGTCGCATCATGGTTTCCATATTGGGATTATTGGTCGCAACACTCTCAGTGACAGGCGTAGTTATCTGGCAAAGGAAGCGCTGGGCACGCGCGAAAGTCATTAGTAATTATGGCCCTTAGTTCAGCAGCGAAAATATTTTTCCTTTCTCCCCGCCTATCCTGCAGGTCAATAAGATGTTACCAGGCAATGTCATTCTGTGAGGAATGCGGCTGGAAATAGCACATCCTATGTCATAACTTTTAGCCTTTGATTCCGCAATTCACAAACACATGTTCGAGGTATTCTTGAAATTTAAGTTTTACGTTCCTGGGATGTATCACGATCGTGTTTATGAGTTGAAATAACGGATAATTCGAGGTGTTGAATAATTGATATTGATTGATCATTTTCAAAGTATGAGGGCCCTCTCCCGAAATATCATCAGTTTCTTCTCTTGCCAGTCTGCGCCCTAATTCATGGTGATGGGAGCCTTCACTGGTAGCCGTGGTAATGAGATCCCCCAATCCTGCCAAATGATAGGGACTGCCTGCCTGTCCACCCATCCGATGAACAATCTGGTTGAGCTCATGTAAAGCTGCAACCGCAAGATAGCCACGCATGTTATCACCCAGTTTGAGTTCATCGGCCATACCGAATGCCATGGCATAAACATTCTTTAAAATTACTGACCAACTGATGCCCGTAATGTCAAAAGTATGGTCGATATACAGCTTAGTGTGGCGAAAACAGGTCTGAATGGCATGCAATGAAGCAAGATCACGACAACCCAATTGGCCAAAAGCATAACGACCCGCCCGGATTTCCTCGGAAATCATGGGGCCATAAAGCAGCGCATACGATTGGTGCATGGCCAGGTTTTCTGAAAAGATCTGTGCCGCGGTTTTGCCCGTTTCATCCAATCCTTTAGCGATGCTGACGCAAAGGCAAGTTTTTTTCATCCGTGGTGCGATTTGCTGGACAACTTCACGATGCGGATTAACTGGCAAGCAGAACAATACGATATCTGCATGCGGTATGCTTTCTTGCAAGACGGCATACGGGTAGTTATTTCTCGGAAATTTTTCCCAAATATCCAGTTGATGGCGATCTTTGAGCAAATACTCCATTGCCTGCCCCATTTCACCATGGCCCAGGATTAGAACTTTCAGAGGTATCGCCATATATATAAATCTGTTTTTTTATAGAAATTATCTGATGAATTGCTTAACTCATAAGCAAGTTCATCTGGTTGTTTTTACCATCGCTATTCAGATTTCTTTTAAATGCAACTCAAAGTTTACTGACACATCATTAAAATAGTGAGAGATTCATTTAACTTCTATTCTTCCAATACGAAGCTAAACGGTTGCAAGGCAATAGCGCGCACGGGTTGCCCATTCTGCAGCGGTGGATTACAACGCCAAGTTTTTACGGCCGCAACGGCGGCTTCATCAAGACGATGATATCCGCTGCTATTAAGTACTTGTATCTCCTTCACCCGGCCATTTTCATTTAACTCGAGCTTTAGCGTTAATTTACCCTCCTCGCCAAGCTGGCGAGACTGACGAGGATAGGGAGGAGGATTCAATACCGGACAAATAACCGATAGCTCTGAGGACAACATCACTGGAT